>NZ_CP049869.1:1577500-1877500 GCF_011300455.1 Sphingomonas piscis
CTGACGCCTGCCCGGTGCCTGAAGGTTAAGAGGAGGAGTGCAAGCTCCGAATTGAAGCCCAGGTAAACGGCGGCCGTAACTATAACGGTCCTAAGGTAGCGAAATTCCTTGTCGGGTAAGTTCCGACCTGCACGAATGGCGTAACGACTTCCCCACTGTCTCCAGCACATGCTCAGCGAAATTGAATTCTCCGTGAAGATGCGGAGTACCCGCGGTTAGACGGAAAGACCCCGTGCACCTTTACTGCAGCTTCAGAGTGGCTGTGGGAAACAATTGTGTAGAATAGGTGGGAGGCTTTGAAGCTCGGGCGCCAGCTCGGGTGGAGCCGCAATGTGAAATACCACCCTGTTGTTTTCTACAGTCTAACCTCGCACCGTTATCCGGTGCAGGGACCCTCTGTGGCGGGTAGTTTGACTGGGGCGGTCGCCTCCTAAAGAGTAACGGAGGCGCGCGATGGTGGGCTCAGGACGGTTGGAAACCGTCTGTTAGAGTGCAATGGCATAAGCCCGCCTGACTGCGAGACTGACAAGTCGAGCAGAGACGAAAGTCGGTCATAGTGATCCGGTGGTCCCTCGTGGAAGGGCCATCGCTCAACGGATAAAAGGTACGCCGGGGATAACAGGCTGATAACCCCCAAGAGCTCATATCGACGGGGTTGTTTGGCACCTCGATGTCGGCTCATCACATCCTGGGGCTGGAGCAGGTCCCAAGGGTTTGGCTGTTCGCCAATTAAAGTGGTACGTGAGCTGGGTTCAGAACGTCGCGAGACAGTTTGGTCCCTATCTGCCGTGGGCGTCGATACTTGAGAGGAGTTGACCCTAGTACGAGAGGACCGGGTTGAACATGCCTCTGGTGGACCTGTCGTGGCGCCAGCCGCGCAGCAGGGTAGCTATGCATGGACGGGATAACCGCTGAAAGCATCTAAGCGGGAAGCCTCCCTCAAGATAAGGTATCATCGAGCCGTGGAAGACCACCACGTTGATAGGCCGGGTGTGGAAGCGCAGTAATGCGTGGAGCTAACCGGTCCTAATTGCTCTGTTCGCGCTTGAGAGTCCCACCATCATCGACAGCTCTGCTGCCGATTGGTTGGTTCTCAGCTAGATGACGCCAGTAAGGTCAAAAGCACGGTTTCTAGATCTCTTGTTTGCGCCGTCACCATAGCTTGGTGGCCATAGCGTCTGTGACCCACCCGATCCCATCCCGAACTCGGCCGTGAAACCAGACAGCGCCGATGGTACTACTGCTTAAGCAGTGGAAGAGTAGGTCGTCGCCAGGCTTTGCTGGCGGCGTAAGCAAGAACCCATTCACAGTTTCAAAAAGCCGCTGCCGGCCTAGCCGAGCGGCGGCTTTTTCTTTTTCATCGAAGTTCTACTTCGGTGAAGACGGTGACGCGGGATGGAGCAGCCCGGTAGCTCGTCAGGCTCATAACCTGAAGGTCGTAGGTTCAAATCCTACTCCCGCAACCACCACAACAGCCCGCCTAACCGGCGGGCTTTTTTGTATCTGGCGTCTGCGCATCGCCGCCTTGGGCGCGCCGCATTCCGCTGCTAAGGGCGCGCTTATGCTTTCGATTAGCGGCATCACGGTTCGCCTTGGCGGGCGAACGATCCTCGACCGCGCATCCGCGGCCATCCCGCCGGGCAGCAGTGTCGGGCTGATCGGCCGCAACGGGGCGGGCAAGTCGACGCTGATGAAGGCCATCATCGGCCAGATCGAACCGGACGGCGGTTCGATCGACATGCCTAAGCGAACCCGCCTCGGCTATATCGCGCAGGAAGCGCCGAGCGGCACCAGTACGCCCTTCGAGACGGTTCTTTCAGCGGATACCGAGCGCGCCGCGCTGATGGCGGAGGCAGAAAGCTGCGAAGATCCGGACCGTCTGGGCCATGTCTACGAGCGGCTGATCGCCATCGATGCCTACACGGCCGAGTCCCGCGCCGCGCGCATCCTCCTCGGCCTCGGCTTTGACGAGGAAATGCAGGCCCGGCCGCTCGACAGCTATTCCGGCGGCTGGAAGATGCGCGTTGCGCTCGCCAGCCTCTTATTCTCCGGTCCCGACCTCCTGCTGCTCGACGAGCCTTCCAACCACCTCGACCTCGAAGCGACGCTGTGGCTCGAGAATTTTCTGAAGAGCTATCCTGGCACACTGGTGGTGATCAGCCACGAGCGCGACCTGCTCAACAATGTCGTCGACACGATCCTCCACCTCGAGGGCGGCAAGGTGACGCTGTACAGCGGCGGCTACGACAGCTTTGAGCGGCAACGGGCCGAGCGGGCCGCTCAGATCGCGGCGGCGCAGGCTGCGCAGGATGCCCAGCGTGCCCGGCTTCAGGATTATGTCGCCCGCAACAGCGCCCGCGCTTCGACCGCCAAGCAGGCGCAGTCCCGCGCCAAGATGCTGGCCAAGATGCAGCCGATCGCGGCGCTTGCGGAGGATCCGAGCCTCAGCTTCGATTTCCCAAGCCCGTCCGAGCTACGCCCGCCGCTGATCACGCTCGATATGGCGTCCGTCGGTTACGGCGACACACCGATCCTGCGCCGCCTCAACCTGCGCATCGATCCCGACGACCGCATCGCTTTGCTCGGCCGCAACGGCAACGGCAAGACGACGCTTGCCCGCCTGCTTGCCGCCCAGCTCGCCCCCATGGAGGGGGAAATGCACGCAACCGGCAAGATGAAGGTCGGCTATTTCACCCAGTACCAGGTGGAGGAACTGCACGGCGACGAAACACCGCTGCAGCACATGATGCGTGCAATGAGCGGCGCGACGCCCGGCGCCGTGCGGGCGCAACTCGGCCGCTTCGGCTTTTCCGGCGACAAGGCGACAACCTTGGTCGGCAAGCTGTCGGGCGGCGAGCGCGCCCGGCTGGCGCTGGCGCTGATCACCCGCGACGCGCCCCACCTCCTGATCCTTGACGAACCGACCAATCACCTCGACGTCGACAGCCGCGAGGCGCTGGTTCAGGCGCTCAACGGCTATGACGGTGCGGTGATCATCGTCAGCCACGACCGCCACATGGTCGAGCTGACCGCCGACCGGCTGGTGCTGGTGGACGGCGGCGCTGCCACCGAATTCACCGGCAGCATCGACGATTACATCGACTTCGTCCTCGGCCGGGGCCAGCCGTCGGAAGCCAAATCGAAGGGGGCCAAGCAGGATCGCAAGGCTGCCGCCAAGGATCGCGAGGACGCCCGCGCCCTCAAGAAGGCCGCTGCCGAAGCCGAAGCGGAAAGCGCTCGGCTGGCGGAGCAATGCTCGGCACTGGACCGAGCAATGTTCGACCCCAAGTCGGCGCCGCCGGAACTCGCCGAACTGCCGATGAGCGAGCTCAGCCGCCGCCGCGCCAAGCTCGCGGCGGCGCTGGAAGAGGCCGAGGCGCGCTGGCTGGAGATGAGCGAGCGCTTCGAACAAGCGGCCTGACGGAACAGGGCGCCCGGCGGGCGATTGTTTCCGCCATGTCGGATGACGTCCCCGCACCGATGGAAGCCCTACTCGCCGCCGAACTGCCGGATGGCGAAGGCTGGCAGTTCGAACCGAAATGGGACGGCTTCCGATGCCTCGCGCGCCGGCAAGGCCATGAGGTGACCCTCACCTCGAAGTCCGGCAAGCCGCTCGCCCGCTACTTTCCTGAAGTCATTGCGATGCTTGCGGCTCTAAAGGACGACGACTTCCTCCTCGACGGCGAACTGATCATCCCCGTTGGCGACGCCCTGTCCTTCGACGCGCTTCAACTCCGCCTCCATCCAGCCGAAAGCCGCATCCGCAAATTGTCGCAGCAGACGCCCGCCGAGCTGATGTTGTTCGATCTTCTGTTGCTGGATGGCGAATCGTTTACGGACGAACCCCTTTCCAAACGGCGCAATGCGCTGGAGCAGTTCCACAAGCGCAATCCTGCAAAGTCGCTGCACCTGTCGCCGCTCACCCACGATCGCCAAACCGCGGTCGGATGGCTTCAACGCAGCGGCGGTGCGCTCGACGGCGTCATCGCCAAGCGCACCGATCAGGACTATCGCTCGGGTGAGCGGGCGATGGTCAAGGTCAAGCAGATCCGCACTGCCGACTGCGTAGTCGGCGGCTTCCGCTACGCCGAGAAGAAGCGAGAGGTGGGGTCGCTCCTGCTCGGCCTCTACGACGACGAAGGATTGCTCCACCATATCGGCTTTACCTCCGCGCTCAAGGCGGAGGACCGTCCCGAACTTACCGCCAAGCTGGAGAAGCTGATCCAGGCACCCGGTTTCACCGGCGACGCACCCGGCGGGCCAAGCCGCTGGGCCAACGCCCGCTCGGCCGAATGGCAGCCGCTCAGCCCCGAGCTGGTGGTGGAGGTGAAGTACGACCAGGTCACTGGCCGCCGCTTTCGCCACGGCACCGGCTTCGTCCGCTGGCGCCCCGACAAGGCGCCGCGGCAATGCACCTTCGACCAGCTCGCCCCCGAACTGCGGCCGTCCGAGCTGAAGGAGCTGTTCGGGTGACGGCCACGGGCGACCTGTTTGACGAGCCCCTGCTTGCGGGCCTCCAGTACCAAGCCGACCTGCTTACCCAAGACGAGCATGACGCGCTGATCGCGCAAATGTCCGCAATCGACCTGCCGCCCTTCATGTTCCAAGGTTGGGAGGGCAAGCGCCGAACTCAAAGCTTCGGCTGGCGATACGATTTCAACGACGCCAGCTTCATGCGCGCCGACCCGTTCCCCGATTGGCTTGTCGCGGTGCGCGACAAGGCGGCGGCGTTCGCAGGCCTGTCATCCGACGCCTTCATTCATGCTTTGCTCGCCCGCTACGATCCCGGCGCCGGCATCGGCTGGCACCGCGACCGGCCGGTGTTCGAGCAAGTGGTCGGTATTTCGCTTGGTTCGCCGGCGACGCTGCGCTTCCGTCAGCGCACCTCGACTGGGTTCAAGCGCGCGAGCCTGCACGTGGCCCCGCGCTCCTCCTACCTCCTCTCCGGCCCTGCGCGCCATGAATGGGAGCACAGCATCGTGCCCGGCGAGCTTCAGCGTTTCTCCATCACGTTCCGGACCATGTCGGCGCTCGGCCGCCGCAAGGCTGAGGCTCAGCGCATTTCGTAACCCGCGAGGCACTCCGCAAACCAGCGCGCCGCCGTAAGCGCGCTGAGGTCGCCGGCATCCAGCGACGGGTCCCATTCCACCAGGTCCATCACCCGCACGCGCGGGCCGGACGCCAGCTTGCGGACTGCCCAGAAGAAGTCGTCGACCGCCATTCCGCCGGCGCGTGCGCCCGGTGCGCCTGGAAACTGCGCCCGATCGATCACGTCGATGTCGCAGTCGATCACAAGTGCGTCGCAATGGGCGACATGGTCGAGGGCTCGGGCGACCGCATGTTCGATCCCGGCCCGCCGCACGTCGCCGATCGTCACAACACAATTACCTGCATCGATCGCGTCGCGGTGCATCGCTTCGCTGTTCGCGAATGGCGCCAGTCCAATTTGGACGACGTTCGCGCCCGGCAATCCATCCGTGATCAGCGCCCGCACCGGATTGCCGTTGCTGAGGCCCGCATCCAAGTCGCGCATGTCGAAGTGGGCGTCCAGCGTGATCAGTCCCACCGTCGACAGGTCGCCGCCGACCGCCAGCACCCCTGGCCGGGTCACGGCATTGTTGCCGCCGATCAACAGGGTCAGCCCATGCGCCTCGACTGACGCCGCTGCCGCCTCGCGGATCGGCGCCGTCGCCTGCTCAATCGTAAGCCCCTCAAGCGCAATGTCACCGCGGTCGGCGACCCGCGTGCTCAGCGACCGCCTGGTCTCGACATCGTACAGCCCGATCCGCGCAAGCGTCCGCCGAAGCATTGCTGGCGCCAGATCGCATCGCCCATTCGTCACCGACCCGGCGGCCAGAGGCGCACCGAGCAGTGCCACGGGTGCGTCACCACTCGTCAGCAAGTCCGCAAGGTTCGGCCAACCGCCCATGGCTGGACCCTACACTCGGGCCGTCCTAAGCCCAAGCCGATGTGGGATCGCCTGCTTACCGACTGTCACGTCGCCACGCTGGAGCCCGTCGGCGACGGCCCGCTCGGGATCATCACCAACGCTGCGATCGGCATCCAGGACGGGCGCATCGTCCGCGTCGGGCGGCGCGCCGAGCTGGCCGGCTACCGCGCGCAGGAGGTAGTGCCGCTGGGCGGCGCCTGGGTCACGCCAGGCCTGATCGACTGTCACACCCATCTCGTCTTCGGCGGCACCCGTGCCGACGAACATGCCATGCGCCGCGCCGGTGCGAGCTACGAAGAAATCGCGCGCGCCGGTGGCGGCATCGCTTCGACGGTCGAGCGCACACGCGCATCGTCCGCGACCGAACTGCTTGAGTCCGCGCGCCGGCGCCTACGCGCCCTGATGGCGGGCGGCTGCACCACGGTGGAGGTCAAGTCCGGCTACGGCCTCGACACCCGTGCCGAGCTTCGCCTGCTCAATGTCGCCAAGGCACTTGGGAGCAGCGAACCGGTTCGCATCGTCGGCACCCTGCTCGCCCTTCATGCCATGCCGCGCGGTAAGGACCGCACGGCCTTCGTCGACGAAGCAATCGACGAGATGCTGCCCGCCGTGGCCAAAGCCGGGCTCGCCACCAGCGTCGACGCATTCTGCGAAGGCATCGGCTTTCTTCCGCACGAGGTCGAGCGCCTGTTCGATGCCGCCCAAAACCACGGGCTGGAAGTTCGCCTTCACGCCGAACAGCTCAGCAACCGGGGCGGCGCCAAGCTGGCCGCCCGCTACCATGCGCTATCGTGCGATCACCTCGAACATGTGGACGAGGATGGCATCGCGGCGATGGCTGAAGCGGGCACGGTTGCCGTGCTCCTCCCCGGCGCCTTCTACGCGCTCCAGGAAACCCGCAAGCCGCCAATCGACCTGCTCCGCGCCTATGGCGTGCCGATCGCGGTCGCGACCGACTGCAATCCCGGCACTTCGCCTTTGCTGTCGCCGACCCTGGCAATGAACATGGCTTGCACCCTCTTCGGCCTGTCGCCGGAGGAAGCCATCGCAGGCATGACGATCAACGCCGCTCGCGCGCTCGGGCTGGAGCGGCAGATCGGCAGTCTCGCGCCGGGCAAGGATGCGGACCTTTGCGTCTGGCGGGTCGAGAGCCTGGCCGAGCTCGGCTATTGGATCGGCTTGCCCGGGCCGGAACGGCGTGTGGTCGGAGGACTGGATGCCTAGGTATTTCGCAGCGGTCGTCGCCATCACCTGCTGGATGGGCGTGTCGATCCAGTTCGCGGCGAGCTACGCCAACATCGGCGACGTCACCGGTACCCTGTGGGTGATCCTGCGCTTCTTCACCATCATCACCAACCTGCTTGTCGCTATCGCGATGACCTTGGTGGCGGTCGGCCGCCCGCTTGGACCGGTGGTGCTTGGCGGCCTCACCATGGCGCTGGCGCTGGTCGGGATCGTGTTCGCCGTCCTTCTGGAAGGATTGAAGCCGCTGGGTGGCGCGGCGGCGGTCGCCGACTTCCTCAACCATAAGGCCTCGCCTGTGCTGATGACCCTGTGGTGGCTGTTCTTCGCCCCGCGCGCCCGCCTCGCCTGGAGCGCACCCTTGATCTGGGCAGCCTACCCGATCGCCTATTTCGCCTATGCGCTGGCCCGGGGGCAGGCGGACGGCAAATATCCATATCCCTTCATTGATGTCGCCAAGCTCGGCTGGAGCCAGACGTTGCTCAATGCCGGTGGCATTGCCCTGGCCTTTCTGATCGTCGGCACGCTTGTGGTCGCGTTCGAACGCTGGCGTCATGGCGGCAAATTGAAGAGGCGCTGATGACCGACCGCCGCGACAATAGCCGCCACATTCGCGCCCGCCGGGGCAGCGGAATCGTGGCGAAGCACTGGACCACCGAAGCCGCCGTGCGGATGCTGATGAACAATCTCGACGAGGAGGTCGCGGAGGATCCGCAGAGCCTGGTCGTCTACGGCGGCATCGGCCGCGCCGCGCGCAATTGGGAATGCTTCGACAAGATCGTTGAGACCCTCGAGCGGCTGGAACAGGACCAGACCCTTCTGGTGCAGTCGGGCAAGCCGGTCGGTGTCTTCCGCACCCACCCCGACGCGCCCCGCGTGTTGATCGCCAACTCCAACATCGTTCCCAGGTGGGCGACGTGGGAGACGTTCAACCAGCTCGATCGCGCCGGGCTGATGATGTACGGACAGATGACCGCGGGCAGCTGGATTTACATCGGCACGCAGGGCATCGTCCAAGGCACGTACGAGACCTTCGCCGAGATGGGACGTCAGCATTTCGGCGGCGATCTCAGCGGCAAATGGATCCTCACCGCCGGCCTTGGCGGAATGGGCGGTGCGCAGCCCCTCGCGGCAGTGATGGCCGGCGCCCACTGCATCGCCATCGAGGTGCAGGAAAGCCGCATCCAGAAACGGCTGGAGACTCGCTACCTCGACCGCCGCGCCGACAGCATCGACGAGGCGCTGGAGATCATCCAGTCGGCCACCGAGCCGACCAGCGTCGGCCTGCTCGGCAATGCCGCCGAGCTGGTGCCGGAAATGCTCGCGCGCGGCATCCGCCCCGACGCGCTGACCGATCAGACCAGCGCCCATGATCCCGCCAACGGCTACTGCCCCGCCGGTTGGAGCGTCACGAAGTGGCAGGACATGCGCGAACGCGACCCCGCTGCGGTCGCTTATGCCGCGCGCATCTCCATCGCCCGCCATGTCGAGGCGATGCTGTCGTTCAAGGATCTCGGCATCCCGGTCTTCGATTACGGCAACAATATCCGGCAGGAAGCGAAGGACACCGGCGTTTCCCATGCTTTCGACTTCCCCGGCTTCGTTCCCGCCTACGTTCGCCCGCTCTTCTGCCGCGGCATCGGCCCGTTCCGATGGGTGGCGCTGAGCGGCGATCCGGAGGACATCTACCGCACCGACCAGCGCGTCAAAGAGCTGATACCCGACGACCCGCACCTCCACCGCTGGCTCGACATGGCTCGGGAACGGATCGCCTTTCAGGGCCTTCCGGCGCGCATCTGCTGGGTGGGTCTTGGCCAGCGGCACCGCCTCGGCCTCGCCTTCAACGAAATGGTCCGCAATGGCGAGGTCAGCGCCCCGATCGTCATCGGCCGCGACCATCTCGACAGCGGCAGCGTCGCCTCGCCCAACCGTGAAACCGAAGCGATGCAGGACGGCAGTGATGCCGTCAGCGATTGGCCCCTGCTCAACGCCCTCCTCAACACCGCGTCGGGCGCCACTTGGGTCTCTCTTCACCATGGCGGCGGTGTCGGCATGGGCTATTCGCAGCACGCCGGGATGGTGATCGTCGCCGACGGCACCGACGATGCCGCCCGCCGACTTGAGCGCGTGCTCTGGAACGACCCCGCCACCGGCGTCATGCGCCATGCCGACGCCGGGTATGAGGCGGCGGTCGCCTGTGCTCGCGAGCAGGGCCTTGACCTGCCAATGCTCGGGTGAGCGCGCGTCGCGCAGCGGTAATCGGCGCGAACGGTGGGCTCGGCGCGGCACTCTGCGACGGTCTTGAAGCCCGCGGGTTCGACGTAGTGCGGCTCTCCCGCAATGGAGATGATGGAGTTCACGTCGATATCGAAGCCGAGGCGAGCATTGCCGCCGCGGCCGCTCGCGTCGCTGAGCAGGGCAGCCTGACCCGCATCATCGTCGCCGCCGGCCTGTTGCATAACGAAGGGCTGTCGCCGGAACGTTCTCTCAAGGACTTGCAGCAGGATCGGCTGGCGAAGCTCTTTGCGGTGAATGCGATCGGACCGATATTGGTCGCGAAACATTTCGTGCCCTTGCTTGCGCGCGACGCGCCATCGTTGTTCGCTGCGCTGTCTGCCCGCGTCGGCAGTATCGGGGACAATCGGGTCGGCGGCTGGTACGGCTATCGCGCGTCCAAGGCGGCACTCAATATGTTCATCCGCACGCTCGCGATCGAGGTTGCCCGTACCCGACCGCTGGCGGTCTGCGCCGGCCTCCATCCCGGCACCGTGGACACCGCGCTCAGCAAGCCGTTTCAGCGCGGCGTCGCCGCCGGCAAGCTTTTCACGCCGGCGCAATCCGCCGGATATCTGCTGGACGTCATGGATGGCCTCACACCGACGCAAAGCGGCCGCTGCTTCGCCTGGGACGGGCAGGAGATCGCGCCCTGACAGCGGCGCCGGAATCTGGCACCGTCCCACCATGTTGATCCTCGATCCCGAACAGCTCGACCTCGCCCAGTTGCGGCGGATCTGGTTGGGCAGCGCCTGCAGGCTCGACGACACGTCGATGCAGCGCATTGCCGCCTCCGCCGCGGCCGTCGACCGCATCGTCGCTGGCGGTGAGACCGTCTACGGCGTCAACACCGGCTTCGGCCTGCTTGCCAACACCCGCATTCCCGATGCGCGGCTGGCGGAGCTGCAGACCAACCTCATCCTGTCCCATAGTGCCGGCATCGGCGATCCGCTGCCGCGGCACGTCGTCCGGCTGATGATCGTGCTGAAGTTGCTGGGGCTGGGGCGAGGTTACTCGGGTGTTCGGCCGGCGGCGACCGAGGCGCTGCAGGCGCTGGTCGACAATGACGCGATGCCGGTGATCCCGAGCCAGGGCAGCGTCGGTGCTTCGGGCGATCTCGCACCGCTGGCGCACCTGGTTGCCGCGCTGATGGGTCACGGCCGGATCGACCTGGCGAGCGAGGTGATGCCGGCGGCCGCGGCGCTGCAGAAGCTGGGCCGCGAACCGCTGCAGCTTGGCCCCAAGGAAGGCCTGGCGCTGATCAACGGCACGCAGGCGAGCACCGCGCTGGCGCTCGACGCTTTGTTCTCCGGCGAGCGGGTGTTCGCGGCGGCGGTGACGGCGGGGGCGATGTCGGTGGATGCGTTGAAGGGCTCGGCCAAGCCCTTCGACTCGCGCATCTCTCAGCTTCGCGGTCAGCCGGGGCAGATCCGGGTGGCTTCGGCGATCGCTGGGCTGCTCCACGGAAGCGAGATCCTCAGCTCGCATGGCCGCTGCGGGCGGGTGCAGGACCCGTACAGCTTCCGCTGCCAGCCGCAGGTGATGGGCGCCGCGCTCGACCTGCTGACCAACGCAGCCCGAACGCTAACGATCGAGGCGGGGGCGGTGACGGACAATCCGATCGTGTTTCCCGATACGGACGAGGCGATTTCGGGCGGCAACTTCCATGCCCAGCCGGTGGCCTTCGCGGCGGACACCATCGTCATGGCGCTGTGCGAAGTGGGCAGCCTGTCGGAACGGCGGACGAGCGTGCTGGTCGACCCGAAGATGAGCGGCCTGCCGCCCTTCCTGACCGAGGACAGCGGGGTCAATTCAGGGTTGATGATCCCGCAGGTCACCGCGGCGGCGCTGGTTAGCGAGAACAAGAGTCTCGCCTTCCCGGCAAGCGTCGATTCCATCCCGACGTCGGCGGGGCAGGAGGATCATGTGTCGATGGCACCGATCGCGGCGCGCAAGGCGGGGCAGATCGCCCGCAACGCCGCCGGAGTGATCGGCGTCGAGCTGATCGCGGCGGCGGAGGGCATCGATTATCACGCGCCGCTGACAACCAGCGCCGGGATCGCGGCGATCCACGGCAAGGTGCGGGCGCTAACCCCGCATTTCACCGCCGACCGTTACTGGGCTGACGATATGGCGGCGTTGCAGGCGGCGGTGCTGGGCGGCAGCTTCGGCGGCGAAGGCTGGCTCGATTAGCCGGCGCGATACCAGCGCTGCGTCTTGCAGATCAGGCCGGCGAGCGCGCAGCCCTTCACGACCAGGGTATTGCTGCCTTCCTGGCGGATGGTGGCGTTGCCGCTGAGCTTGCGCTTGGGTTCATAGACCCGGCCGCGATAACCGCCGCGGCCGTCGGGCCGGAAGCCGCTCATCAACTGCTTGCCGACCAACGGCCCCTCGACCTTGTCGTCCGCCTTTTTCGAGGCCCAGACGACCTTGCCGCAATAGGAATTGCCCGCGCAGCGATCGACGTCGATGACGACGTTCCGCTTCGGGTTGGTCCACTTGCCTTCCAGCGAGCTTTGCGCGGTTGCGGAAACGGGCGCGGCGAAGGAAAGCGAAAGAAGCGCGAGTCCGGAGAGAATCTTCTTCATGGGCAGGCATATAGGCATTGTTTGTGGCGAATTTGGTGCGTTCAGCTGTCCAGCTGATGAACACCGAGCGCAAGGCGAACGACGCGAAGCGACGCTTCGACTTGCGCGTAGAGCGTTCAAGCACCCGGCCGGGCTGCGGCGGTACGCCGACAGCTTCGACGTCATGGAATTCACTTCCATGACGGCTTCTCGCCGTTGGTCAAAAGCGACACTCGGGGACGGACCACGATTGGCTGTAGGACTTTTGCTCTGGGGAAGTTGACTCGGGTGACGCGCTGACGCGGGTTGGACGGCGCGCATGTGTCGCCTTTGGCAAGGCGGAGCGAGGTGGAGGGGGGTTAAGCGCGGCCATCGCGAGAGCCTGTCAGCGCAAATCCAAATAGGACAGCCCTTTCGAGCCGCGCTTAACCCGTGGCAAGTTGCAGCTTCTAAGCCCCGACACCGCCGGATCGTTGATGAAGTGGACAGCCATGTCATTCTTCCGTTTGCTCGCTGACGAGCACGGCGCGACCGCCATCGAATATGGGCTGATCGTGGCGCTGATCGCCCTGGCCTGCATCGTCGCCTTTCAGTCGCTGGGGCTGAACCTGGCCGACGTGTTCCTGACCATCGGCAACGCGATGGGGTGAGCGCTTCGGATGGTTAACACCATTGCACACCATCTTTTTGTCAGCTGTTGCGGTGCGGCGTGCCGGGGCAATGAGCGGCGTCAGCGTGCCGGAACCATGCTGCCGGGTGGGGACAGTGAAAGGCGTTCAGACGTGACCTACCTCCAGCTTTGCTACATTTCGACCATGCGCGCGCCCGTCGGACCGGCGGAGTGCGAAGACATTCTCGCCGTGTCCCGCCGCAACAATGGGCGCGACGGGATCACCGGCCTGCTGGTGGTCGGCACCACCCGCTTCCTCCAGCTGCTGGAAGGCCCGCCGTCCGCCGTCCGCGCGGCCTATGCCCGGATCAAGGCCGACCCGCGCCACTATGCCGCGGTGGTGGTCTCCGAACGGCAAGTCGAGGAGCGCGACTGCCCGGATTGGGCGATGGGCTATGTGCCAGGCGGGGCGGACAAGAGGGCGGAGCTGCAGGCGCTGGTGGAGCGGCTGGCGGCGCCGATCGCCAACAAGAATGTGCGGGCTCAGTTTACGGGCTTCGCGGCTCTTCAAGCCGCGTAGCACCTCCGCCGTTTGACATAAGCTGGATGAAGGTGCGCTTGGGTCGCAGTAAGTCGTAGGATTGACTTCTACGATCAACAGCACCGTAATAGCGGCATGTCGACCGCAATTCCAAAGTCCGGATCGTCGTCGGCATCTGGACCAGCAGCCGGTTACTTCTACCAGCTTCGTTACGGGCTTCTACGCGCGCTACAGTTACATAAGAAGCATCCAACTGGTCGCATCGTCATCGAAACCATTGATGATGTGACGTTTGTGGGTGGGAACCTTCAGATCGACAGTCAGCTGAAGCACAGCGTTCAAGCTGACACTTTATTCAGCAAGTATAATCCTGGGCTTTGGAGAACGCTCGCCATTTGGCTGGACCGAATGAATGAGGGGATCTCAGACCAGCACGAATTCCATCTCGTAACCACATCCGAAGTCAGCCCTCATGATCCCTTGGCAAAGCTGATGCCCGGGTCGGATGATCTGGCCGTGTCGGCAGCACTTGCGGAGCTTGAGCTAACAGCGACGAATTCGACGAACTCTACAAGCCAGAAGGATCGATCCAAATTCATGGCGGCAGACCCAGGAGATCGATTGTCTCTTATCCGCCGGATTCAAGTTGTGAGTGGAACGCCCGACATCGCAGCGATCGCGGCCGACATTGAAGCCGAGATACACTTCGCTTGTGAAGCAGCTCGGAGGAAAGAATTCAGGGAGGACTTAGAAGGCTGGTGGGTAGTTCGCATCTTGGATGGTTGGAAAGCGGCGAAAGGAGCTACGGTTGAGCTAGAAGAGGTTGCTGGTCGCGTAAGCTATCTTCGAGAGCGCTTCGAGCCTTCAGCACTTCCTATCGACGTGCCTGATGAAGACTGTGGGGACCTCATGGAGGAACGCGTCTTTCTGAAGCAAATTCGGCTGGTAACTGATAACGAGCGGCGGGCCACGTCTGCAGGCCCATATTTCGGAACTGGAAAAGCGCCAATCGAACCTGCGAGCCCGAATTAGCGAAAGTCAGGCTCAGATTAATCGCATCGTTGAGCAAACTGAGGCGCTCCGCGACGCTCGAGACCTCAGATCCCGTCAAGCCCGCGTTCAAGGCAGGCTAAGCGCTTTTCTGGAGCAGCAAGCTACGGCGGACGAGCAGAGTGCTTTGGAGCAGCAAGTCGAAGAACTGAGACGGACAGTTCGGAGGCTTGAGTCGGATCTTGACGGAGAAAACTATCTTTCCCGGCTACGCAACGCCGAGGCGAACCTTGAGGAGAAGATCACGCAATACACCAGGGAACTGGAGCTAGAGCATGCGCACGGAAGAACACGATTAGACGTTCGGAAGCTGACGGTTATCTCCGAAACACCGCGTGGCTCCATTCCGCTCGAAGACATGGGAAGCGGAGACACCTGGGTGGGTTGTCACGTGGCAACACACATGGCGCTACACTCTTGGTTTCGCGAAAGGTCGCGCCCCGTTCCTTCCTTTGTGATCTTCGATCAGCCTTCGAAAGCGCACTATCCGCCTGAAACGGATAACACGGAGGCTGTGCAGGACGACGACCGGCGATCCGTCCTAAGGTTATTCCGCTTTCTATTCGAGAGATCGGCTATGTCTGCACCATTTCAGACGATCGTTTTGGACCATGCGGACGAGAAGGAGGCGTGGTTTCAGGACAGCGTAACCGAGCGCTGGCGCGATGGATTGAAACTCGTCCCTAGTCATTGGCCCGACAGATGACACGTTGGGCGACAGCGCCGCTAGGCGTCGTCACCCATACGCAAAGCAGCAATAAACGCCTCTTGGGGTATGGAAACACTCCCATACTCCCGCATCCGCGCCTTGCCCTTCTTCTGCTTCTCCAGCAGCTTCCGTTTGCGCGTCGCGTCGCCGCCGTAGCATTTCGCCGTCACGTCCTTGCGCAGTGCGGCGATCGTCTCGCGGGCGATGACCTTGCCGCCGATGGCGGCCTGGATGGGGACCTTGAACATGTGGCGGGGGATGAGCTCTTTCAGGCGCTCGCACATGCCGCGGCCGCGTTGCTCGGCGGTGCCGCGGTGGACGATCATGCTCAAGGCGTCGACCGGCTCCTCGTTGACGAGGATGCTCATCTTGACGAGGTCGCCCTCGCGGGTGCCGATCTGCTCGTAGTCGAAGCTGGCATAGCCCTTGGAGATGCTCTTCAGGCGGTCGTAGAAATCGAACACCACTTCGTTGAGCGGGAGCTCATACTTCAGCTGGGCGCGGGTGCTGGCGCCGTGGCCGACGTAGGTGAGCTCCTTCTGGATGCCGCGGCGGTCCTGGCAGAGCTTCAGGATGGCGCCGAGATATTCGTCGGGCGTGTAGATGGTCGCGGCGATCCACGGCTCCTCGATGCTGACGATCCGGTTGGGATCGGGCATGTCGGCCGGGTTGTGGAGGTCGATGTCCTTGGCGTCCTCATTCTTCGTGTGGCTGAGGTGGATCTTGTAGACCACCGAAGGCGCCGTCGTGATAAGGTCGAGGTCATATTCGCGGGTCAGCCGCTCCTGGATGATCTCGAGGTGGAGAAGGCCGAGGAAGCCGCAGCGGAAGCCGAAGCCCAGGGCGGCGCTGGTCTCCATCTCGAACGAGAAGGAGGCGTCGTTGAGGCGGAGCTTGTAGAGGCTGTCGCGGAGCTTCTCGAACTCGGCGGCGTCGACCGGGAAGAGCCCGCAGAAGACGACCGGCTGCACTTCCTTGAAGCCGGGGAGCGCCTCGGCGGTGGGGCGCTTCACGTCGGTGATGGTGTCGCCGACGGCGGTCTGGGCGACCTCCTTGATCTGCGCGGTGATGAAGCCGATTTCGCCGGCGGCAAGCTCGGGCAGCTCGATGCGCTTGGGGGTGAAGCAGCCGACGCGGTCGACGAGGTGCTGGGTGCCCGCGGCCATGAAGCGGATGTTCTGGCCCTTCTTGAGGACGCCCTCGATCACGCGGACGAGGATGACGACGCCGAGATAGGGGTCGTACCAGCTGTCGACGAGCATGGCCTTCAAAGGCGCGTCGCGGTCGCCCTTGGGGGCGGGGATCTTGTCGACGATGGCCTGGAGGATCTCGTCGATGCCGATGCCGGACTTGGCGGAGGCGAGGACGGCTTCGGAGGCGTCGAGGCCGATGATCTCCTCGATCTCCTCGCGGACCCGCTCGGGCTCAGCGGCGGGAAGGTCGATCTTGTTGATGACGGGGACGATCTCGTGGTCGTGCTCGATCGACTGGTAGACGTTGGCGAGGGTCTGCGCCTCCACGCCCTGCGCGGCGTCGACGACGAGGAGCGCGCCTTCGCAGGCGGCGAGGCTGCGGCTGACCTCGTAGGCGAAGTCGACGTGGCCGGGCGTGTCCATCAGGTTGAGCGTGTAGGTGTCGCCATCCGCCGCCTTCCAGTCGAGGCGGACGGTCTGCGCCTTGATGGTGATGCCGCGCTCCTGCTCGATCTCCATATTGTCGAGCATCTGGCCATGGGTCATCTCGCGGTCGGTAAGGCCGCCGGTGCGCTGGATCAGCCGGTCGGCAAGCGTCGACTTGCCGTGGTCGATGTGGGCGATGATGGAGAAGTTACGGATCTTGGAAAGGTCGGTCATTTGAGGGCGCGGCTAGCAGACGGCGAGGGCGCTGTGTAGCCGCTCGGCTGGATGCGGGGCCGAAACGATGCTATATGCCGCAGCAAGGGGCAGCGACCAGGTGGGGGAGACCTGGGCGCACACGTCCCCGATTCTACCTTTCAGGGGGCATGACATCCATGAAGCTTTTCACCGTTTCCGTCGCCGCGGCGGCGCTCCTCGCAACCAGCCCGGCACTGGCGCAACGTTCGTCCGAGGCAAGCTCGGGCCGCAAGGACCAGGCTCGCGGCACCGCCGAGATCCCGCGCTGCAGCAAGAAGCTGGGCACCATCGCCATCGTCGAGCCGGACCAGCAGTGGTGGCGGGAGTATAACCTCGGCAGCCCCGAGGCCATTTTGAAGGTTTTCATCCAGCAGTCGGGCTGCTTCGGGATCGTCAACCGTGGCGGTGCCATGCGCAGTCGCGCAATGGAGCGCGCAATGGCGGACGCGGGCGAGCTGCAGGAGGGTTCGAACCTCGGACGCGGCCAGGTCAAGGCGGCGGATTACTACCTGGAGCCGGGCATCGTCAGCGCTAACAAGAACAGTGGCGGCGGCGGGATCGGTGCGGCTGCGGGTGGCGCTCTCGGCGGACTGTTCGGTGGCGCTGGCCGGGCGATCGGCGGACTCGCGGGCGGTATCAGCATCAAAAAGGGCGAGGCCAACGTGACGCTGTCGATCGTCAATGCGCGCACCACAGAGGAGGAAGCGCTGACGGAAGGCTATTTCCGTAAGCGGGACCTCAGCTGGGCGGGCGGCGGCGGTGCCGGCTGGTGGGGCGGCTTCGGCGCGGTTGGCGCAAGCGGATACCAGAACACGGAGATCGGGCAGATCATCGTGCTGGCGTATCTTGACGCCTACAAGAAGCTGGTGACGCAGCTTGGCGGCCTGCCGGCTGATGCGGCACCCGCGGCGCCGTTGGCACGCTAACAAGGGGCACATCATGTACAAAGCGTATTGGGCCGCGGGCGCGGCTTCACTGGCCGTGCTTGCGGGTGCGGCATATGCGGCGGCACCGGCCAAGGCGCCGGCGCCGATCGCCAATTACTGGATGGATGTGGCGACCACGAGCGGGTTCGGCGCGGGTATGGGCGGCGGCGGACGGCCGAGCATGGGCGCGATCATGGGCATGATGCGCGGCGGATCGTCGGTGATGCACTCGCTGGAGCTGCGGCTGGCGTCGAAGCAGAAGGCGGCCGGAACGCCGGACGCGCAGCACTTCGTGCCGCCGTCGCTGCAGATGGGGCCGACCCTGCCGCTGGTGACTCCGGTGATCGAACGGACGGCCGGGACGCCGCACACGGAAACGCCGGGAACCTACGAGAAGCCCAAGGGGCGGATGCTGATCTACTGGGGGTGCGGCGAGCATGTGTCGGCGGGGCAGCCGACGGTCATCGACTTCGCCAAGCTGGCGAGCGGTCAGATCCCCAAGGAGTATCAGAGCCTGGCCCGAATGGGCGCGATGATGGGCCGGTCGGCGACCCCGCCGCAGGTGGGGCAGTCGGCGGGCTATGGCGAATGGCCGAACAAGCGTGACAGCCGGCCGGTGCCGGCGGCAGGCTCGCTGCTCGGCGCGCACCGGATCGAGGGCAATTACTCGCCGCCGATCAGCTTCACCGTTGGCGCAGGTCAGGACTTCATGCCGGCGCTTGGCCTGCGTGAGGCCGGGGCATTGCCGTCCGGTGCGCAGACGCTGAGCTGGCAGGCGGCGCCTCAGGCCACCGGCTATGCACTGTCCATGTTCGGGTCAGGCCAGAATGGCGACGTCATCATCTGGACCTCGGCCAAGGGCGCGGCGATGAGCCCGAATTTCGATTATCTTTCGCCCGCGGAAGTGAAGCGGCAGGTGACCGCGGGGGCGGTGCTTGCGCCGAGCGTGACGCAGTGCGTGCTTCCGGCCGAAGTCGCGACGGCGTCGCCGACAGGCATGGTGATGGGCATCGGCTACGGTCCCGAGGTCTTCTTCGCCGAGGCGCCCAAGGCGCCGAAGTGGAGCACACGTCTTCGCTACAAGAGCACGGCGACCCTGATGCGCGGCATGGGCGCGATGATGGGCGGCGACGAGGGCGGCAATCCCCGTGGGCAGGCGCCCGGCCAGCCGGCGAAGAAGAAAAGGCGCGGGCTGGGCGGGCTCGGCGGCGTTCTGGGCAACCTTCCCATTCCCTGATCGCCCGTTGATCGAACGGGCGCGCCCCTTGGCGGAGGGGCGTTGCGCAAGAGCGGCACAGGCGTAAGGTCATCCGAACCCAAGTTTCGGAGTCACTGATGCGTCACCTTCGCCTGCCACTTCTTCTTGCAAGCGCCTCCGCCTTGGCAGCCTGTGCCACCACGCCGCGCAACGCTGCCGTGACAGGAGCTGGTGCGCCGGCGAACGTGGCGGCCGCCGCCAATCCCGCCGAGCCGGTGCCGCTGCCGGCCTTGGTCAGCCAGGTCACGATCCCGCATTCCAGCTTCAAGCTGGACAACGGCCTGACCGTGATCGTCCATGAAGATCGCAAGGCGCCGGTGGTGGCGGTCAGCACCTGGTACAACGTCGGGTCCAAGGATGAGCCGAAGGGCAAGACGGGCTTTGCCCACCTGTTCGAACATCTGATGTTCAATGGGTCGGACAATCTGCCGGGCGACTTTTTCGAATATCTCGAGCAGATCGGTGCGACCGATTACAACGGCACCACCTGGTTCGACCGCACCAACTATTTCGAGACGGTGCCGAAGGCGGCGCTCGAGCGGGCGCTGTTCATGGAAAGCGATCGCATGGGCTATCTGCTCGGATCGGTCACTCAAGCAAAACTGGATAACCAGCGCGGCGTCGTTCAGAACGAGAAGCGGCAGGGTGACAATCAGCCGGGCGGGCTCCTGGAATATGAAGTGCTCGGCAATCTCTTCCCGGAAGGTCACCCGTATCATCACTCCACCATCGGCTCGATGGCCGACCTCGACGCCGCGAGCCTGGCCACGGTGAAGGAGTGGTTCATCGATAAATATGGCCCCAACAATGCCGTCGTGGTCATCGCCGGCGATGTTACCGCCGCCGAAGCGAGGCCGTTGGTCGAGAAATATTTCGGGGCCATCAAGCGCGGGCCGGTCAACACGCCCGCGGCCGCGGATGTCCCGACACTGGCGGCCGAGAAGTCGATCGTGATGAAGGATCGCGTCGCCGCAACCCAGGTACAGCGGCAGTGGGCGGTCCCGGGGCTGCTTTCCAATCAGTTGGCGGCGCTGGACCTTGGCGGTGAAATCCTCGGCGGGCTTGCAAGCTCCCGGCTCGGCAAGGTTCTGGTGCGTGACGAGAAGCTGGCGGTCAGCGTGACGGCAGGGCTTCAGCCGTTCCACCGCATCGGCCTGTTCGAAATTAATGCGACGGTGAAGCCGGGCGTCGATCCCGCGCTTGTCGAGCGACGGCTGGACGAGTTGCTTGCGGACTTCATCGCCAACGGTCCGAGCGAGGACGAAGTCCGGCGCGCCGCGACCAGCGAAGTGGGAACGCGGATTCGCGGGCTGGAGTCGGTCGGCGGCTTCGGCGGCAAGGCCGTCGCTCTGGCCGAGGGTCAGGTCTATGCCGGCAATTCGAACTTCTACAAGGCGACGCTCGATCAATATGCCGCCACCGGTCCGGCCGAGATCAAGGCCGCGATGCAGCAATGGCTGACCCGGCCGGCGCTCAAGATCCGGCTCGAGCCGGGCGAGCGGCCGCCGTATGAGGAGGCGAAGGGCGCAGCGAAGACGGGCAAGAGTGCCGACATCCTGACCCCCAAGGTCAAGCGCGACGTGCCGCCGGTTGCCGCGAACGTTCCGCTCGACTTCCCCGACATTGCGCATGTGCAGCTCTCCAATGGGATCAAGGTCGCCTATGCGCAGGTGACAGCAGTTCCGGTGACGCAGGTCGCCCTGTCGTTCGACGCCGGCTATTCTGCCGACGCCCCAGAGACGCGGGGCCTTCAGAACCTGACCATGAGCCTTCTCGACGAGGGCGCGGCCGGGAAGAGCTCCCAGGAGTTGGCCGAGGAAGAGGAGCGTCTTGGCGCAGAAATTTCGGCGGGCGGAAGCGCCGATCGGAGCACCGTCTCCCTGTCTGCACTGAGCGCCAATCTGGGGCCGTCGCTGGACCTTCTTGCCGACATCGTTCAGCGGCCGACCTTCGCTCCGGCCGAGGTGGAGCGGGTGCGGACGCAGGTGCTGACGACGATCGCCCAGGAGCAGAAGGATCCGGCGGGCATCGCCAAACGCATCCTGCCGGCCGTTCTGTACGGGGAGAACCATCCCTATGCGACCACCGCGTCGGGGAGTCCGGATGCGGTCAAAGCCGCGAGCCGCGACGACCTGATCGCATTCCAGCAGCGCTGGCTGCGGCCCGACAATCTGGAAGTCTTCGTCGTATCCAGCCTGCCGCTGGCCGAGGTGCAGCAGCAGCTCGAGCAACGTTTCGGTGCCTGGGCTGCTCCCGCCGTTCCGAAGGGCGTCAAGGCATTCGACGCCAGGCCGGCACGCCCGACGGCCGAACGGATCATCCTTGTGGACCGTCCTGGATCGCCGCAATCGGTGATCCTTGCAGGTCAAGTCACGCCCGTCGATCCGCGCGGCGACATCACCGGCATTGCAAGCGCCAACGACGTCCTTGGCGGAAGCTTCCTCAGCCGCCTCAACACCAACCTGCGCGAAACCAAGGGCTGGTCCTACGGAGTGTCGGGAACGCCGCTGCTCAATGCCAAGCTGGTCCCTTATGTCGTCGACGCGCCGGTTCAGGCCGACCGAACCGGCGATGCCATTAGCGAGCTGCGCAAGGACATCCGCGCCTTCCTGTCGACCAAGGGTGTCACCCAGGAGGAGATGAGCCGGACCATCGCCAACCGGATCAACCGGCTGCCCGGCCAGTTCGAGACATCGGCGGATGTTCTGAGCGCCATGCAGACCAACGCTCTGCTTGGGCGGCCAGACAATTATTTCGAGCTGCTTGCCGACCGGTACCGGGCGAAGACCCGCGCAGGGCTGGATGCCGACCTTCGCGGCGCGCTCGATCCGAACGGCTTCGTATGGATCGTGGTCGGCGATGCGGCCACTGTTCGGCCCCAGCTCGCCAAGCTGAAGCTGCCGATCGAGGTTGCGCAGGCGCGCTAGACCGTTGCCGGTCCGGAACAGAGGCCGGGCGACAAGCGTAGACGTTGTTCCGGCACAGCGTGCCGGGACCGTTTCGTGAGGGGACTAGAGATGAACAAAGTGACGATCGCCGCCGTTGCCCTGGGCCTGGGCGCACTAGCCGCGTGCAGCAAGAGCCCGGAAGAAGCGCAGGCCGACAATATCGAGGCGAATGCCGAAGCCGCCGCCGACAATTTCGAGGAAGCGGCGGACAATGCCGCGACCGAGAATGAGGAAGATGTGCTGGAAAACACGGCCGACCAATTGCGCGAAGGTGGCGAGAATCTGGCAGAAGCCGTTCGGGACAACGCTGCCGAGTAAACGACCTCGTTGCGTTGACTCCCCGTTAACTTACCATTTACCATGCCTCCACACTCAAACGTGTGGGGGCACATGTTCAACGGATTCCTGAGGTTTCGGCCCTTGCTTTTGCTCTTGGCCTGACGATCACTCAACCGGTCGCCGCACAGACTGTCACGGTGAACTTCCGTGGCAGTATCCCCGAATTTAACGCCTTCTTCGGCTCCGGATCCGACTTCAACTTCACCCAATATCAGCGCGACTATATAGCGCGCATGAATCTCGCATCGGGCAGCACGCCTGGCGCACCATATGATTTCACATTCCGCTACGACGCATCGTCAACGCCGACGAGCGGACGCTATGCGCTCACATTGGTATCGGGCAATGCCGACGGGCTGAGCAACTTCAGTTCCTTTACGCCTTATCTGCAGTTCGCCCAGGCCGGGGCTTACACCTATCTCAACTTCGTTCTGCACCGGCAGGAGAGCTTGGGCGAGTCGACCTATGCCTTCTTCGCGCTAGGTGATAACGATGGCAGCATCTCGTCGGGCGTTCTTCCGACCGCGATTACACCGACGCAGTACGACTTCATCAATGCGTCATTCGAGGTTTACGGCCGCAATGGCGCCTACCGGAACATCGTCGATTCGCAGTCGCGCGGCCTTACCCAAGTGGTATCGGGAGTGCCTGAAGCGTCGACCTGGGCGATGATGATTGCGGGTTTTGGCGCGGTGGGCTTTGCAATGCGCCGGCGGAACCGGAGCGCTGGGGCTGCCGTGGCCGCCCGTTAAGCGGCGGTCAGCCTTGTAACGTGGCCCATCTTACGGCCGGGGCGTGGCTCGCCTTTTCCATATAAGTGAACGGACGCACCCGGCTCGGCAATCAAGTCGGGCCAGCGCAGCACGTCGTCGCCGATGAGGTTGTCCATCGTCACGCGCAAAGCGCGGCGCTCGGTGGATCCGAGCGGGAGACCGCAGATGGCGCGGATGTGCTGTTCGAACTGGGAGGTCGCGGCGCCTTCGATGGTCCAGTGACCGCTGTTGTGGACGCGCGGCGCGATCTCGTTGACGATCGGGCCGTCGGCTGTCGCGAAGAACTCGGTGGTAAGGACGCCGACATGGTTCAGGGCCTCGGCGATGGTGCGGGCGATGGCCGTCGCTGCCGCTGCCTGGTCCAGGATCGACGCGGGTGGGGGCACGCTCGACCGGCGAAGGATGCCGCCGTCGTGATGATTGTGCGGCGCGTCCCAGGAGGCTGTGTCGCCGAACTGCGATCGGGCGACGATGATCGAGAATTCGGCGTCGAAGCCGACAGCTGCTTCGGCCACCGCGGGCTGGCGGTCGATGCTGTCCCAGCCGGCAATCCCGCTGCCCGGTTCGCGCACCCAGGCCTGGCCCTTGCCGTCATAGCCGAGACGCCGGCTCTTGAGCACCAAAGGCAGGCCGAGCGCCTGCTCGGCGGCGATGACGTCCTCCTCGCTGTCGATCATCCGCCAGGCGGCGACGCGGGCGCCCTGCTTTTCAAGGAAGCTTTTTTCGACGCCGCGATCCTGCGCGATCTCCAGGGAAGCGGTGCCCGGCATCAGCTTGGCGCCGAGCGCCGCGAGCGACGCGGCGGGGAGATTTTCAAACTCGTAGGTGGCGACGTCGACCTGGTCGGCGAAGGCGCGCAGCGCCGCTTCGTCGTCATAGTTCGCACGGGTGACCGCGGCGGCGACATCGCCTGCGGGCAGGCTCGCTTCGGGCGCGAAGATGTGGGTGCGGTAGCCGAGCTGGGCGGCGGCGATGCTCAGCATTCGGCCAAGCTGGCCGCCGCCAATGATGCCGATGGTGCCGCCCGGATCGATCATTCGGGCTGTTCG
Organism: Sphingomonas piscis; assembly: GCF_011300455.1. Lineage (NCBI taxonomy): Bacteria > Pseudomonadati > Pseudomonadota > Alphaproteobacteria > Sphingomonadales > Sphingomonadaceae > Sphingomonas > Sphingomonas piscis. The sequence continues at coordinate 1,601,611 of NZ_CP049869.1, forward strand.
GCCACGGAGCGGGTTTGCTCGTCGCGGAAGGCGTCGAGGCGGGCTGCGAGCGCTTCATCGGCGGTGGCGAGGATGGCGGCGGCGAGGAGGCCGGCATTGGCGGCACCGGCCTTGCCGATCGCCAGCGTGCCGACCGGAATGCCGGCGGGCATCTGGGCGATCGACAGCAGGCTGTCCATGCCCTTGAGCGCCTGGCTTTCGACCGGAACGCCGAGCACGGGCAGGCTGGTCATGGACGCGGCCATGCCCGGCAGGTGGGCGGCACCCCCGGCGCCGGCGACGATCACCTTGAGACCACGCTCCTTGGCGGAGCGCGCATAATCGTAGAGCCGTTCGGGGGTCCGATGCGCGGAGACGACGCGCGTTTCATGAGGCACGCCAAGCTTGTCGAGCATGTCGGCGGCGTGGCGCATCGTCTCCCAATCGGAGCGGCTGCCCATGATGATCCCGACCAACGGCGCGCCCGACATGCCTGTATCTGCCCCTGCATTACCTCAAGAGCGCGTCCGTTTAGGTCCCGTTGCTTATGTTCGCAACGGCGGTAACCATGTCTGGATATTTTCAAGCAAGCGAATCGCGGTAAATCTCGGCTCGGGAGATAGTAGCGTAGATGAGCGAACAGGGATCAGATTCGCTAGCGAGCGGTTCCGGCATGATGGCCGAGGTGGAACGGTTGCGCGCCCAAGTTGCGCAGCTGGAGGAGCGCGTCGCGCACCTCGACCGGATGGCGCACGAGGATGTGCTGGTGCCGCTGCCTAACCGCCGTGGCTTCATGCGGCACCTCGGCCGGCTGATCGACCGGGTGCGGCGCTATGAGGACAGCGCCGCTTTGTTGTTCGTCGACATCGATGGGCTGAAATTGATCAACGACAGCTTCGGCCATCAGGTCGGGGACGAGGCGCTGATCAAGGTGTCCGAATTGCTTCAGGACGGAGTGCGCGGCAGCGACTGCGTGGCGCGCATTGGCGGCGATGAGTTTGCAGTGCTGCTCGAGCATGCCGATGAAGCAGCGGCGCGCGAAACGGCCGACCGGCTGGCCGACATGGTCGCCACCTGCGAGTTCCGGCGCGGCGGCAAGGCGTTACCGCTGAGCATTGCCATCGGGGTGGCGGTGATCGACGGCGACGAGGATGCCGAGGCGGTGATCGCCCGCGCAGACGCCGAAATGTACGAGGCTAAAGAAGCGGCCTAAGCGCGCTCGGACAGATAATAGCGGTCCTTGACGGACAGGTCGTCGCCGAGCTCGTAGACGATCGGCTGTCCGGTCGGGATTTCCAGCCCGACAATCTCGTCATCGCCAATGTTGGAGAGGTGCTTCTCCAACGCACGCAGCGAGTTGCCGTGGGCGGCGACGATCACGCGCTTGCCGGCCTTCAGCGCCGGCGCGATCTCCGCCTGAAAATAGGGAAGCGCGCGGGCGATCGTGTCCTTGAGGCTTTCGGTATTCGGGACCGGCAAGCCGGCGTAGCGGCGATCCTGCGCGACATCGAACTGGCTTCCGCTTTCGAGCGGTGGGGGCGGGATGTCGAACGAGCGCCGCCAGATCTTGACCTGTTCGGCCCCGACCTTGTCGATCATCTCCTGCTTGTTGAGGCCGGTCAGCCCGCCATAGTGGCGCTCGTTGAGGCGCCAGTCCTTGGTGACGGGAAGCCACAGCCGGCCCATCTCCTCCAGAACCAGGTTGAGCGTGCGGATTGCGCGGCTTTGGAGCGAGGTGAAGCAGCAATCGAAGTCGAGGCCCCTGGTCGTGAGCAGCCGGCCGGCGGCGCGCGCTTCCTCCACGCCGAGATCGGTAAGGTCGACGTCCCACCAGCCAGTGAAGCGATTCTCAAGGTTCCACTGCGACTGGCCGTGGCGGAGCAGGACAAGCGTGGGCATCAGCGGCCTTCCTTCAGCTGAGGCAAGATGGCGTGCAGCGCGTCGATGCAGGCGCGCGCGAGGTGGCGGGACCGCTCCGGCGACCAGCCGTAGACGGGGTCGGGCAGGTCGACATTGTCCTTGAACGGCATTTCGAGCGTCATCGACACGCAGCCGTAGCGTTCGGCGAGCTGGGTGGTGGACATGGACATGTTCGCCTCGCCCGGTGCGGCGACCTCATAGCCCTGCGCTGTCTGGAAGTCGGGCGAGATGCGCTCCAGCGCGTCGCTGAACTCCTTGAACAGGACGGTCTGGCGGTCCGTCAGCGAGGGAATGCCTTCAAACCCTGCAAGGAAGTTGGCGGGGATCGCCTCGTCGCCGTGGACGTCCATCGCGAAGTCGACGCCTGTTTCGTCCATCGCATCGCGGACGCACAGCACTTCGGGGCTGCGTTCCGCCGACGGCGCATGCCATTCGCGGTTGAGGTTCACGCCGACGGCATTGGTGCGCAGGTGCCCACGGCGGGAGCCGTCCGGGTTCATGTTGGGAATGACGTGGAAGGTGCATTCGCGGCGAAGCACACGGGTGACGGGATCGTCCTCGTCCGTCAGCTTTTCGAGCGCGCCTTCCATCCACCATTCGGCCATGGACTCGCCCGGATGCTGACGGGCGTAGAGCCAGACCTGCAGCGGTCCCTCGCCGAACTCCAGACAGTCCATTTCCTGGCCGTCCAGCGTCTGCCCGAGCGAGCGGTAGCGGACACCCTCCAGCGACGCGACCGAGGTAACCAGGTCGTTGTGCCGCTCCATCGAAAAAGGTGCGAAATATGCGACCCAGACGAGGTCGGTCGGCGGTGTTAGACGAATGGTGAGCACGCCGTCCGCATAGCTCGTCTGCTCCACCCGAACCCATTGCTCCCGGTCGTAGGAGATGCAGGCGCGGTAGTCGGGCCAGCCGTTCGGGTAGGCCGAGCCCGCGCTATTCGTGATGCGCAGAGTCAATGCCTTCCCGGCGGCGCCGGACAGCCGGAAATAGAACCACTGGTAGAAGTCCGAATCCTTGTCCTGCACGATCTCGAGATCGGCGCCGTCCTCACGAAGGGCAGTGACGCGGATGTTGCCGGCGTCAAACGAACTGGAGATGCTGATGGGCATTCAAAAACCTTGCTACGCTGCCTTACGGTTGCGGGCCTGATAGTCGTGCGGTGCGGGACTGCAAACCCCGTCGGAGGCAGCGGGCGAAAGGCGCACTGGCAATCGCGTGCGTCCTTGATTAGCGGAGCTGCCGACAGCCAGTTCAGGAGAGATTATGACTGACAAGCCCCCCGTCCTTGTTACCGGCGGCGCCGGTTATATCGGCAGCCATGCGGTGCTTGCGCTCAAGGACGCCGGTTGGTCCGTGTCCGTCATCGACAATCTGTCCAACGGCAGCCGCGATGTCGTGCCCGAAGGCGTTGCCTTCTACGAAGGCGACATTGCCGACCGCGCGCTGGTCCGGCGAATATTCCAGGAGCAGGGCATAAAGGCGATCATGCATTTCGCCGGGTCGATTGTCGTTCCGGAATCGGTCGAAAAGCCGCTGGAATATTACCGCAACAACACGGTCGCGACCCACGCGCTGATCAGCGAGGCGGTGGAGAACGGCCTGGAGCACATCCTCTTCTCGTCGACAGCCGCAACCTACGGCGCGCCCGAGCGGGTACCGATCGAGGAGGACGATCCCCAATTGCCGATCAATCCCTACGGCCAGTCGAAGCTGATGACCGAGCATATGCTTCGCGATGCATCGGCGGCGCTGCCGTTCAACTATGGCGCGCTTCGCTACTTCAATGTCGCCGGCGCCGACCCGGAGGGCCGATCGGGCCAGATCGGTAAGGGGTCGACCCACCTGATCAAGGTCGCGGTCGAAGCAGCCGTGGGCAAGCGTCCGCACGTCTCCGTGTTCGGCACCGATTATCCGACGCCGGACGGCACCTGCATCCGCGACTATGTCCACGTCAGCGACCTTGCCGACGCCCATGTGGTCGCACTGGAATATCTGATCGCAAACCCGGAGACCAACCTGACCGCCAATTGCGGCTATGGCCAAGGCTTGTCGGTGCTGCAGGTGCTGGACGCGGTCGACAAGGTCAATGGCACGCCGCTGAAGCGCGACATGGGACCGCGCCGCGCCGGCGATCCGCCTTTGCTCGTCTCCTCCAACCGCCGTCTCGTCGAAACGGTCAACTGGACTCCCCGCTTTGCCGATATCGAGACGATCGTGACCCATGCGCTCGCATGGGAGAGGAAACTCCAGACACGGAACCGGCCTTTCGAATGAAGCTTAGAAACATCCTGCTTGGCGCTTGTGCAGCAAGCCTGATCGCTGCTGCGCCGCCGGCGGTCGACCCGGCTGCCGTCAACCGCATTCGCGGTCATGTGCAATTCCTCGCCAGCGACGAGCTGGAAGGACGTGATACGGGCAGCGCCGCCTACCGCGTCGCGGCCCAATATGTCGCAAGCCAGTTCCAGGCGGTCGGTCTGCAACCGGGCGGAGCGAACGGCAGCTGGTTCCTGGATGTGCCGTTTCGCCGAGCGACCCATGCGGCCCCGCCGAAACTCACGCTTGTGCAGGGCGGCAGGCGCACCCCCTGAATGTCGGGGTGGACGCCAACATTCGCCCAAGCGTTCGTCAGGCAAAGCGTAATGCGGAGGCGCAGCTGGTGTTCGCCGGCCGCGGAATCACCGATTCTGCGCTGGGCATCAACGATTATGCGGGCCTCGATGCCCGAGGAAAGATCGTGGTGGTCCTGGCCGGCGCGCCCAAGGGGCTCGCCTCCGACGTTGCATCCCATTTGCGCGGCTCAAAGGAAGAGGCCGCTCTGAATGCCGGCGCGATCGGCCTGATCGAGCTGCCCGTCCCGGGCACTCAGTCTTCGCGGCCACTGCGGCTCACCGCCAAGGCGCCACGCGTCGACCTCGTTCCGAAGCCGGGCAGCCGAGCCTATCGCCGCGTAGACCTGGAACTGGCGGTATCGAAGGCGATCGGCGCGCGGCTGTTCGCCGGTTCCGGCCACAGCGTCGATGAACTGACGAAGCTTGCCCAGAAGGGTGAGCGGCTCCCGACGTTCAATCTGACCGGCAGCCTGGCGATCGAGGCGGAGAGCAAGTGGGAAGATTTCTCCAGCCCGCAGGTGATCGGAAAATTGGCTGGTGCCGACCAACGGCTGTCTGCCGAGCATATCGTGCTGATGGGCCACCTCGACCACATCGGCATCGAGGCGGACCCCAAGCCGGGTCAGGACCGGATCAACAATGGCGCCCTGGACAATGCGTCGGGTATCGCCACGATGCTTGAAGCCGCGCGTCACTTCACGACCTCCGGAACGCCGCCGAAGCGCTCGCTCATGTTCGTCGCCAACACGGGCGAGGAAAAGGGGCTGCTCGGCGCCGATTATTTCTCCGAAAATCCGACGGTGCCGGCGAGCAGCATCGTGGGCCTGGTCAACCTCGACATGCCGTTGCTGTTATACCCGTTCAGCGACGTGATTGCGTTTGGGGCCGAACATTCCACCATTGCCAGCATCGCCGCGACCGCGGCCGCGTCCATGAACGTGAAGATCGCGCCCGACCCGATGCCGGGCGAAGGGCTGTTCGTCCGGTCCGACCATTATCGTTTCGTCGAGCGTGGAGTCCCGTCCATCTTCCTGATGACGGGCTATGCCAGCGGCGGCGAGGCGCAGTGGAAGAAGTTCCTGTCGACCAACTACCACAAGCCGAGCGACGATCTGAAGCAGGGCATCGACTGGATCGCGGCGGCGCGGTTCGCGGATCTGAACTACCGAATCGCCCGCGCGCTGGCGGACGCACCGCAGCGCCCGCTGTGGTATTCGGGCAGCTACTTCGGCAATCGCTTCGCACCAACGCAGCCCAAGGCGCCTCGCTGAGCGGACAATCTTGACTAGGGCGCTCTCCACCTCTAGGGGAGCGCCTCGGTTTTCACCTCGGTGAAGACAATCCAGACAATCGATCACGAGACAACGAGCAGGCGCCCGGCCATGAAGATTCGCAATTCCCTGAAGTCGCTTAAGGCGCGTCATCGTGACTGCCGCGTGATCCGCCGCCGCGGCCGCACCTACGTCATTAACAAGACGAATCGCCGCTTTAAGGCTCGCCAGGGCTAGTACTTAAAGCAGGTCGTCTGACCTGCTCTCTTTCGAGCGTACCAAATGGCAGTGCTTGGCACGCCTAAATGCGTCAGACGCGTCGAACCTGACGGCGAGTAAACGCACGATGTCGACGTCTCGCCAGATCCTTGATCCATTGGCGAGGATGAGGGCGCAATCCGCTAAGATCGCTGAAGTTAAGGTCGTATGCGGGCCTTCCAGCACCGCTATTCAACGGGCGTGCTGAAAGCACATATTAACTTGTCCACGACAGCGTGCCTGCATGACAACCGTTCGTGCACATTTGGAAACATTGGCAACCGCCATCAATCGACGTGGAAGTCTCAGGAAGCAACTTCGTCTCTTAACCGACGGAGCAACCGAGGACGGCGTCGAAGAAGTTTTAATCCTCAACATTTCCAGGACGGGGATGCTCATTGAAGTCGAAGGTGAGCTGACGGCTGGTGACACGATCGAAGTTGCGATTCCTGAAGCGGACGGCGCTCGCGCTATCGTGCAGTGGACAGACGGCAAGCTGTTCGGCTGCAAGTTCGACAAGCCTATTCCTTTGTCAGCTGTCAGCGCTGCATTGTTGCGAGCTGAACCTTCTTCCCAAGTAGAGGCGGCATTAAGTTGGGATTACGAGAAGGCACCTACTGGAAGCACACTGAGATGGGCGATGGGCATCTCGCTCGCGGGTTGGCTAACTTTAGGCGGCCTCGTCATGCTTCTTGCTGGCTAAGCTTTGCTATTTAACGAAGCTAACCCGCATATCTGCGCCGGCTCGGCTCAGCGCGGACGCAGAATTCGTCGACCTTTGAGGCTGGAAGGGCGGCTGCGTAAAAGAAGCCTTGTGCAAAGTCGCACTTCTTGGCCCTCAGTCGAGCTACTTGCTCGAGCGTCTCAACTCCTTCCGCAACCACCTTCATGCCCAAGCTGTGCCCAAGGCTAATGACAGCTTGGATGATCGCATCGTCCTGACTAGACGAGAGCATTCGTTGCACAAACGACCGGTCGACCTTGAGAACCTTCACGGGGTACTGGGCGAGGTGGAGCAGCGAGGCATAACCCGTTCCGAAGTCGTCCAATGCGATACCCACGCCGGCTTGATTTAATGCTGTAAGCGCAGTCTCAACATAGCGGCTGCCTCGACCTAGGAACACTGTCTCGGTGACCTCTACCTGCAGCTTAGACGGAGGAACGTCTGCTCGGCTAAGTCGCTCAAGTAGCCGGTCCGCGAAGTCGCCAGTACGGAACTGCGCAGGTGACGCGTTGATTGCCACGTGGTTGAACGGGGTGCCGTGATCCAACCAGTCGCGCATATCGTTCACGACGCGGCCGATCATCTGCTCACTTAATTGCGCTGCGAGAAGCGGATCATCAAACGCCGCGGAAATCTGATCAGGTAGCTCAAGCCGACCACCTGGACCTTCCCAACGTAGAAGTGCTTCGAAGCCGGTTATTGCTCCCGACCCAAGATCTACCTGAGGCTGATAATGAGGAATGATACCACCTCGCTCAATGGCTGAGCCAGCGAGGGCAAGCATTGAGCTTCTGACCTGTAGTTCGTTCAGCATACTGTTCGAAAACAGCTTCAGATTTCCCCGACCAGCAGCTTTCGCTGCGTATAGCGCAATGTCGGCATTTTTGAGGAGTTCCGTCCAAGTTTTGCCGTGCGGACCAAAGATGCTGGCCCCAACACTTACCGATGCAGCAAGCAGTCCCAAGTCATTCTCGATTGGGGCCGAGAGAGCCTCGATGATACGCTTGCCAAGCGCACCAAGGTCTTGGGTTCCTCCGTCGTCAACAAGGATGGCGAACTCATCGCCGCCAAGCCTTCCGACTGTGCCATCGCCACCAATCACCGCACTAAAGCGACGTGCAAACTCCTTCAAAAGAGCATCGCCGGCTGAATGCCCTAGCGTGTCATTGATCCGCTTGAAGTCATCAACGTCCAGCAGAAGGACAGCAAAGGTTTTATCACCTGCGGCGATCTTGGCTCTTACGAGCTCTTCCAAAAGGACGCGATTAGGTAAACCTGTTAGTGCGTCATGATTGGCCATCCAGCGAGTTCTCGCCTCGGCACTTTTGGCGTCGGAGATGTCCCAGATGAACCCTTCTAAAAATTTAGCTTCGCCATTGTCATAGTGCGCTCGTCCGCGTTCCTGTACCCAACGTTCGGATCCATCTGCGGAGCTTAGGCGGTAGGAGACATCAAATGAGCGTTGCTCATGAACGGCCCGATCAACTTCGGCCGCGACGGCTTTTAAATCGTCTGGGTGCATAATGTCTGCCCAGCCGATCCGGCCAGAGATGAAGTCCGTCACTGAGTAGCCAGTTAAAGCCTGCACACCTTGGCTTACGTAGGTCATTGGCCATGGGTCAGCGAGCGCACAGCGGTAAGCTACGCCAGGAAGATGATTAACTAAGGTGCTGAGCTGCCGCTCGCTCTCAACAATTCGGGCCTGAGCCTCCTTCTCCGCGGTGAAGTCAGTGACAATGCCCACTAAATACCGCGCTGCGCTGCCTTCATAAACGGTCGGTCGACCGCAAGCCTTGACCCAACGAAGTACTCCGTCCGCTCGCAGGATCCGCACGGCGAGCGGTTCGGCGCCTAGCCCTTGAGCTGCTCGCTTGAGACGGGCCTGTGCGACAGGTTGGTCATCGGGGTGGATAGGAAGCGTACAGGGTGTCGTCTGTGGAGCGGTGGTGCCGTTGATTATACGAGACGCGACGCTGTCCCAAGTGGCAAGACCTGTGTGCAGATCCAAACGCCACGCCCCAACATCGGCGGCGTCCAAAACGCCGGAAAGTTGACCGCGGATGTGCTGCCAACAAGCATCTTCATTGCTTATGAATACTTCGTTCAAAACACACCACCCCAAAGTTCATCCTAGAGCCGCGGTCTTAACGGGTGCTTGCAATTTGCCGCCAAAATGGTTGCGATAGCGTCGGTCAGTAGCAACAGGCTTATCGAGCAAGCTAGCTGGGCTTACCAATTGAAGGGATGCAAAGCAGTAAGCTTCTGTGCGTTGACCTTTAGCGGACCTTTACAGAGCTCTCGCCTTCAAGGCTTTCGCCGGAAGGCCCAGACTAGTGCAGATAAGCTCGTCAGCAGCGCTGACAGTCCAGCAAGGAATGGCGGATCAAGAACGAGCATAAGAACGACTCCTTCAGGCATCGGTTCTCATAATGTTCCGTGTGTAGGAAAGCTCTTTTTCCATTTGAGACTGTTGTCTAAGACGTTCGCCTTTCCCTGGCCGACGCTTAGCAAGCGCGCACTTTATTTATTACTCGCGAACTCTAGCTACTTCCGCCTTGCCGCAGGCGTGTTCAGGTGAGAAGGCCGTGTCGCCCAGTGGAGCCCACGACCCTACAATGGTAACCGCCAACCCTTCCCTGTCTGGCATTTCGCGCTTGGTTCCTGTCTTGGCCGCCTCGTAAACCGGCCGCTCTTAACGTTGAAGACGCACGTAATTGATCGCTCGCGAACCTTCGTACAACGTCTACAAAGGGCCGGAATTGGAACTATGCTTTGCCTGCCCAAGCAGAGCGCCACGATCAAACTACTCGCATCAACGCGTTGGAATGCAGATGCTGGATGTATGCATCTAGTTGCGCCACTCCGTTGGAAGTAAGCGCCACGAGATCACCTTCGGACTGTTCAACTAGGCCAGCGTCGATGAGAGCGCTCAGCCATCTCCTCGCCGAAGATTCTTGCACATCTGACGATCTAACGACGTCCGCGACGGTCGTCGGCCGAGCGGCCAAATATTCCCGGAACATAGCTAGGAGTATGTCCCAAGCAGGCTCTGCGAACAGGTTTGATGCGAAGAATAACGGACGAGCGCGGCGTGCTTCATACGCTTGGCAAACGAGCCGGTACTTGCCGATGCTATTAAGACCTGTCTTCGGTATGCTCGAGATCTGCAGGCTCTTGGCTATACGATGGATCGCCTCATCGGCCTCGCGCTTCAGAATGGACAGAAGGTCATCCGAACCTTCGTTGCTATTCGCGGGCTTTTCAGGTCCTGAACTCAGATCGGCCATGGCTCGGCCCTTTGTTATCGTTCGGCCGCCAAACGGCAGCTGCCCACTCCAAAATGTCTACCGCTCAAACGATCAACATTTAATGCAGGTCAGTGTTCCTGCTGAACCCAGACGGGGCCCAGCTGGCCTTTGCAAGCACATCTGTAAGCCTGTTAATGGCAAGGTCGAGATGAGCCCCTACGTCAGCCGCATTCCCACTTTCATCCAGTAACTCAAGGGCGACCTGCATATGACTGAGCGCGCCTTTCAGCTTCTGTAAAACGTCATCCATGTAAACACCCGAGCAGTGCAGCGCATTCGGCACGCTGCGAACGCCAAACGAAATAGTCCGACAAATGGTCCATTACGGAAGCCGTGGGAGCGAGCATCACGGAGTTGTTCGGCGCTTCGTTGCCGTGGGTGCAAGCACGTCAATCGAGTGACCGGCTCGCAGTTCCAGAGGATGTTCAGCCATGACTACGGAGCAGGGGATGCCGCCAAGATGCTCCGCTGCTCACAATGTGGTCACAAGGGCGCGGAGATTGCTCCCATGGCGGGAGACGGCTAGCGGAGTCTTGCTTTGGCCACAAACTATGGAGCTAAATATTTGGATGACATCGAGGCCGATGTGAGGCGCACCGTCGCTACTCACGTTGCAAATCTGATCAGTCAGCTTGAGCGGATCGGCCTCAGACGCGACCTGATCCTAGACGGACTGGAACAGGGTGTTCGCGAGATGCGAGAACAAACACGGCGCGAGATTAGCTGAGTCGCTGACCCGTTAACCTGGGCCCTGATTCTGCCTACGGTACTCTTTGTAAGTTGGTAATTCTTCGAAGGGAGGGCGGAGACCACTCGCTTCGTAGTGGAAGCGAGGCATTAAGGCTTGGAAGGTCTTGATGCTGCCCCAGTCCATGAAGACAACCTCGCCAGCCTCTTCATCTAAGTCTTTGTACAAGCCCCTCGTAGTCATCGCTGCTCTACCCTTGTGCTGTCGAACTGCGGCCACCCAAGTGTCAGTTGTAAGGTTGCACACCATCATGTCAGGATAGGAGCGGCACAGCAGGCAAGGACAACCGCGACAATGGCGCAGATCATTGCAATACGACGTCCGTTTGCCGGCATAGCTAGCCTCCCCTGGGGAGTGGCATGTCAGCTTGCCGGAAGGTGCGCAAGGGTTGCGGGCCGACGTTCCCCGAACGTCTGTTCCGGGTGGGAGCGCACATTCGCTGGGTCTCCGCTTGGCACCGTGAAAAGTGAGATGCAGTTGACCAGGACGGCAGATCACTTAACGTCAGCAAAGGGTCGTAAATAGACATTTTCCGAACATGCGCCTCGGGTGAAATGCCGACGTCGAGCGGGTGGGGCAAGAGAGCGGCGGCGGGGCAACACTCCCGCCATTTCCGTCGAGCCCGCAGCGGCTTAGCTTTCGTGCACCGCAGAGATCGCTAAGTTGCCGCGTATGGGCTTAAAATGTCTCTTCAATATTCATCGTCCTCTGTTGGCCTCGATCATCACCCGTCGCGGCGGCTATGCGGCGCTGTGCGACGGATGCGGCCTGCCGATCGAGCGGTCGCAGGAAGGTCGCTGGGCCCCCCGCAGCCGCTCGCGAGACGTCAGGACAAGGCTGCCTGAGGATCGTCCGCTCCTAGCTCAACTGGATAGAGCGTCGGGCTTCGAACCCGAAGGTTGGGGGTTCGAGCCCCTCGGAGCGGGCCAACTCTGGATATCTACAATGGTGGAAAGTAGTCATTGGAGACTGGCATGGCGGAGCGCTTGGGATTGTTCAGTCCGAAGCTATTTTGGAGAGAACGTTAATCTCTTGGCGGCATGGCCGCAGGATGATCCGCGCCTACGATAGCCGCCTTTCCAATCGCAAGAACATGTTCGTCGTAGCTCAGCTAAGCTGGGAGAACGGCAACGCCCCCGTGCGGATCAGAAACATTTCTTCTGTGGGCGCACTGCTTGAGGGAGCAGGGATACCCAGCATCGACACGAGAGTGACACTAAGCCGCGGGGCACATTCGGTGCCAGGCCAAATAGTTTGGATGAAAGGCCAGCAGGTGGGCTTTGAAGCCCTGGAGCCGATTGTCCCGGACGATTGGCTCCCCATGCACTCACGCACCCGCAAAGGTGACATTTCGGCTGCGTCCGCAGATCACCAAAGCTCCAGTAAAGCTTCAACCTCCCATCTGAATCGAGACCACATCATGGCAGAGAACCTCATCAGGATCAGGGCCATGGTTGAAGATGTTCGGGTCAGGCTTTCAACTCAGCAGGGCGTGCAACAGACCGACCAGATCACAACCACACTGGACCACATCCATAGATTGCTGACTTGGCAAGTTGGTGAGCTTCAATCCTAATATTCATGAACCCCAATCGGTTGCCGCTAATGGGTCTTTTTCAAACCTACAGCGAACGCCGGCTTTGCGTTGGAAGCGGACACTTTCGATCTGCCAAAGTAAGCCCCGCCAGAGACTGATCTTTGGCGGGGCAACTCGCTGCTGACAACCAGCGTCAGTGATGCGATCGCTGAGCTACCAGCGATAGCTGCGCTGGCGACCGTCGCGGACATCACGAGCGATCCGCTGTTCAAGCATGACGATCCGGCGTTCAATGTTATTGGCTTCTTGCTGGTTGAAGCCTCGCCCGTCTCTCGCCTGTCGATACAGCCTCTGCTCGATCTCACGTGACTGGCTGGTAAGATTGTTGAACTCGTTACGAGTGATCAGTCGACGCTGACCAAGCTGAGCAATCTGCCGCTGAAGACGATCAACCCGCACCTGAAGAGCACGAGCCTGGCCCTGATTTACCTGGCCATAGGCATTCCGCTGCGGAACCCACTGGGCTGATGCCGGCGCGATTGCCGTCATGCTCGCCAGAGCGGTCACGGCGATGAGGATCTTGCGCATAAACAGTTCCTTCCTGCTGCCGTCCTGAGAACTCTTTGGAGCGGCGTTAAGTGGAGATTATGCGCCTAAAGGAGTGGGACACGGCTGAATGGGTCGTTGGCAAGCGTTCACCTGCTCACGCCTCGGCAATGACTGGAGAGCGGCCGCTCAGCGCGGCGTGAAGCAAAGGGCAGCGGCTAAGAGATGAACCGATTAGCGCGACTAAAATCCCCAGCACTGCCCGAGCGGCTAAGGTAGCAAAGCGATTAGCATTAGGCTGCCAAGTCGACGTGAATAAGAGTGAAACGGGAAACGTCTGCTTGCCACCAAAACAGACACTGCCGAAGCGCTAATTCGAGATCCTGTGTTAGGAAGCTCGCAGGAGGTCGGCAGCCACGTACATTGCTAAGATTATCAGCACGGCGATCGTGCTTGCCAGTGTGCTGTAGAAGAGAAATTGCCTCCGCGGTGAACTCCAGCTTGGCCGCACGAACGACGTATGATCGGCGCTTCTAATGGTCAGCGTCGGACTTTGGAGCAATGCGGCGCTCACCCCGGCAAGGGAGATTGGTATTACGAAGTTGCAACCGAACTGCTGACCTCTGCTCCAGATTACCTCCGCTTCAGCCTTGCCCGTCTCGGGCAGCTCAAGCACAAGTCGATCGCCGGCTGACAAATCCGCGGATGTTTGAACCAGCATCCCAGTACGTGAGATGTTGCTTATCTCAACTTGGATGCCTGGCGTACGCTCCGTTGAACCTTCTACGATGAGCTTGAGCGTCCGCCGTTCTGTTCGCCGGCGGTTTCCTCCGACCTGAAATGTTTCGAGGAAAGCTAACATTCATCAATCTAGCGCCTGAAATGGTTAAGGGAGTCTTGCTGAGGTGACCGATCAGCGCGTGCTTTCATCCAAAGCGGACGTTCCGCTTCCGTCATCGGCATGTTAGCTTGGAGAATGGAAGAAGCCCCTGATCATCGTCCGGCTTACATATTCACCGGCCCAGACGAGAATGGTGCAGTGCGTCTGGAGATGCCCAGCCTTGATCCAAAACATGGCGGCGAGTTCTTCTGCGTCACCTTTGGTACGGACAAGGATGCGATAGCCAAAGCGATGTGCCTCTGGCCCTGCGAGAACGGGTACGGAGAGATGGAATGAGCGGCCTTCTGAACTCAAGGGAGTTCAAGATCGGGTTCTATTCAACCTGCTTGTTTCAGATCGTCTTTCTTCTTGTGGTCGCTTCGTTCGGCTGATGTGCAATCTCTACCGCTTGTCACCCGCTCGTGAGGAAGTCGCCCGACTGTTCAGCGTTTCTATTGGGCAGATAGGTAACTGGGCCAGTGGTGAGGTCTACCCTGGCTACCCTGGCGTTGTTGTCGCCCAGGGCGAGCTGCGGAGCATGGTTTGGGGCTTTCCGCTCGTGTTCAAAGGAAAGAACGGTCAGCCTCTCAAGCCCAAGGCGGTGAACAACACACGCGCTGACAAGCTCGACACCTTCATGTGGCGCTACAGCTTCCAGGAGCGGCGATGCTTAATCCCGGTAAGCGCGTTCGCTGAGGCTGAAGGTGAGAAGGGAGCGAAGACGCGCACCTGGTTCACGCTGCCGGACGAGGAAGTCTATGCCGTCGCTGGGATTTGGCGGGAGACGCCAGAGTGGGGCCTCGCCTACTCGATGGTCATGACTGAGGCCTGCATCCACGTTGCTGACGTGCACGATCGGATGCCGGTGATCCTGAAGCGGGAGCAATGGGCTGACTGGCTGGATGGTCCACCAGATGCGGCGAGCTTGCTCTGTCGACCTTACCCTGACCTGGTGGTTTGTGATCGAACGACGGACAGCTGGGTCCGGCGCTCCTCAACTCAGACCAACTAGTTCCTGAGCGGAAGAGATGTTCGTGAACTCCAATCGGTGCCATCGAGCAGAACGCTCTCAGTTTCCAGATGCTCTTTCAAATGACAGATGCCCAAGTCCACATGTGCCCCTATGTGAGCGGGCGCATCATGCGCATCGAGCAGCGTCAGCGCCGCCTTTAGATACTGAAGCGCCTCGGCCAAATGGCCGCTGATTGCAGAGCCCATGTTTTCCCCCTGACCTGTAGCCGCGAACTCAGTTTCAGAGTGCGACATAGCAGCCCATTACGTCCCCGAGCCGCCAACTGCCTCCATAACGAAGCAATCCTGAAAGAACCGTTTACCACTTTCAGCAATTTAGGTTCATATTCGAAACTGCTCGGTCAACATTGGAGGCCGCAATGACAAATCACCATGGCAAGTTCAGTTCAGACCAGCCCCCGTTTGCTCCTGTCCAAGAAGTTCGCGAGAAGCTTCACTCGGTACTTTCGGTTTTAGAATCCATGGCTCCCGCACCCAAGTGCAGCGGAGATCCCTCTGATCGACCCACTGAGCAGCAGGTTCGGGCCATCTTGAAAGCACGAAGGAACCGTGACCGGTACTTCCCTGCGGAGCTATTTGCGGACCCGGCGTGGGACATGCTGCTCGAACTCTACTCTGCACACCTTGGGCAGCGTCGACTTTCCGTAAGCAGTCTTTGCGGTGGCTCTGGCGTTCCACCGACGACGGCGCTGCGCTGGATCACAACGCTGGAAAAGCAGCGGCTAATCGCCCGTCGAAACGATCCTATGGATGGCCGACGGGTTTTCGTTGAGCTTTCGTTCAGCGGCGTGGAGGCGATGGACGCGTACTTCCAAGCTAACCTGCCGGCCCCGATCTAAGTCGATAGCGCGTCTCATTGCAGGTCGCCCACCTAGCTCAGAACCTGTCCCTCAGTGGTCACCAGACATGGGGGCAATCTCCGCACCCTTGTGACCGCATAGCGAGCACCTTCCCAGCTTCGTCCAGTTCGGACATGAGCTAGACAACGAATTAACCCGCTGTCGGCCATCTCTGATTGAACGCAATCAGGTGCTCGGAATTAAGATGGCATTCCAGAAGTTATTTCCGCGCTTACAGGCAATCGTAGCCGACGTCGGAAGGAACGTGGTCAGGGTTGGGCTGACCGACGATCTAGGCCGCCTAAACCATGAAACCGTACGGGAGTATGATCCCGCTGCCCAATCTACCATCTCGACAGCGATCTCAGCCTTTGCGCGAGATGTTGGGCTAAGGTCATTCCCGCCCCGAGCCGCTTTTGCGGTTTCCGGAGTGCCTCGGGGAGAGACAATCTCCATCACCAAAAGCCGGTGGATACTGTCGAGAGCCGGACTGACTGCGATGTTTAGGGCACCACCCCTCATCATCAATGACTTCGCGGCGAATGCATGGGCAATGAGCGATCCGAAGTGCAGCGGGCGTATGGAACCCATGACACCAACGATCGTGCGCCCTGACCTGCCAGGAACCTATTGCATTCTAGGGCTCGGCAGCGGTCTTGGTGTGGCTATCGTATCCCGTGACGAATACGGCCTCGTGAACGTCGTCCCTACTGAGGGCGGCCACTTGGGACTGATGCATGGGCTCAGTGGAGCGGACCGCATCCTCAACAAACTTCAAGCAGGAGGCACACCGGTCACAGCCGAGACTTTATTCTCCGGTCTTGGCCTTCTTTCCACATACCGCGCAGTTTGCGAGCTTCGCGGACAAGCTCCCCGTTGCACCTCACTCGCAGAGTTACTCGCCCCGGCAATGATGACGCACGATCCCGCGGTACTTGAGACACTTGAGTTCGTTGGCAGAGGCTTCTGGCACTTCGCCGGGAATATGGTCATGGCATATGGTGCCTGGGACGGTCTGATTTTGACCGGAAGCGTCGCCGCTGCTCTGAAGAGCGTCCTTCGCCGGCCTGACCTTGCGGCATCGTTCAACGTCAAAGGACCTTGGATGCGTCAGCTTGCTAGTACGCCGAAGGCCAGCATCTCGTTCAAGCACGCAGAACTCGAAGGTGCTGCTGTGGCACTGCTAATGAATGATCGTCGGCAGCAAGCTGCTGAACAATTGTCAGTAGCAGCAAGGGCTGCCTGACGACACCGAACACAGCTCTACCAGCGGGGAACGTCTGCTTTGGGTCGAAAGCGAAAGCGGAAGTTCGGCGGTGTGAGTTTTACGCGCCCGGCCCGCCCCTGAAATAGCCATTTATCGCTGCCTGGCCCTTGCTGGTGAGCTTCACTGATACAAGCTTTGGGTCTGACGGCTGAACCGCGCGAGTAACTAAGTTCTCGGCTTCCAGAACCTTGATCCACCGCAGAACGGTCGAGGTGGGCACATCTATGATGTCCGCGATACGAGTAGCAGTGGCCTGCTCGTACGACAGTTCAGAAGCATAGAGCTGTAGAAGCGTGTCCCATGCCGGATCAGCAAACAGGTCGGCTCTAAAATACCCTGACCGCCTCTTCCGTTCGCGGATCAGCTTCCTGATGCGGGCTGCCCGCAAGTCAGCAACCTCCGACGAAAGTGTCACGTCGAGGCCTGATCGGACATGCGGTTCATCTATAGACATTGTGATGGCATTCAACTAAAAGCAACAGTATGTAGCATTAAGGATGTTCCACCCGAATGTCAAACCGAGCACAAACAAGTTCAGCGCGGCGTCCGGGAGGGCGCACCGCTGAGGTTCGTGCTCGCATCAACCACGCCGTGCTTGAACTCTTGTTTGAAGGCGGCACGGATGCCTGCTCGTTCAAGGCCGTAGCCGAACGCGCCGGTGTGGAGCGGTCCACTCTGTATCGACGGTATCCTGACCGCTGGGAGATGATGATCGACTCCTTTGTTGGGCGTGCTTCGGAAGAAGTAGTGTCTGAGCCCGGACTGACCTTTCGGGCTGCCCTCACCTCGGTTCTCACTAAGCTCGTGGCGCAGCTGGAATCGCCTGTTGGCCCGCAATGCTTGTTGTTGCGGCTGAGGCTCGCGCAAGATCGGGCACGGATCACACTCGGTCCTACTTCGATGGACGCATGGCGCAGCTTAGCCCCATGTTCGACGATGCGATTGCGCGGGGAGAGTTACCGTCCACCGTTGACCGCGAGGGATTGTTCACGCTTGCGGCTGGTTCAATCTACTTCCGATTGTTCATCGCTGCTCGGAAGGTGGACAATGACTTCATCCACTCGCTGGTCGATCGGGTTTGCTCCATATTCTGTGTGCCTAAGTGAGCTGCTCTAAGCTTCGCGCGACCCTTGAAGTTGCTCCCGGACAATGACTGCCTCAAGCCGTCGTGCGTTCGCGCTGGTCGTAGGTGTCTGCGTCACAACAGCATTGCCGATCCTTGCGGCGGTCATGTTGGTTCGTCAGCAGACGGCCGCAAGAGATGAAACGGTCGCGCAGGGTCTGGCTCGCAGTGCCCTTCTAAGTGCCGAACGAAGCGGAGCTCAGCTCTATGCCGCAGCCACTTCAATCAACAGGATGACGCAAGCTCAGGCATGCTCTCGTGCCGGGCTACAAAACATGCGTGAAATCGATCTGGGCTCAACGCTGCTACAGGGTGTCGGTTGGGCGGAAGGTAATACCCTTCGGTGTTCCTCGTTTGGAGCCACGGACCCCATCGAACTTGGACCAGCAAACTTCGTGTCCACAACTGGTTCGATCTTCAGGACCAGGGTGAAGTTGTCGGACCCGGACCTCAACTACGTGATCGTTCAGACAGGATCTTCAGTAGGAGTTATTCACAAGGATCTGGCGCTAAGTTTCGTCGAGAACGTCCCTGGGCTGGCAGTGGGCGTTTTCTCCTGGTCGACGAGCGAGCCAATAATCAGTCGCGGCGAGGTTGATCCAAAGTTCCTACGGCTTGGAGGCGGCGGCGACGCAATCTTCAGAGACGAAGGCCACACAGTTGCCATTGTTCGGTCTGGCAAACACGACATTGGCGCAGTCGCCGTGTTACCTGCGGCCCACTCGGCCAACTTCGCAGCACAAGCCGCTAGGATCCTAATACCGACCGGCGTCTTAGTAGGTCTGCTGCTCTCCACGTTCCTGGTTCGATATGCTCGAGCCCGCGCGTCGCTGCCAATGCTGATTCGAGCGGCTCTGAAACGTAGAGAGTTTTATTTGGTGTATCAGCCAATCGTCGAACTCGTATCCGGCAAGATGGTAGGCGTCGAAGCACTCATCCGCTGGGACCGGGGGATGCATTCCCGATCCCGCCCGACCGTTTCATACCGGTTGCTGAAGAAGCTGGTCTTATTCCTCAAGTTGCCGCGCGTGTGCTTGAGCTTCTCGTCCAAGATGCCAAGCACATCCTGATGCTCAGCCCTCTGTGTCACTTTGCAGTGAACTTCGCAGCTGCTGATCTGCACCGTACCAACATTTTCGAGGAAGTGAGTGCCTTGGTGGAGTCCTCCGGCATTCGCTTCACCAGCCTTGTTATCGAAGCCACCGAACGCAGCTTGGTCGAAGTTGAGCGAGCAAGTGAGTCAATGCAGCGGCTACGGGCAGCTGGCATCAAGGTTGCTA
This sequence comes from Sphingomonas piscis, assembly GCF_011300455.1. NCBI lineage: Bacteria > Pseudomonadati > Pseudomonadota > Alphaproteobacteria > Sphingomonadales > Sphingomonadaceae > Sphingomonas > Sphingomonas piscis. Next base: position 1,620,935 of record NZ_CP049869.1, read on the forward strand.
TCGATGACTTCGGCACGGGATACTCTAGCTTGGCGTACCTCGCCCAGCTCGAGGTAGACTTCCTCAAGATCGACAAGCTCTTCGTGCAGTCCCTCGGAACCGACTCTGCGACGAGCCATGTTGCCCTGCGGATCATCGATATGGCCAATGACCTTTCACTATCAATCGTCGCAGAAGGCGTGGAGACAAAGGAGCAGGAGCAATCCCTAAAAGAACTCGGCGTCGGACATGCTCAAGGGTATCTCTATGGCCGGCCGATGGTCTTAGATGACCTACTGGATGATCTCCGGAGGCAGCGTGCTGCTGCAAAGTGCCGGGGTCAGTCGCAGCTTTGATGAAGTCCTACTGCGGCCGTCTAATTGCTTGGCTGCTCGCAGCCGAGGTGCTGGCGCAAACGAGCGATCGCCAAGTCGAGATGAGCGCCAGCGTCCGCGGCCTCGTCGGCCCGGTCGATTAGCGCTAGCGCTCGCTCCATAAACTCAAGGGCCTCGTTCAAGGGTTCTACGGCTTCACTCACACCAACATCCGAGCAAATTCCTGAAGAAGCTCGGCTTAATCGAAAGTGTTGAACTTTAGCAAAAAGGCGGAATGGGCGGCCCCAATTTAGCACAGGCAACCTATCGCCTCCAATTAGGAGCAAGTTGATGTGCTTGCTGCGGTCCAGCGGCTCAATGTCTGCGTTGGGTCGTTTGCGGAAGTTCCGCTTTAGGACGAAAGTTGTTGTAATCGGAACTTACGGGGCCGCTATCGACTAATGGCCCACCATTCCGGCCAGCGCACGGTTCCCGGCTTATGGGTCGCATCGACAACGATTCTTTGCTCTTCGATAGACAGCCGACGAGACCCCAGTCGCTCCAAAGCCAATTCGATAAGCCAGGGTTTTAGCTCATGACGTGTGTTATCGCCGTATTTGTCCCGCTTAACGGCCATACCAAGATTATCGAGGGTACATCCCACACCTCCCGGTGTGACGCCTTTGCAGATAATTGCAGTGATCTCCGGTCCCGCGGGCTCACGCTTGGATCGAGCTAACTCGATCGCGGCCAACGAAGCTCGAGCTGAAGCGCTATCGCCCTGAAGACCTTTCCTGGTGAGCTGGAGCATGAACGCTTCAGCAGCCGTTACTCTGCGCTCTCTTCCATCCTCGCGGATGGTCACCATTTGCCCAAGCACGTGGTCGTACGGGATTTCCCGGCGGCTGTTTCTTGGGCGCCCCTTTGGATTACCGCTCCTGACCTTCTGAAAGCGCGTTGACCTTGGAGGTCGGCCGTAGCCTACCTCATCCTCACGATCGTTGATGTCTTCACTCACCGCGTGCTCCCCGCGGCCACCTGAGTTTGTCAGGTTCGAACGCACTCCACTTCACAGAGTCGATTTGGTTTTGGGAAAGCTTTCGCCTGCCTGGCCTACTGAGACCCGCTTGGACTGCCCAGTTCGCCATCTTCATTCTTACGCCGTACTGACATGGCTGCGTCCAGCTTGGATCACGAACAGTGATGCCCAGGAGCAGCATGGCCTCGTCGGCATTCCTAGCGTCATTCTCCCATTGGAACTTGATTGGTTTGCTGCGAGGAGCAGGCGCTGCTTTGGCAAGAGCGACTTCTCGCGCCTCGATCATCTTGAGGACATGCCGCACTGCCATTTTGCTGCCCTTCAGCGCTGCTTGATAGGTCTGCAACTGCAGCGCCTCATCGATCGTAAGTTCGCGCTCAACCCCGTTTTGAGTGACGGTCAGGGTCTTATCGATGATGACGTCGAACGCAGAGATGTGCGGCCGGCGCGCCTTGGGCCGACCGGCAGGATTCCCGCTCTGCCCTTTCTGGAACCGCCCGCTCATTCGGGCCGCTCCAGCACCGGCGTGCCGCCGGTCATCTGCACCCAGCGCTCCACGGCAACATCGACATAGGCCGGATCGATGTCGCAGCCGCGGAACGTGCGGCCGGTCCGCTCGGCAGCAATCAACGACGTTCCCGAGCCCAGGAACATGTCGAACACCAAATCTCCGCGTCGGGTCACGTCCTGATAGGCATCGGCAACCATGGCGACCGGCTTGACGGTCGGATGCAGCGCCAGGTCTTCTCGCCGGCTGCCGGCCATCGAGTTGACCGATGGGTAGTCCCATACGTTGGTCCGATTACGGCCGTGCTTCCCAAGCTGGACCATGTTCGCGTGCGGCGCATCGCCGACGCGATACACGAACACCATCTCGTGCTTGGAACGGTAAAGCGAGCCCATCCCCGCGTTGCTCTTATTCCACACGCAGATGTTCAAAAGGTCGTCATAAACTTCGCGACCGACGGCAGCCACATCGTCAATGTGCCGCCAGTCCATGCAGACGAAGTGGACCGCGCCTGAGCGTGAGACCGCTTCCGCCGCCGTCAGTGTCTGGCGCAGGAACTCACGGAACTGGTTCTCGGTCATCTCGCCGGACGCCATGGCGAACTCGCGGTGGCGCCCCTTTGCGTTGGCGTGGCCGTTGATCTTCACGTTATATGGCGGGTCCATGAATGCTGCGTCGATGGCAGCGCCCTCACCCACAACATGCTTCAGGAACTCGACGTCGCGCCCATCGCCGCAGCCGATGCGATGCTCACCCAGCACCCATATATCGCCAAGCTGCGTCTTCGGCTCAGAGGGTACCGCCGGGATGACCTCCTCGTGGGGGTCATTTGCCGCCTTCAGCACGATATCGATCTCGCCGCTCGCAAAGCCGGTGAGCGTCAGATCGAAGTCGAAGTCCAGGGTGGCAATGTCGGCAAGCTCCAGCTTGAGGATCTCCGTGTCCCAGCCAGCATTCAGAGCGATCTTGTTATCCGCGAGCCGAAGTGCCTTCTTCTGGACCTCTGAGAGGCCACTCAGCTCGATGACGGGCACCTCAGCAAGGCCCATTTCCCTGGCAGCGCGTAATCGGCCGTGCCCCGCAATGAGCATCGACTGCTCATCAACGAGCACTGGGTTCGTGAACCCGAACTCCCAGATACTCGCGCAGATCTGATCGATCTGCTTTTTGGAATGGGTCCGCGCATTGCGTGGATCCGGACGAAGGTCACCGATCGGTCGATACACGACCGTCAGCGAGCGAGTGGGTAACGCCCCCGCGACACTCTGCTTCATGCTTGCGGAACATAGCATGAACATGCAGCAAAGTCAATGTCCTGGCGAGTGCGTTTAGACTTATCCCCGACATTCACTGGCCAACATCAGACACTGTTCGATGTTCTGGTGGATGTGTCTAAGAACCAGAGCAATCACCCAGCTCCCACGCAGTAGAGGGAGCAACCTACATGATCACGCAGTCACCTGGATCCGCGATCCGCGAGCCTGATCCACAGCAATCGTTCGACCTGGCCGCGGCTGAGCAGCCTGTATCGGCCCACTGGCCAATGCTTGGCTCCTTGGGCTTGTCCCCGGGCCAGCTTGCAGCGAGGCGCGAGAGCATCGGCGGCTCGGATGCCAACATCATCCTGTCGGGCGATCCGAAGCGTGTTCTGGAGCTGTGGGAGCAGAAGACCGGTCAGCGCGAGCCTGAGGACCTCAGTGCCAAGCTGCCGGTGATGCTTGGCTGCTGGACCGAGCCGTTCAACCGGCAATGGTATGAGCAGGTCAGCGGCGAGCGGGTCGTGTTTGCCGGCATGACCATGACCTGCCCGACCTATGGCTGGCGCACCTGCACGCTGGATGGGCTGGTGGAGCGAACGGGCGCCGTGTGGGAGGCCAAGCACACGGGCGCGTTCGTGAAGGGCGAGGAGGTGCTGGAGCGCTACATGCCCCAGCTCCAGCACAACATGGCGATCGCAAGGGTCGACCGTGCGATCCTGTCGGTCATCTACGGAAACCACAAGCACGAGGTGATGGAGGTTGCCGCCGACTGGCTCTACCAGCTCGATCTGCTTGAGGCAGAAGAAGCGTTCTGGAGCGCGGTGGTGGATGGCACGCCGCCGGTGGTGGTCGCCCCTCCCCCGCCGCCACGCGTGTTCGGCTCCCGCGAGATCTGCCTCCAGGGCAACAATGCCTGGGCAGCGGCAGCCGACGACTGGCTGCAGCACAGGACCGCTGCGAGGCTGTTCGGAGAAGCTGCATCCGCGATCAAGGGCATGGTTGATGACGATGTCGGACGAGCGTTCGGCCATGGTGTTGAAGCGAAGCGATCGAAGGCCGGTGCGCTGACCATCCGCGAGCTTGTGCCGTGAGCGGGGCCCTCGTGTACCAGGCGATCAGCGGCGTTGCTGCCGATCTTGCCAACCTCGGGCTGGCCAAGTCGATGATCAACACCGACGATGGCTATGGCTATCGCTCGATCGACCAGCTGATGAACCGGCTGGCGCCGATCCTTGCCGTGCGCAAGCTGTGCATCCTCCCCCGGGTGCTTGAGCGCAGCTCGGCCGAGCGCCGGCAAGGCGATGACCTCCTCACCAACGTCACGTTGAAGGTTGCCTATGACCTGGTCAGCCCGGAGGATGGCTCAAGCCACACCGTGGAGGTCTATGGCGAGGCCCTCGACCGCAGCGACAAGGCCACGCCCAAGGCGCTCACCGCTGCCTACAAGGCCGCCATGCTGCAGACGTTCTGCGTGCCGGTGGCCGGAATGGAGGATGCGGACGCAAGCTCGCCAAGGCTGAACGGCGCAGCTGCAACCAGCGCGGCAGCAACCATCAACGACACTGAGCCGCCGCAGGGCTGGCAGCAATGGTCAGCGGACATCACGGCGCTGATCGCCAGCTGCGAGAGCATCGAGGCACTGGAGCGGCTGCAACATACGCATCGGCCGCTGCTGCGGCGGCTCAGCCGAGCATGGCCCGAGCTCTATACCGAGCTTGGCCAGGCCTTTGCAGCACGCCGGAGCAACGTCGGGTCCACTGAGCCGAAGCCCAAAACGTCCGAACGCCGCTCCTCGCGTACACGTAAAGCACGGATCACCCCATCTACCCCTAGGACGAGCAAGGCCAATGGCCCGGCTGCCCCGCTACATTAAGCGCATCAGGGCGCCATCACCCGAGCGCTCCTGCCCCGCTCACCGCGCCTGGGTTCGCCATCACGCCTGCTCGGTCCCGGGCTGCGCCAACCACCCCTGCGAATGTGCTCACGTGCGCCGCGGCACCGACGGCGGCACGTCGCTCAAGCCCTCCGACAAGTGGGTGATCAGCCTTTGCCCCGACCACCACATGGAGCAGCACCGGATCGGAGAACCCGCGTTCGAACGGAAACACGGCATCTGCATGGCAGAGCTGGCGGAAGAGTTTGCGAGAAGATCACCGCACTGGACGAAGCTGCTCTGACTGGCTTGGGCGCGGGCCAAGCTTCCAACTGTTATGACGAACAAACACCCTGCTCGTGCCGATTGGAGCTCCTGTTACGCTGATTAAACGCCCCTGTTCCGTCGAATAACAGGAGGACCGTTTTTCCAGCGTCGAAGAGGCTAAAATCTGCCCCTTTCTGGGCCGAAGCAAGCATTAGAAGGCTTCAATCTTCCTGTTCAGCGACCCGAAACGTGCGATTTTCCCTGTTATTCCTTTGATGGCCACATGCTGCCGGCGCTTCCCGGCTCCTTGATGTCGTGGCCCCACCACCTCATCTATGATATGATGCGTACGAGGAGTCGAACCATGTCGAAGAAGCTTGCGATGCTTGGACTTGCCCTGATCGGCGGGACCGGGTTGGCGCTTGCCTGGTCGGCGTCCGCCACTGCCCAGTCGCAACCGGCCGAGCGCAGCCGCTCCGTTCCCGACAGCTTCGCCTGGAAATATGGTCCCGACGGCAGGCCGGTGAAGAAGGCCAAGGTGACCAGCAACCCAGACGGCAGCACGCGCGAGGAAGTGCCGCTTGGCGGCAAGTGCGTTCGGGTCGTCGAGCGCGGTGCCGACGGAACCGTCAAGCGTACGGACCAGTGCTAGCGGGTGACCTTTGCGTTCTCGGCCCACGCCGGGCAGCGCGGTAGCTTGATCTCGGCGAGGCCGCGGCAGTCGCGGACCTGAACCGTGTCGTCCTTGCCGATGAACAGAGCGAACCCACGACCATTGTTGCAGGACACCGCCCACATATCGAGGGTCCCGTACCGCTGGACAAACGCGCTACGATCAATGCGCTGGCATTGCTTGCCGGAGCCGTGGATCGCCCGTTTCAAGCCGATGGCACGATTATAATCGTTGAGGGCAGCAAGCTCCTGCTGCCCCTTGCTCTGGACGAGCGTTCCGTTGACGGTCTCCTCCTGCTGCTGGGAGGGTCCGCATGCGCCCGCAAGCAAGGCGACCGCGGTGACGAAAGCCAGAGACCGCATCTTTTTCTCCTCTCCACGGTAACGCGCCAACCATTTGGAAGGTGCAAGATAGCCGCTGCGCCAAGCATGAGCTAGACGAAGGGCAAAGGAGACGGCGGATGCGCAACTTGGTGATCGCGGGCGTGATGTTGGCGGCGGCAACGGGAATGTCCGCAAGGGCCCAGCCCCCCAAGCCGCTGACGCCGGGGGACATCGTGGCAGCTGCGCCGGCGTCGGCCTGGAAGGATATCTCGCCCGACGACCTGCTGGTGATGCAGATGGGCACCCGCCGGATCGTCATTCAGCTGGCGCCGGCCTTTGCCCCAGTCCACGTCGCCAACATCCGCACGCTTGCGCGGGGCAATTGGTGGGAGGGCGCAAGCGTCTACCGGGTCCAGGACAATTACGTCGCGCAATGGGGCCAGAACGAAACGGAGAAGCCCTTCCCAGCCGGGATCGTCGCACGCCCGCCGCATGAATATTGGCGCGCGCTGAGCGGGATTGCGCTGACGCCGCTTGGCTCGCCCGATGCCTACGCGCCGGCCGCCGGCTTCTGGCAGGGCTGGCCGGTCGCAACCAGCCCGGCCGAGGGCTGGGCGACCTTACCCCATTGCTACGGCTATGTCGGTGTCGCGCGCGATCTGGCGCCTGACACGGGAACGGGCGCGGAGCTATATGCGATCATCGGCCATGCGCCCCGGACGCTGGACCGCAACATTGCGGTCGTCGGCCGCGTGATCGAAGGCATCGACGCTCTCAGCAGCCTGTCGCGCGGGACCGGCACGATGGGATTCTACAAGGAAGGGGCGGAGGCAGCCGTGCCGCTGACCTCGGTCCGAGTGGCGAGCCAGTTGCCGGCGGGCGAGCGGCCGCGGTTCCAATATCTGGACACGGCGAGCGCAACCTTCACGCGATATCTGAAGCTCCGGGCCAATCGGAACGACGACTTCTTCAAGGTCGCGGCGGGCGGCGTCGACCTGTGCGGCGCCAGCGTGCCGGTGCGCAAAACGCCCTAGGTCAGGCGGCCCAGGAGGAGAGTTCGGCGCGGTTCTTATGCTGGATGATCACGGGGGCGGCGTGGGATCGCATGCTGGCCTCGGCCAGCGGCAAGGCTGTCGTGCAGAACGCGCATTCGGCTGACATGCGGCCGATGATCCAGTGGGTCCGTCCGCAGCCGGGGCAATGGTTCACTTCATGCTCGCGGTAGACGACATGGTAGCCGCGGCCGCTGAGATCCATCGCGCCCGCAAGATCGGGAAAGCTGCTCGCCATCGACATGATCCTTTCGGCCGGTGAACGACCGGACGGCGAAGATGGTTTCATTGCTGAAGCTGGCGAAGTCCGCGGGCAGGGCGCAGATCAGGAGCGGATGATGCCGTGGAGCGAGATGGGCTGCGCGAATTCCGCGCCAAGTTTATCGCCCGCAGTCCAGCGGATGACGGCATTGGCGCGGGGCCGTCCGGGGAGCATCAGCCAGACCCGGGCGCCAACCTCGAACTTGCCCTCCGACTGGGCCATGAAGCCGCGTTCGGAGATGTTGAGGATGCGCGCGTCCAGCCCGGTCTCGCCGAGCTGGCGCATGGTGGCGCCGAGTTCGATGGGAAGGCGGTCGAAACGACGCCGGTCGCTGGGATCGTCGGCTTCCGAAATACGCGCCTGAAGCAGGGAAAAGTTCATGTTCATCGGCCCGCTACCCGACCTTGCCCAGGAAGGTAAGACCGATTTTACCATCCCGGACCCAGCGCACCTGGGCGCGTTCCGACGCTCTCTCCTGGCTTCGGAAGCGGAGGGTCTCGCCGATGTTGGGCGTACGTTCGAAGCGGATCATGGCACCTGACGCGGACTGATTGACCAGCTGGACGACATGGTCCTGACCGCGGAAGGAGAGGATCGCCTTGTCGGCCGGGCAATCGATCCGCGGTTCCGACCGTTGATCGAACATGCGCTTGACCCGGCGCGGGATGATGCTTCCGTCGAGGATGAAATTGCTCGCCAAGGTTACGCTTCCACTCGTTGTTACTCTCCGGATTAAAGGAACGAGCTTAAGGATTGGTTGAGTGACGCCGGCAACGATTTGGCGCCTCTGTGCTTCGACGACCACTGGCAGGCGCCGTTCATCGGGTGTAAGGTGAGTGCCGCCATATAGGGCTTGGGCAGGACAGCTTTGTCCTTGAAAACGAACAGGTTTGTTGAAAATGACGGCGCGCTTCACTTCCTTGGCCATTTTGTCGGTCATGACGTCATCGGCGGCACTGGCGATCCAGACGCCGGCGCCGGTTCCCATTGCGCCGGCTCAGCCTCAGGCGAGTTCACCGCAGGACCCGTTGGCGCCCGCCCCCATTCAGCTGCCGCCGCCGATGTGGCAGGCCGGCGATGCCCAGCAGTTGCTGGATTACATCGGCCGTGTCGCTGGGGAAGGTTTGAACCCCATCAACTACGATCCTGCGGGTCTCGCAGCGGCGATCCGGAGCCAGGATCCGGTCGCAATCTCGGCGGCGGCCAACGACCGCTTCAACCGGCTCTCCTCGGATCTGGCGCTCGGTTATGTGCCGCGCAAGGAGCGCAAGGACTGGTACGTCAAGGATCCGGACCTATCGTCCGAGCAGCGCGACGCGCTTCTCCGATCGGCGCTGGCCCAGCATCGGGTCGCCGAAGCGCTGGACGGGCTGCTGCCGACCCATCCGCAATATGGCGCGCTCAAGAATGCACTGAAGTTGGCGGGCGCGGGCGACGTCGCCAAGGCGAACCGGATCAAGCTCAACATGGAGCGTTGGCGCTGGCTGCCGCGCGAGCTCGGCGACAAATATATCATCGTCAACGTTCCGGGCTTCTACGCGACCCTGGTCGAGAACGGCCAGAACCGGTGGAAGCAGCGGGCGATCGCCGGTGCAACCAAGACGCCGACGCCGCAGCTGTCCGTGATGGCGACCGGCGTGGTCGCCAATCCGTCCTGGGAGGTGCCGCCGAGCATCACCAGGGAAGTCGCCGGAAAGCCTGGCTATGTGCCGGTGAAGAAGGATGGCAAGATCATCCGCTGGAGTCAGCCGCCGGGGCCGTCGAACGCGCTGGGGCAGCTGAAATTCGTGATGTACAATCCGCACAATATCTACCTGCATGACACCAACGCCCGCAGCCGCTTCTCCAGTCGCATGCGGGCGCTGAGCCATGGCTGCATCCGCACCGAGAACATCCTCGACCTGGCAAGCGAGCTGCTGGCCGACGATGGCGGCGAGTGGACGCCGGACAAGTTCCAGGAGGTGTTGGCCGCCAAGAAGACGAAGCAGCTGAACTTCGTGAAGCCGCTGCCGGTCTACATCGTCTATTTCAGCGTCGCGGCGCTCAACGACGGGCGGATCGTGGACTATAGCGACATGTATGCGCGCGACGGCAAGGTGCTGGCGTCGCTTCAGGCGCCGCGTGGATTGGCGCCGAAGACGCAGGTTGCGGCGCGTTAGAGCTTCTTTTCGCTTAGGAGCCGGATACGAGAACGGCGCCGGAGGGTTGCTCCGGCGCCGTTTCAGTTTCCGTTCTAAATCTTAAGCGGCAGCAAGTTTATCGGCATAAATCATTCGGCCGCCCGCGAGCTTGCGCATGATCGCCCACTGATCGTCGCGGCTGAAGGCGAAGCAGCCTTGGCTGCGGCCAAGCTTGCCGTGAGCCTCGATCACTTCCGGTTCGGCATACCAGGCATTGTGGATGACGATGGCGCGCGCCTCGGCATTGTTGTTCGACCAGTCGTGGCCATGGACCTTCATCGAAAGGCCATACTTGCCGTGGTAATAATCGCCCGTCGTGTAGGTGCCATTGGACGATGCTTCGGACCCGAACACGTTCGAGAAATGGTCGAGATAACCGCTGTGGGCCTGATCCGAGCCCTTGCCGTGAGCGACGCGGTAGCTTTCCACCGCACCGCTGCGCAGGTCGACGACGTGGAAGCGGGGGTCGCGCGATGCGAGCGAGAAATCGACGATGCCGATGCTATCCCTCGCGGCGATGCGATGCTGGTCGAGCGCTGCCTTGGCACGCTGGAACAGGGCCGGATCGACGCCCTGCGGCGCCAGGGGCGCGCGCGGCTGGGCCGGCAGCGGACGGGTCATCGGACCCGTGCCGGTGATGATGTTGATCGGACCGCCGAACTGCGGGCGAGCGGCGGACGAGAGCATGGCAGCGCCTGCTCCAATCGTACCCATCCGCAAAATTTCCCGACGATTCAATGACATGTATGCCCTCCGGTATGGAAAGGGCTTGTATCAGGCGAAAGGTTAATCGCCGATAACCCAAGCAGGGTTCGTTGCTCGGCTTACCGTTGCATCGTTGCAACTCATCGCAAAGGAGTGAAACGGCGTGCGGGTTGAACTGGTTGAACCCCGCTGCTATGGGCCCGCGACCGCCACAGGTGCGCCTGCGGTGAACCATTTCCATTTGATTCGGATCGGGTGCGGCATCGGGGCTGCCTTCGGTCGCGGTTGGGCCGACAAGGCTAACGAGGAGTTTGACTGAGGTTTATGCAGATCATCGTTCGCGATAACAATGTCGAGCAAGCGCTGCGCGCGCTCAAGAAGAAGCTGCAGCGCGAGGGCGTGTATCGCGAGATGAAGCTCCGCCGTCATTACGAGAAGCCGTCGGAAAAGCGCGCTCGTGAGCGTGCCGCCGCGATCCGCCGCGCCCGTAAGCTCGAGCGCAAGCGCGTCGAGCGCGAAGGCGCGCGCTAAGCGCTGCCTCGCCTCAGCAGCGCCCCTTCCATGTCCGCAGCCACCGCTGATTCGCCAAAGGCACGCCGTTCGGGCGGCCTGAAGCTTTGGCTCGGCCTCCTGACCGTGATTGCTGCCGGCGTTGCGCTGGCCTGGTTCGGCGCGGGATCCTTGCGCCCCGTGGTCACTCAGAGCGGCCTCGAGTTCCGGGTCATCAAGGAAGGTTCGGGCGGGCCGATCACCGACCAGGATGCGGCGATGATCGATTATGTGCTGACCGGCGACGACGGAACGGTGATTGACAGCAGCCAGGGCCGCCAGCCCCAGCCGTTCGTCACCGCGGGCGTCTTCCCGGGCTTCGCCGAAGCGATGCGGCGGATGCAGGAAGGCGGGCAGTACAACTTCAAGATGCCGCTTCGGCTGGCCTTTCCGGACGGCAAGGCGCCCCCGGGGTTCCCATCCAAAACCCAGAACCTGACGTTCGACGTTCGGGTTCAAAAGATCGTGCGCAACGGCGCGGCCATGGCCGCGATGATGCAGCAACAGCAGCAGTAAGGGTCAGGCGGCCGGGTTGCCGCCGACCAGTTCCGGGCCTTCGCCTTTCTCCGCCGAGCGCTCCTTGCTTAATTCCTGCAAGGTCACCTTCAGCGACGCCAGAATCGAATCGGCGAGCAGCAATCCCAGGAATCCGAACAAGGCGCCGAGGATCAGCTGCGCGGCGAGGACTATTGCCGGCGCGAGGTCGACCGTTCGGCGCGCGATGTAGGGCAGCACCAGATAGCCGTCGATATTCTGCACCGCGAAGTAGACGAAGATGGCGAAGAAGCCCTCGTTGGGCCCGGCGCTGAAGCCGACCGCCACCATCAGCAAGCCCGACACGATCGCGCCGATGTTGGGGATGAAGGCGAGGATCCCGGTGATGAGGCCGAGCAGTGCCGCCATGGGGATCGGACCGATGCCGATCAGGCGGCTGACCCAGGCCAGCATGAACCAGGTGAACAGGCCTTCGAAGATCATCCCGACGATGCGGCCGAACAGGAGGCGGCGAAGGGTGAAGCCGACGCGGTTGGTGATGCGGTAGAAATGGTCGCGGTGCCGAAGCGGCAGCATCCAGGCGACCCCGCGATCGTAAAGGCGCGGTTCGATGGCGATGAAGATGCCGATGACGAAAATGAGCAGGGCGCTGGTGAGTGCTCCAAGCGCGCTGCCGACCGCGGTGGTCAGGCGGCCCACCGAGCCCATCAACTGCTGACCGATGGTGCCGGGCGTCGGGTCCGTGATAAGCCCGGCGTTCTGCGCCCAGGCGTATAGCTTCAGTGCCTGGGTTTCGACGACCATGCGGAGTGCGCCCGCCTGCGCCGCGAAGGTCGTCCCGGCGTAGTAAAAAACCCAGGCGACGAAGCCGATACCGATCAGGATCGCCAGCGAAAGCCGCCAGCCGCGGCCGATCGGCAGGAATCGACCGAGCGCCCGAGCCCCGCCGTCCAGCACGACGCCGAACACCAGCCCGCCGAGGATCAGCAGCAGCGGCTGGGCAAGGAAGATGACGCCGGCGACGACGAGTGCCAGGCCGATCCAGACGGAGGCGCGGCGAAGCTCCTCCCGCAACAAGGGATCGCGGAATTCGGCAGGGCCGGGCTGCTCGACGTGCGGTTCAACCGTCGGCGGCGACTCCGCCATCAGTTGGCCGAGCCGCGAAGCGAGTTGCCGGCGCGGCCGGAGCGGAAGGAAGTGAACCAGCTGGCCGGGTTGAACAGGCTGGTGGTGCCGTCGAGCGAGAAAGTGATGAACTCCGCGCGCCCGCCGATATTCTCCCAGGGCACCGGACCACCAAGGCCTTGCTCCTCGAGCGCGAAGCGGCTGTCGGCGCTGCTGTCGCGATTGTCGCCCATCAGGAACAGGTGGTCGGCGGGCACTACCGTCGCGGGGTAATTGTCCCCCGTGCTGACGGGGGTCAGGTCCACCGTGTCATAGGTGGGTCCGCCGGGCAGCGTCTCGCGGACGATGGGCAGGCTGCAATATTGTTTGCCGTCGGAGCCGGTGACGTCAAAGCCCGGGAATTTGTCGGAACAGGGGATGTTTGCGTCGACAGGGATCAGGGCATTGGGCCGGCGCTGCGCCTGGACCGGCGTTCCGTTGAGGATCAGGCGGCCCGCGCGGACCTCGATCGTGTCGCCGGGCAGCCCGATCACGCGCTTGATATAATCCTCGTTGGCGCCCGGTGGCGTGACGATGACGATGTCGCCGCGCTTGGGCATCTTGCCGAACAGCCTGCCCTTTTCGAACGGGAGGGTCACGCCCCAGCCCTCGCCGGTGCCGAGCACGAGCGAGCGGAAGATCGCCGCCGGATTGGGGATGGTCGGCGACACGAACGACCAGCCGTAGGGATATTTGGTGACCACCAGCCGGTCGCCTTTCAGCAAAGCCGGCATCATCGATTCCGACGGAATGTAGAAGGGCTTGGCAACGAAGCTGTGGAAGGCGAGGACCGCCAGCAGCACCCACAGCAGGCCCTTGAGCTCCCGCCACACGGCAGAGCCCTTGGACTCCCGCTTGGCCGGGACCGCCGCATCACTCTTGGCGGTCACATCCGTCGCAGTGTCGGTCAATCAAAGCTCCATCTTGCGTGCGTAGAGAATGACGAAGGCCTGCGCCCAGGGGTGATCGTCGGTCATGGTCAGATGTATGTCGATTGCGTGGCCCTCCGGCGCAAGGGCGTCAACCCGCGCCGCGGCGCCTCCGGCGAGCTTCAGGGTGGGCGCGCCGGACGGTGCGTTGACGACGCCGATGTCCTTCATGAAGACGCCGTGCTTGAAGCCGGTGCCGACCGCCTTGGAAAACGCCTCCTTGGCGGCGAAGCGCTTGGCGAGGGTTCCGGCCATGGTGAACGGGCGGGATGCGGCCTTGGCGCGCTCGGTCTCCGTGAAGACGCGGTGAAGGAAGCGCTCTCCGAAGCGGTCGAGTGAATTCTGGATCCGCTCGATGTTGCACAGGTCGGAGCCGAGGCCGACGATCACCGCGCCGCGTCCATCAGCTCGCGCATCCGGATGACGCTGGCGTCGATGCCGGTGAAGATCGCTTCGCCGATCAGGAAATGGCCGATGTTGAGTTCGGCCAGCTGCGGAATGGCGGCAACCGGCACGACATTATCGTAGGTGAGGCCGTGGCCCGCGTGCGGCTCGATGCCGTTCTTGGCGGCAAGCGCCGCTGCGTCCGTCACCCGCTTCAACTCGTTTGTCCGATCTTCGCCATCCGCATCGGCATAGCTGCCGGTGTGGAATTCGACGACCGGCGCCTGAAGGCGCAAGGCAGCGTCGACCTGGCGGTCGGATGGTTCGATGAACAGGCTGACCCGGATGCCGGCGCCGCCAAGCTCGCCGACGAAGCGCTTCAGCGCCTCGAACTGACCGGCAGCGTCGAGGCCACCTTCCGTGGTTCGCTCCTCGCGCTTTTCGGGAACGATGCAGGCGGCGTGCGGACGGTGGCGCAGCGCGATGGTGAGCATCTCCTCGGTGGCTGCCATTTCCAGGTTCAGCGGCAGGTCGATTTCGCCCATGAGCCGGGCGATATCCGCGTCAGTAATGTGGCGGCGATCCTCGCGGAGATGGGCGGTGATTCCGTCGGCGCCGGCCCTTGCGGCGGCATGGGCGGCCCGCACCGGATCGGGGTGCGCGCCGCCCCGGGCATTGCGAATGGTGGCAACGTGATCGATGTTCACGCCGAGGCGGAGCCTGGTCACGCCGCGGCCCGACTGCCGGGCTTGATGGCGGGAATGGCCGCAAGTTCCGCCGGCAGGGAATCGGCATCATAGGTGGGAACGTCGATGCGAATGAGTGCGGTGTAAGGGACACCAAGATCGGCGGTTCCGCCCGAACGGTCGACCAATGAGCAGGCGCCGACCACCCTGCCGCCCGCCTGCTCGATGGCCTTGATGGCTTCACGGGAGGAAAGGCCGGTGGTGACCACGTCTTCCACCATCAGCACGCGCGCGCCCGGATCGAGGCGGAAGCCGCGGCGAAGTTCGAACGTGCCTTGAGGGCGCTCGACGAACATGGCGGGCTTGCCCAGCGCGCGGCCCATTTCATGGCCGATGATGACTCCGCCCATCGCCGGTGAGACGACGGCGTCGACGGCGTTACCGACCTCGGCCGGCAGCTTGGCGGCCAGTGCCTTCGCCAGTCGCTCCGCGCGCGCGCCGTCCATCAGCACTCGGGCGCACTGAAGGTATTTGGGGCTGCGTAGGCCGGAGGAGAGGATGAAGTGGCCTTCGAGGAGCGCGTCGGCCGCGCGGAACTCGTTCAGCACCTCGTCGTCGGTCATTGCTTCAGGCACCCCTTTCGGGCGCCGTCAATACGGGCCTCTTTGCCCCTGTTCAACTCATCGAGACAAGCGCTTGAGAGAGTGAAAACCCGCGCCTATAAGGCCGCCCAAACGTGGGGCCAGACCAACGGCGCGGCCCAGTCCCAAACCCATGGATCCCGGGGTGAGAATGAAACTGTTTGGATGGGCGATTGTCCTGGCTGCGGCTGGGCTGACACCTGCAGCGGCGCAGGAGCCGCAGGCTTCGGCGCAAGCGGCAGCACCGCAAGCGGGCGCGCCGGCGACGCCGGCCGCGCAGCCGGCAGTCGCTTTGCCTGAAGGTAGCCCGACGAGCCCCCGTGCCGTGGCGCAGCAGCCGGGCGGCGCGGCCGATCCGGCCGCCGGCACGCCTTCCGCGCCCGCCCAGGCCGATGCGAATGTGCTTCCGGACTCGCCGCTGGTCGGCGTTCCAAACGGTGGCAAGGGCATTCAGGAGCAGGTGACCGCGATCGGTCAGGAAGCCGCCGCCTTTCACAACAATTGGCTGCTGCTTCTGTGCGTGCTGATCAGCATCGTCGTCCTCGTGCTGCTGGTCTATGCGATGGTGAAGTTCCGCCGAAGCGCGAACCCGATCCCGTCGCGCAATTCGCACAACACGGTGATCGAGGTGATCTGGACGGTGGTTCCGGTCCTGATCCTGGTTGCGATCGCCATCCCCTCGATGCGCCTGCTGCGCCACCAGTATAGCCCGCCCAAGGCCGACCTCACCGTCAAGGTGATCGGCAACCAGTGGTATTGGACCTATCAGTACCCCGACAATGGCGGCGTCGAGATCGTGTCCAACATGCTCAAGGAGCAGGGCGACGTTCCGGCCGGCCAGCGCTTCCGCACCGACAAGGACGGCCCGCGCCTGCTGGCGGTCGACGAGCGGCTGGTGATCCCTGCCGGCAAGGTGGTAAAGTTCATCGTCACGTCCAACGACGTGATCCACGCCTTCTGGATCCCTGCTTTCTGGAACAAGATCGACGCCAACCCGGGTCAGCTCAACGAGACGTGGGTGAAGGTGGACAAGCCGGGTGTCTATTTCGGCCAGTGCACCGAATTGTGCGGCGCCCGCCACGCCTACATGCCGATCTCGGTCGAGGTGGTCCCGCAGGACCAGTTCAACCGCTGGATGGCAGCCAAGGGCGGCACGATTGCCGGTGCCCGGCCCGCTGCAACGCCGGCCGCCGCTCCGGCAACAGGCGGCACCGCCGGACTTCCGGTTCCGCCGCCGCCGGCAACGCCGGGCACCGTGCAGGGCAATCCTGCGCCCGCCCCGACCAACCCAGACGTCGCGAACCGCGCGACGACCAGCAATTAAGCCGAGTCCAGTCCTATGAGCACCAACGCTGCAGACGCGCTCCACCTCAAGGCTCACGAGAGCCATGACGCGCATCACGACCATCCCAAGCTGGGCTTCTTCGCCCGCTGGTTCATGTCGACGAACCACAAGGACATCGGTACGCTCTACCTGATCTTCGCGATCCTTGCCGGCATCATCGGCGGCGCCATCTCGGGCATCATGCGGGCCGAGCTTGCGGCGCCGGGCATCCAGATCCTCAACCAGGCCTGGCCAATCGGCGCGGGCACGGCGAACTTCGACGAGTGGACCCACCACTGGAACGTGCTGATCACCGCGCACGGCCTGATCATGGTCTTCTTCATGGTCATGCCGGCGATGATCGGCGGATTCGGCAACTGGTTCGTGCCGATCATGATCGGGGCGCCGGACATGGCCTTCCCGCGCATGAACAACATCTCGTTCTGGCTGCTGATCCCCGCCTTCATCCTGCTCCTGGGATCGGCCTTCGTGAGCGGCGGCACCGGCCTTGGCGCCGGCACCGGCTGGACGGTCTATGCGCCGCTTTCCACATCGGGCTCGGCAGGTCCGGCGGTCGACATGGCGATCTTCTCGCTCCACCTTGCGGGCGCCAGTTCGATCCTGGGCGCGATCAACTTCATCACCACCATCTTCAACATGCGCGCGCCGGGCATGACCCTGCACAAAATGCCGCTGTTCGTCTGGTCGGTGCTGGTCACCGCCTTCCTGCTGCTCTTGTCGCTGCCGGTTCTGGCGGGTGCGATCACCATGCTGCTGACCGACCGCAATTTCGGCACCAGCTTCTTCGACGCCTCGGGCGGCGGCAACGTCGTCCTCTACCAGCACCTCTTCTGGTTCTTCGGTCACCCCGAAGTGTACATTATGATCCTGCCGGGCTTCGGCATCGTCAGCCAGATCATCGCGACCTTCAGCCGCAAGCCGGTGTTCGGCTATCTCGGCATGGCCTACGCCATGGTCGCGATCGGCGTCGTCGGCTTCGTCGTGTGGGCGCACCACATGTTCACGACCGGCATGGACGTGAACACCAAGATGTACTTCACGGCAGCGACCATGATCATCGCGGTCCCGACCGGCGTGAAGATCTTCAGCTGGATCGCCACCATGTGGGGCGGCTCGATCACTTTCGAGACGCCGATGCTGTGGGCGATCGGCTTCATCTTCCTGTTCACGGTCGGCGGCGTTACCGGCGTCGTGCTGTCGAACGGCGGTGTCGATAACTACATGCACGACACCTACTACGTCGTTGCGCACTTCCACTATGTGCTGTCGCTCGGCGCGGTGTTCGCGCTGTTCGCCGGCTTCTATTACTGGTTCCCGAAGATGAGCGGGAAGATGTACAACGAGTTCCTCGGCAAGCTTCACTTCTTCGTGATGTTCATCGGCGTGAACACCATCTTCTTCCCGCAGCACTTCCTTGGCCTAGCCGGCATGCCGCGTCGTATCCCGGACTATACGGAGGCCTTCGCCTACTGGAACCACATCTCGACGATCGGTTACGGGATTACGATCCTTGGCGTCCTGGTCTTCTTCGTGAACATCGCCTGGTCGCTGGCGGCCGGTAAAAAGGCGGGCGACAATCCGTGGGGTGAGGGTGCGACAACGCTGGAATGGACCCTATCCAGCCCACCGCCGTTCCACCAGTTCGAGACCCTTCCAGTCATCGAAGACACCAAGCACCACTAAGCAAAACGCCCCGGCTCAACACCGGGGCGTTTTCTTATCGAGCAGAGCAGACTTCCCGGTCAGGGAAGGCGTTTGGCTGCCCTGATCTTGACCACCGGCTCCAGCATCTGACCCTTCATCGCGCCTTCGCCCTTGGTAGGCGATACGGGCGAAGCCATGATCTTCTCGACCACGTCCATGCCTTCGACCACGCGGCCGAATGGGGCGAAGGACTGGTCGAACGAGGGCACGTCGACCGTCAGGATGAAGAAGTCCGACTGGGCGGTGCCAGGCGCATTAGACGCCATCGACACCGCCCCGCGCACATGGCTGAGGCCGGTCTGGCTTGGCGGTTCATGGGCGATCGCCTTGCCGAGCTTGCGCGCGTCGGAGGTGATGCCGGCCTGAATCAATCCGCCGCCGGTCAGCGGCATCGCGCGGTAGAAGCTTTCGCCGACGAACTTGCCGCTGTCGACGTAGGACAGGAAGTTCTTGGCGGTGACCGGCGCGTGGCCGCGGTCGACGGCGATGACGATGCGGCCCGCAGATGTGTCCAGGGCGACGCGGACGAGATCGTCCTTCGGAGCCTCGGCCGCAGGCGCGGGCGCGGCTTGCGCAAAGAGAGGTGCAGCGGAAGCGCCGAGCAGCGCGGCGAGCAGGAGTCGGTAGGTCATGGCGGCCAACCTAACTCGCAGAACCTTGACCCAACAAGAACGCTAATGGGCCGGCGCTTCCATGATCTCGGTCAGCATACCGCCCATGTCCTTGGGGTGGACGAAGAAGACGAGGGTGCCATGGGCCCCAAGGCGGGGTTCGCCCAACACCCGCGCGCCCTTGGCCTCGAACTCGGCCCTGGCGGCATGGATGTCCGGCACCTCGAAGCAGATATGATGCTGCCCGCCGAGCGGGTTCTTCTCGAGGAACTTGGCAATGGGCGAGTCGGGGCCGAGTGGTTCGATGAGTTCGATCTGGCTGTTGGGAGTGTCGATGAAACAGACACGGACGCCCTGCGCCGGAAGATCGAAGGGCGCGCCGTGGGGCTCGGCGCTGAACAGGGTGCGGTACAGTTCGAGGCTCTGCTCGATGGAGGGCGTGGCTACGCCGACGTGATTGAGACAGCCGAGTTTCACCGCACGGCCTTACAGTGGAATATTGTCATGCTTCTTCCACGGGTTCTCGAGCTGTTTGTTCCTCAGCTTTCTTAAGCCCAACGCAACCCGCCGCCTGGTGGAGTGCGGCATGATGACTTCGTCGATATAGCCGCGGCTTGCGGCGACGAAGGGGTTGGCGAAGCGCTCTTCATATTCCTGCGTCCGTTCGGCGATCTCCTCCGGCGTCTTGCCCCGGAAGATGATCTCCACCGCGCCCTTGGCGCCCATCACCGCGATCTCAGCCGTCGGCCAGGCGTAGTTGAGGTCGCCGCGCAGGTGCTTGGAGCTCATCACATCGTAGGCGCCGCCATAGGCCTTGCGAGTGATGACGGTGATCTTGGGAACCGTCGCCTCGGCGTAGGCGAACAGCAGTTTGGCGCCATGCTTGATGATTCCGTTATGCTCCTGCGCGACGCCGGGCAGGAAGCCGGGGACGTCGACGAAGGTCAGGATGGGGATGTCGAAGGCGTCGCAGAAGCGGACGAAGCGCGCGCCCTTCTTCGACGAATTGATGTCGAGCACGCCGGCCAGCACCGTCGGCTGGTTGGCGACGACGCCGACGGTGCGGCCCTCGATCCGGCAGAAGCCGATGATGATGTTGCCGGCATGGCCCGGCTGAAGCTCGAAGAAGTCGCCTTCGTCGGCGACCTTTCGAATGAGCTCGTGCATGTCGTACGGGGTACTGGCGGACGGCGGCACCAAAGTGTCGAGGCTGTCCTCTTGCCTGTCCCACGGGTCTTCCGACGGCCGCGAGGGGACGTCGTGGCGGTTGGAGAGCGGCAGGAAGCCGAAGAATTCGCGGGCCGCAAGCAGGGCGTCGATGTCATTCTCAAACGCGACGTCCGCTACGCCCGACCGGGTGGTGTGGGTGACGGCGCCGCCCAACTCCTCCTGGGTGACGACTTCGTTGGTGACGGTCTTCACCACGTCCGGGCCGGTCACGAACATGTAGGAGCTATCCTTCACCATGAAGATGAAGTCGGTCATCGCCGGCGAATAGACGGCGCCGCCCGCGCACGGGCCCATGATCAGGCTGAGTTGGGGCACCACGCCGCTCGCCAGGACGTTGCGCTGGAACACCTCGGCATAGCCGGCGAGGCTTGCGACGCCCTCCTGGATTCGGGCACCTCCAGGGTCATTCAGCCCAATAACGGGCGCTCCGACCTTCATTGCGGCGTCCATGATCTTGCAGATCTTCTGAGCATGTCGCTCGCTCAAAGACCCGCCGAACACCGTGAAGTCCTGCGCGAAGACGAACACGAGTCTTCCGTTGATGGTCCCGGACCCGGTGACTACGCCGTCGCCGGGGTATTTCTGTGCCTCCATGCCGAAGTCGGAACAGTTATGCTCCACGAACATATCGACTTCTTCAAATGACTCTGGGTCCAACAGGACGGACAGACGCTCGCGTGCGGTGAGCCGACCCTTGGCGTGCTGCGCTGCAATACGTTTTTCGCCGCCGCCCAGGCGCGCCTGTTCACGTCGTTTTTCCAGTTCCGCAATTGTCGTCGCCATGGGGAAAGCCTCTCTTGAAGGAACTTTCCCACGGCCTCGGCTTTGGGTCAACGGCGCCGGTTTGTTGCTGCGCCGCAACATTGCTGCTAGATTAACATGCGTCATGTTGCGGAACCGTAATGCCCTGTCGCCGTTCTACTTGAGAATTCCAACAACTACAGAAGGGTACACACGAGATGTTGACCGGTGTCCGAGTGCCTGTTGAGTCGCTGACAAGAGTGGCGGCCCCGGACCCCGAGCCGGTTACCCTGCTGTGCTTTTCGCACCTGCGGTGGAATTTCGTGTTCCAGCGGCCCCAGCATCTTATGAGCCGGTTCGCGGAAGAGATGAAGGTCATCTACTGGGAAGAGCCGATCGTGATCGCTCCCGGCGAGACGGCCTTCGTGCAGGTTCGCCAGGCCGAAGACTTCCCCGATGTCACCGTCGCCGTTCCCCACCTTCCGGAAGGCCTCAGCATGCCCGAGGCGGAAGCCACACTGACCCGTCTGGCGACTAACTATGCGGCGTCGCTCAAGGGTGCGCTGGTGAAGTGGTACTACACGCCGATGATGCTGCCGTTTTCGCGGCAGATCGAGGCGGACACCATCGTCTACGACTGCATGGACGAACTGTCCCAATTCAAGTTCGCGCCGCCGATGCTGCTGGAGCTGGAGCAGGAGCTGATCGACAGCGCCGATCTCGTCTTCACCGGTGGATCGAGCCTGTTCGAAGCGAAGAAGGACCGCCATTCCTCGGTTCACCTATTCCCGTCGTCGGTCGATCGCGATCACTTCGCCCTTGCCCGCAGCGGTGCGACCGATCCGCAGGACCAGGCGAACCTGGCCCGGCCGCGGCTTGGCTTCTACGGCGTGATCGATGAGCGTTTCGACATCGATCTGCTCCGTCAGATGGCCGATGCCCGTCCGAACTGGCAGTTCGTGATGGTCGGCCCGGTCGTGAAGATCTCCGACGAAGACCTGCCGCGGGCGGCCAATATCCATTACGTCGGCGGCAAGACGTACGAGCAGCTCCCGCACTATCTGTCGGGCTGGGACGTGGCGCTGATGCCGTTTGCGATCAATGAGGCGACCCGCTTCATCTCGCCGACGAAGACGCCGGAATATCTGGCGGGCGGAAAGCCGGTGGTCTCGACCCCGATCCGCGACGTGGTTCGCCATTATGGGCATCTCCAGGGTGTTCAGATCGCTTACGACGCCGATGGCTTCGTCGCCGCCTGCGAAAAGGCGCTGGAACTGGCCAAGGATCCGAAGGGTCAATGGCTGGCCGAAGCCGATCTGCTGCTCTCCGCGACTAGCTGGGACACGACCCAGGCGCGTATGTCGGGCCTGATCCACGACGTGCTCGGTGAACGCACCGGCGTTCAGCAGAACATGCTGGTGGCTGCCGAATGAGCGCCGAGACCGACGCGCAGCAGCAAGAGCGTTACGATTATCTGGTGGTCGGGGCTGGTTTTGCCGGCTCCGTCATCGCGGAGCGCCTTGCAAGCCAGCACAATGCCAAGGTGCTGCTGATCGACCGCCGTCCCCACGTCGCGGGCAATGCCTATGACGAGCCGGACGAAGCGGGCATCCTGTACCACAAGTACGGGCCGCACATCTTCCACACCAACGCCCAGTCGGTGGTCGACTATCTGTCGCAATTCACCGAGTGGCGGCCGTACGAGCATCGCGTTCTCGCGCAAGTACGCGGGCAGCTGGTGCCGATCCCGATCAACCGGACGACGCTGAACAAATTGTTCGGGCTCGACCTGAAGACGGACGAGGAAGCAGCCGACTATCTGGCTTCGCGCGCCGAGCCGGTCGCCGAGATCAAGACGTCCGAGGACGTGGTGATCAACGCCGTCGGGCGCGAGCTCTACGAACTGTTCTTCCGCGGCTACACCCGCAAGCAGTGGGGCCTCGATCCGTCGGAGCTCGACAAGCAGGTGACGAGCCGGATCCCGACGCGGACTAACACCGACGACCGTTATTTCGGCGATACCTTCCAGGCGATGCCTAAGGATGGGTTCACCGCCATGTTCGAGAAGATGACCAATCATCCGAACATCACCAAGCGGCTCGGCGTCGACTATCGCGATGTGAAGGATGAGGTCGAGTACGGCCATCTGGTCTTCACCGGACCGATCGACGAATATTTCGACTTCCGGTTTGGCAAGCTGCCCTATCGCAGCCTGAAGTTCGACCACCAGACGCTCGACCAGGAGCAGTTCCAGGACGTGGCGGTGGTCAATTATCCGGCCGAGGACGTGCCCTACACCCGCATCAGCGAGTATAAGCACCTCACCGGGCAGCAGCACCCCAAGACGACCATCACCTACGAATATCCATCGGCGGAGGGCGATCCTTATTATCCGATCCCGCGGCCGGAAAATCAGGAGCTGTTCAAGAAGTATGAGGCGCTTGCCGACGCGACCGAGGGCGTGACCTTCGTCGGCCGCCTGGCGACCTACCGCTACTACAACATGGACCAGATCGTGGGTCAGGCCCTCGCCACCTTCCGCCGCATGGACGAGCGGAAGAGCCAGGGAGAGCTGCAGGAGACTGCAGCAGCGGCTGCATGATTACCAACGGCCTAGGCGCCCCCCTGGAACTCTGGGGGGCGTCGAGTGCACCGTGGTGCGGATCGGCGATGAGTTCCGCAACCAGGTGCTTGAGACGGGCCATGCCGCCCGCATGTCCGACATCGAGGAAATGGCGCGTCTTGGCGTAAAGGCCGTTCGTTACCCGATCTTGTGGGAAACGGTTGCACCGGAGAGCCCGAACGAACTCGATTTCTCCTGGCACGACGCGCGGCTTGCGCGGCTACGCGAGCTCGGGATCAAGGTCATCGGCGGCCTGGTCCACCATGGCTCCGGCCCGCGCTACACCAATTACCTCGACCCTAAATTCGCCGACCTGCTGGCCGACTATGCGGCCAAGGTCGCCGCGCGATATCCTTGGATTGAAGCCTGGACCCCGGTCAACGAGCCGTTCACGACCGCGCGCCTGTCCTGCCTCTACGGCCATTGGTACCCGCACAAGACGGACATCAACGCGACCTTCCGCGCCACGGTCATCCAGTGCCTGGGGATCAAGAAGGCGATGGAGGCAATCCGCCGGGTTATCCCGCATGCCGAGCTGATCGTCACGGAGGACGTCGGCCACAGCTTCTCCACGCCGGAGCTCGCTTATCAGGCGGAGCATGAGAATGAACGGCGGTGGCTCAGCTTCGACCTGCTCACCGGCCGCGTTAAGCCCGGTCACTATTTCTACGACTGGTTGCTTGAGCTTTGCGCCTCAAAGGAAGAGCTGGACGAGCTCGCCACCGGCGGGGGAACGCCCAGCCTGATTGGCTTCGATTATTACCTCACCAGCGAGCGCTTCCTCGATCACCGGGTCGAGCGCTACCGAGACGTGCAGCCTGGCTCCAACGGCAAGGACACGTACGTCGACGTGGAGGCGGTGCGGGTCGACCGACTGCGGCCGAAGCTTGGTGCCGTGCACCGGCTGCAGGCGGCGTGGGAGCGGTATGGAATCCCGATCGCCATCACCGAAGTGCATCACGGCTGCACCCGCGAGGAGCAGGTCCGCTGGCTCAACGAAATCTGGACGGCTGCGGAGGCGGCGCGCCGCAACGGCGTCGATGTCCGCGCGGTCACGGTTTGGGCCTTGTTCGGCATGGTCGATTGGCGCTCGGTCCTGACCCGCCGCGAAGGCCATTACGACGTCGGCGCCTTTGACATGCGCGGCGAAAAGGCGCGCCGGACGATGCTCGGAACGGCTGCGGCTGCACTCGCGCAGGACGGCAAGTTCGAACATCCCGTGCTCGATCTGCCGGGCTGGTGGCGACGGCCTGGCCGGACCCATGCGCGGCGGCGCTTCGACATGCTTCCGAAGAGCGCGGTTCATGCGCGGCCGATCCTGATCACCGGGGCTACCGGAACGCTGGGACAGGCTTTTTCGCGGATTTGCGCTCATCGCGGCCTTGCCCATGTGCTGACCAGCCGCGCCGAACTCGACATTGCCGACGAGGAATCGATCGCCGCCGCAATGGAGCGTTACAAGCCTTGGGCAGTCATCAACACTGCCGGCTTCGTCCGCACTTGGGAAGCGGACGAGAAGCAGGACGAGTGCTTCGCCGCCAACGCTAAGGGACCGGAGTTGCTGGCCAATGCGTGCAAGCTGCACGGCGTCCCGCTCGTGACCTTTTCATCGGACCTGGTGTTCGACGGCAAACTCGGCCGGCCCTATGTCGAGACGGATTCGCCCAACCCCGGTTGTGCCTACGGCCGAAGCAAGGCCGAAGCGGAGGCGCGATTGCTGGAGATGGACAGCGATGCCCTGATCGTCCGCACCAGCGCCTTCTTCGGCCCCTGGGATCGCTACAATTTCCTCGTCAATACGATCGAGCAGCTCCGCCGCGGCGACGAGGTGATCGCAAGCGATCGCAAGGTGGTATCGCCGACCTACGTGCCCGACCTGGTCCATGCCTCGCTCGACCTGCTGCTCGATGGTGAAAAGGGCATCTGGCACCTCACCAACAAGGGGGCCGTCAGCTGGCACGACCTTGCCTGCGAGGTCGCCGATTGGGCAAAGCTCGGCCGCGACCGAATTCGTCGGCCCGAGCGCGAAGAGGCGGTGGACACCAGCATGACCAGCAATCGCGGCATCGTTCTTCGCTCGCTGGACGGCGGCCTCAACGATTTCTTCGATCACAGCGAGGCGCTTCGGGCCATCGCCTGAGCCCAAGGGCTTGGCACCTCTTGCCCAGTCGTGCTTTTGCACCTGCAAGCAGGAGACGTGAATGGCGCAGAATTGGCCCGCTCGATTGTGGCTAGTCCGGCATGGGCAGAGCCAAGGCAATGTCGCGCGCGATGCGGCCGACCTCGCCGGTCTGCCGACCATCGATATCGATGTGCGGGACGTCGACGTGCCGCTGTCGGCGCTGGGCCATCAGCAGGCGGAGGCAACGGGCCGCTATTTCGCAGAATTGCCGGATAACGAACGTCCGGAGGTCATCCTGTCGTCACCCTACCTGCGTGCGCGGCAGACCGCCGAGGCGATCTGCAAGGCGGGTGCGTTGGCCGGCGGGCCCGCCAAGACCATCATCGACGAACGGCTTCGCGAGCGTGAGTTCGGCATTTTCGACCGCCTGACCACCATCGGGATCAAGAGCCAGTTTCCGGAGGAGGCCGAGCATCGCAAACGGCTCGGCAAATTCTACCATCGTCCACCGGGCGGGGAGAGCTGGGCCGATGTCATCCTGCGGCTTCGGTCCGCGCTCAACACCATCAACCTACATTATTGCGACCGCCGGGTGCTGGTCGTTTGCCACCAGGTGGTGGTGCTGTGCATGCGCTACATCCTGGAGGAGCTGGACGAGGGGCAAATCCTGGCGATCGACAAGCAGGCCGAAATCCTGAACTGCGGGATCTGCGCCTACGACTTCCGCGACGAAGCGCACGGCCTGTGCGTGCCGACCTTGTCCTTGTGGAACCACGGCGCGCCGATGGATGCGGAGGAGACCCCCAAGACGTCCGAAAAGGATGCGGTGTCGGGGTCGCGATGAGCGATACCGTACCGCTCGACCGGCAGGCGCTCGATACCCACCCGCTGCCGCCGGTGGTCGACGGCGACAAGGAAACGAAGGGCCGGATCCTGATCGTCGCCGGCAGCCGGCAGGTTCCTGGTGCCGCCCTGCTTGCCGCACAGTCGGCAATGCGGGCGGGCGCCGGCAAGCTGCGCATCGCGACGGCTGAAAGCATCGCCATTCCCATCGCGATCGCGATGCCCGAAGCTTACGTGGTGGGCCTTCCCGAGGAGCGGGACGGCGGCTTTGCGCGCACCGCGGTCGACGATCTCGCGGCGGCGGCGAACCACAGCACTGCGATCGTTGCTGGGCCGGGCATGGAGGCAAGCGAAGCCTGCCGCACCATCGGCGAGGCGCTGCTCGCTAGCCCGGCGCAACTGGTGCTCGATGCGGCGCTGCTGCACAGCTTGCAGCCGCTTGGCGAAGCGGAGCGCCCCGCCGAGCGGCGCCCCATCCTGCTTCCCCATAGCGGTGAGCTCGCCTCGCTGCTCGACTGC
This sequence comes from Sphingomonas piscis, assembly GCF_011300455.1. Lineage (NCBI taxonomy): Bacteria > Pseudomonadati > Pseudomonadota > Alphaproteobacteria > Sphingomonadales > Sphingomonadaceae > Sphingomonas > Sphingomonas piscis. The sequence continues at coordinate 1,647,955 of NZ_CP049869.1, forward strand.
AACGAAGAGCGAATCGAGGCCGACCCGATCGGCTGTGGAATCCGAGCCGCCAAGCTCTACCGTGCACTCGTGCTGGTTAAGGGGAGCATCAGCCACGTCGTCACTCCGGAGGGAGGCTGCTGGACCTACGCTGGGGGGGCGCCCGGCCTTGGTGTTTCCGGAAGCGGAGACACGCTGGCGGGGATCGTCGGCGGGCTGCTCGCGCGCGGTGCCGATCCGCTGACTGCATTACTGTGGGGCGTGTGGCTGCACGGCGAGGCGGGAGCGGCGCTTGCCCACAAGGTGGGGCCGATCGGGTTCCTTGCCCGCGAGATCCCGGGCGAGATCCCGGCCTTACTGCCCCGCTAGGTCGTCGGTTCCCTTGTAGCTCGACAGCTCGTCGCCGACCAGGCGGACGACGTGGATGACGTTGGTCGAGCCTGCGGTTCCGAAAGGGACGCCTGCCATCAGCACCAGCCGGTCGCCGCCTTGGGCAAGCTTGTGGCGGAGCGCCATGCGGCGGGACTTGGCAACCATCTCCTCGAAGCTCGACACGTCGCGGGTGTGCACCGCATGCACGCCCCACAACAGGCCGAGCCGGCGCGCAATCGTCTTCGAGGCGGTCATCGCCAGCAACGGCACCGGCGGGCGCTCGCGCGCGATCCGGCGGGCGGTCGAGCCCGAGCTGGTGTAGCAGAGCATGGCTGTGGCCGACGTGGTGCTGGCGATCTGCCGCGCCGATCCGGCGAGCGCATCCGCGGTCGTGGGCTCCAGATGCGTCTTCGTAAAATGGATGCGCGCAGTGTAGATGGGGTCGCGCTCGGTCGTGGTGCCGATGCGATCCATCATCTGCACCGCTTCGCACGGAAATTGACCGGCAGCGCTTTCCGCCGACAGCATGACGGCATCGGCGCCGTCGTAAATGGCATTGGCGACGTCGCTGACCTCGGCGCGCGTTGGAGTCGGCGAGCTGATCATGGATTCCAGCATCTGGGTCGCGACCACCACCGGTTTGCCGAACTGGCGGGCCGTGGCGATGATCCGGTTCTGCATCGGCGGCACGCCTTCGGGCGGAAGCTCGACGCCGAGATCCCCGCGCGCCACCATCACCGCATCGGACAGAGCGATGATCTCGTTCAGCTGATCGAGCGCGGCCGGCTTTTCGATCTTGGCGAGCAGCGCCGCCTTGTCGCCGATCAACGCCCGCGCTTCGGCGACGTCTTCGGGCCGCTGGACGAAGGAAAGGGCGATCCAGTCCGCGCCTTGCGACACCGCGAACTGAAGGTCGCTCCGGTCCTTTTCGGTCAGTGCCGGGATCGGCACCAGCACGTCGGGGACGTTGACGCCCTTGTTGTTGGAAATTCGGCCGCCGACCTGCACCTCGGTGACAAGCCGGTCGCGCTCGTTGGCGATGACCTTCAGCCGGATCTTGCCGTCATCGACCAGCAGCCGTGCACCCTCGGTGATTGCGTCGAACAATTCGGGGTGCGGCAACTGAACGCGTTTGAAGTTGCCGGGCGCCGGATCGCGGTCGAGGATGAAAGTGGCGCCGTTCTCAAGTTGAGCCGCGCCGTCCGCGAACTGGCCGACGCGCAGCTTTGGACCCTGAAGATCGAACAGGATGGTGGTCGGCCGCTTGAACTCATCCTCGAGCCCGCGGATCGCGTCCACCAGGGCCGCTTTCGACGCCTGATCGCCATGGCTCATGTTGATGCGGAATGCGTCCGCGCCGGACAGCATCAGCTTGCGGATCATCTCGGGGCTGCTCGACGCCGGGCCGAGCGTCGCCAGAATCTTGACCTTGCGGGAACGGGGTCCGAGTGTCTCGGTCAAGTTGATGTCCTTCTGCGCTGAGCCCGCGCTGCCAATAACCCGTCCGCCGCATGGTTCAACCCGCTTGAGCCATGCCGCCCGCTCGCTTATCAGCCGCGGCTCAACCGGAACCGGAGATTACACGCATGGCGGAGGGGAACGTCGCGGCCGATCAGCTGCGGCTATTCATCGAGCGGATCGAGCGCTTGGAGGAAGAGAAAAAGGGCATCGCGGACGACATCAAGGACGTCTACGCGGAGGCCAAGGCCAACGGCTACGACACCAAGACGATGCGGGCCATCGTACGCCTGCGCAAGATGGAGACCCATGCGCGCCAGGAAGCCGATGCACTGATGGAGACCTATCGCAACGCGCTGGGGCTGGCATAAGGTCGCACCATGGCAGGTCATTCCAAATTCAAGAACATCATGCATCGCAAGGGCGCGCAGGATAAGAAGCGCTCGGCGATGTTTTCGAAGCTCAGCCGCGAAATCACGGTCGCGGCGAAGATGGGTCTGCCCGACCCCGACATGAACCCGCGCCTTCGCGCCGCCGTTCTGGCGGCCAAGGCGCAGTCGATGCCGAAGGACAATATCCAGCGGGCGATCGACAAGGCGTCGACCGGCGACACGGAAAGTTACGAGGAGGTCCGCTACGAAGGGTTTGGCCCGGGCGGGGTTTCGCTGATCGTTGAGGCGCTCACCGACAATCGCAATCGTACGGCGACCAACGTTCGAACCGCGTTTTCGAAAAACGGCGGCAATCTCGGTGCATCGGGTTCGGTCAGTCACGGCTTCGAACGGCTTGGCCTGATTGAATATTCCGCTGCCGCGGGCGATGCCGACAAGGTGTTGGAAGCCGCGATCGAAGCCGGCGCGGACGATGTCGAGTCCGACGAGGACGGTCACCGCATCTGGACCAGCGTCGAGAATTTGCACGAAGTCTCCAAGTCGCTGGAAGCCGCGCTCGGCGACGGAGAGGGTGCCAAGCTCGCCTGGAAACCGCAGACGGATGTACAGGTCACGGGTGACGCCGCCGCCAGCCTCCTGAAGCTGATCGATGTCCTGGAAGAGGATGACGACGTCCAGACCGTCTGGGGCAATTACGACGTCCCCGACGAAGAGCTGGAGAAGCTGGCCTGATCGTTCTGGGCTTGGACCCCGGTCTCGGTACGACCGGCTGGGGTCTTATCCGGGCCGAGGGCAATCGGCTGAGCCACCTCGGCAATGGCCAGCTGAAGACGGTTACCACGGCACCTTTGCCGGACCGGCTCGCCGATCTTGCTTCCCAGCTCGACAGCCTGCTTGCTGAGTATGCGCCCGCTGCGGCCGCGGTCGAAGAGATCTTCGTCAACAAGAACCCGCAATCGACACTGAAGCTGGCGCAGGCGCGCGGCGTCGTCCTGATGTGTGCGGCGCGGCGCGGGCTGCAGGTCGGCGAATATGCACCGCGGCTGGTCAAGAAGGCGGTGGTCGGCACCGGGACGGCCGAAAAGGCGCAGGTTGACGCCATGGTCGCGCGGCTGCTGCCAGGTGCCAAGATCGCCGGGCCTGATGCGGCGGATGCGCTGGCAGTCGCGATTACCCATGCACATCACTTGGCGGCGGCCCGCGCGGGCATTACGCACGGGGCATGATCGCCCGCCTCTCCGGTAAGCTCGCCGAAAGCACCGCCGACAGTGCGGTGATCGACGTAAACGGGGTCGGCTATCTCGTGCTCGCCAGCAGCCGCACACTCGACGCCATCGGCCCCGCCGGCGGCGACGTGCTCCTGCTCACCGAATTGCAGGTGCGCGAGGACAGCATGACCCTGTTCGGCTTCGGCACCGCCGGCGAGCGCGAAGCGTTTCGGGCGCTGACCAGCGTCCAGGGCGTCGGCGGCCGCGTTGCACTGGCGATCCTGTCCGTGCTTGGTCCGGATGAGCTTTCGCGGGCTGTGTCGACCGGTGACAAGGCGATGATCGCGCGCGCCAATGGCGTCGGGCCGAAACTGGCCCAGCGGATCGCAAACGAGCTTGCCGGCAAGCTGGGCGCGCCCGGTCTCGCCGGCGCCACTGGTTCGCCGGCGCCCCGCGCCGGAGCGGCGGCGGATGCGCTCTCGGCGCTAGCGAACCTCGGCTTCAAGCCGGCGGAGGCAAGTGCGGCCGTGGCTGCGGCACAGGATGAGTTGGGCGCAGACGCCGGGCTCGACGCTTTGGTCCGCCTGGCGCTCCGAAAGGCAGCGAAGTGAGCGTTAGGGCGTCATGCTCCTGCGGCCAGCTTCGCGCGACGGCGAACGGCACGCCGGTTCGCGTTTCCGCCTGTCACTGCAATGCCTGCAAGAAGCGCACGGGAAGCGCCTTTTCCGCGCAGGCACGATGGATCGAGGCGGATGTCACGACCGAAGGGCGCTCGACGGTCTTCACCCGCATCGCTGAAAGCGGAAATCCTGCCGACTTCCACTTCTGTTCCGATTGCGGCGCCACGGTCTTCTTCTCGACCCGGAACCTGCCGGGTACGGTCGCCATCCCGCTCGGCGTCCTCGACGATCCATTCGCTCTGCGCCCGAACATCTCCATCTTCGAGGAAGTGAAGCAGTCCTGGGTCACGATCCTCGGCGATGATGTGGAGCATATCGACTGATGGCCACCGACGCGGATCGCCTGACAACGCCCGAGCGGACGGCGGAGGATGCCGATGCAGCGCTCCGCCCCAAGAGCCTCGACGAGTTCGTCGGGCAAAAGGCGGCGCGCGAGAACCTGCGGGTTTTCGTCAATGCCGCGAAGGCGCGTGGCGAAGCGCTTGACCATGTCCTGTTCTTTGGACCCCCCGGACTTGGCAAGACGACCCTGGCGGGCATTCTCGCGCGGGAAATGGGGGTCGGCTTCCGGGCAACCTCCGGGCCGGTCATCGCCAAATCCGGGGATCTTGCCGCCCTGCTGACCAACCTTGAGGACGGTGACGTCCTGTTCATCGATGAAATCCACCGCCTCAATCCAGCGGTGGAAGAAGTCCTCTATCCGGCGATGGAGGACCGCGCGCTCGACCTGATGATCGGCGAAGGGCCGTCCGCGCGGTCGGTCCGGATCGACTTGCCGCGCTTCACATTGGTGGGGGCGACGACTCGGCAAGGGCTGTTGACGACTCCGCTTCGCGACCGCTTCGGGATCCCGGTCCGGCTGAACTTCTACACGGTCGAGGAGCTTGAGCAGGTTGTCGGCCGGGCGGCCCGTCTGCTGGGAGCGCCGACCACCAGCGAAGGCGAGCATGAGATCGCGCGCCGGTCACGGGGAACGCCGCGGATTGCCGGGCGCCTGCTCCGCCGGGTGCGCGATTTCGCCCATGCGGCGGGCTCGGACGCGATCGATGCACAAACCGCCGATCGCGCCTTGTCTCGGCTCGAAATCGACAGTCTGGGCCTGGACGCGATGGACCGGCGTTATCTCCACATGATCGCGGACTTGTACGGAGGCGGGCCGGTCGGGGTGGAGACGCTTGCGGCGGGCCTCAGCGAGCCGCGCGACACGATTGAGGACGTCATCGAACCCTATCTCATTCAGCTCGGCCTCATTGCCCGGACGGCACGTGGGCGGTGCCTCAACGGGCGCGGCTGGACTCACCTCGGGCTCAACCCGCCGGCAGGCTCACAGAGCGGATTGTTCGAAGCAGAGTAGACGTGGGCCGTTTGCGGATCATCCTGACCCTTGCGCTGCTTGCCGCAACGCCGTCCCGAGCGCCCGCGCAAACCGCGGCGACGCCGGACTACAACAAGCCGGCTGCTTGGCTCTGCCTTCCCGGGCGCACCGATCCCTGCTCGACGCCGCTGCCGACGGTGGCCTTGAACCCGAACGGCTATGGCTCGGTGGGTCGCAGCACGGTAGCGCTTAACCCGCCGGTGGATTGCTTCTATGTCTACCCGACCGTGTCCAACGACCGTGGCATGAACAGCGACCTGATTCCCGACGAGGCGGAGCGGACAACGGTGCAGATGCAGTTCGCGCGCTTTGCCGGCGTCTGCCGAACCTTTGCGCCACTGTACCGGCAACTGACCGTCAGCAGCGTCACGGCGTCGGCATTCGGCGCGAACATTCTCCCGTCATCGAAGATCGCCTACGGCGACGTGGCATCGGCCTGGCGCACCTATCTCGCCCGCTACAACAAGGGCCGGCCCTTCGTGTTGATCGGCCACAGCCAGGGCTCGGCCATGCTGATCGAGCTGATCAAGCGGGAGATCGACGGCAAGCCGATCCAGAGGCAATTGCTTCGTGCCTACCTGCCCGGGTTCAACGTGCTGGTGCCGGTGGGCCGGCGCGTGGGCGGCGATTTCCGGTCGGTGCCGCTGTGCGCCGCATCGGCCAGCCGAGGCTGCGTCATGAGCTGGGTCAGCTACCGGGAGCGCAACATCCCGCCGGTCGGCGCCCTGTTCGGCTATGCCGCAAGGCCCGGCCTGACCGTCGGCTGCACCAATCCTGCCAGACCCGGCGCGACGGGCTGGGAACGGCTCGATTCCTACTTCGACACACGTGCCAGCTACCCGGTTGCAGGTGGGCCGATCCGCTGGTCGTCGCAAGGCAGTCCCCCCGTGCGCTTCGTTCGGACCGAGGGGCTGGTCTCCGCGCGGTGCGTGAATGACGGGCGGCTAGGTTACCTGTCGGTGCGGACGAACGCCGATCCCAAGGACGCGCGCACCGACCGCATCGGTGGAGAGGTCGGCGCACTTGGTTTCTTTCTGCCCGGCTGGGGCATGCACCTGGCCGATGTCGCAATCGCGCAGGGCGACATGATCCGGCAGGTTGAGGAGCTGTCGCGATGACCGATCTCAGCAAACCCTATCGCGGCGGGCTGGTCGGCAAGACACACCAGTTCGCGCTGACCGTCTATTTCGAAGACACGGACACGGCGCAGATCGTTTATTACGCCAATTATCTGAAGTTCATGGACCGGGCGCGAACGGATATGCTCCAGTGCGTCGGTATCGATCATGCGGCGGTCCATATTGAGGGCGGCGGCGCCTATGCGGTGGCCGAGGTGAACATCCGTTACCTGCGGTCGGCTCATGTCGGCGACGACCTGCTGGTGCTGACGGAACTGCGCGAGGTGCGGGCGGCGTCCATCCGGGTTCATCAGCGGGTCATGCGCGGGGCCGAAAAGCTTGCCGAGGCAGAAGTCACCGCGGCGTTCCTGACTCCGCAGGGTCGGCCACAGCGGCAGCCGAGGGATTGGATGGACACGTTCAATTCGCTGGTTGTGCAGGAAGGATGAGAGTGCGTTTTCTAGGTTGGGCTGCATTGTTGGTCGCGGGTGCGGCGTCCGCGCAGCAGCCGGCGGCGCCCGATGCCGGCGGCGTACCGATGGTGGCTGTGCCGCCGCTTCCCACTCCCAAGATCGAACAGACCTCGGCAGGGCAGACCCACGCCATCGGCCTTCAGGTCGCGGAGGTCATCGTTTCCGACCTGCGCACCACCGGCGCCGCGGCTCCGGTTGGGCCGCAGAACCTGCGCGTCTACTCATATCCGGAAGTTACCGGGCCGCTGTTTCAACAGTGGAAGAGCATCGGCGCCAAATATCTGGTCACCGGCTTCGTCCAGGCACGCGAAGGCGATCGGCTGACGATCGGCTGCTACCTTTACGACATCAACCTGCGCCGCGAGGTCGCGCGCAAGGGATTCGTGGTGCCGACGGGGGAGTGGCGAACCGCCGCCCACCGCTGTTCCGACGCCATCTACACCGGCATCACCAAGAAGCCGGGCATGTTCGACGCGCGGATCGCGTATGTGTCGGAAAGCGGCGCCATCGGCGAGAGGCAGAAGAGGATCGCGGTGATGGACAGCGATGGATCCAACCATCGCTTCCTGACCACCAATACGCGCACGGTGATCGAGCCGACCATGGCGCCGAGCGGCGAGGTGGTCGCCTACACCTCACTGGACCAGCGGCTGCCGCAGATCCGGATCGTCACTATGGCCGACGGGTCGGATCGGCCGCTGCTGCCGGGAGCCGCCATGACCTTCGCGCCGCGGTTTTCGCCCGATGGCGAGCGGATGTTGTTCTCGATGGACGTCAACGGCAACACCGACCTCTACATCGTCAGCCTTGCCGGGGGAGCGCCGGTGCGGCTCACATCGACGCCGGGATCGGACACCGCCGGCAGCTTTTCTCCGGACGGGTCGAAGATCGTTTTCGAAAGCGAGCGGTCCGGGTCGCCGCAACTCTATGTCATGAACGCGGACGGCTCGTCCCAGCAGCGGATCAGCTTCGGCCAGGGCCGCTACAGCGCGCCGGTGTGGAGCGCGTCGGGCGACCTCATCGCCTTCAGCCGCGGCGCCGGCATCGGCGTGATGACGGCAACCGGCGGCGACGAGCGGATGATCACGGGCAATCCCTATGACGAGGAGCCGAGCTGGTCGCCGAGCGGCGACCAGTTGCTGTTCCAGCGCTACGATCCCGCAACCCGGCGGATGTCATTGATGTCGGTGGCGGCGAGCGGCGGTGAGGCGCGGGTCAGACTGACGCCCCAGGACGGGTCGGACCCCGATTGGTCGCAGGTGCAGGAATGAGGATGGTTCGGATCGTTTTGCTGGCGGCACTTGGCATCACGCCGGCCGTGTCGGCTCAAGCCCCCGTGCCGGTTGTGCCGCCCGCCGCGGGCGGTTTTCAGGAGCTGCCGATGCTCCAGAACGACCTGATCCTGCGAACCGGATCGGACCGTATATTCTATTCGGGCAGTGAGTATGCCGTGCCGGCGGCGGGCCGTTCGACCCTGACCGCACAAGCGCGCTGGCTGATCGCCAACCCGAGCGTCCGGGCGATCGTCGAGGGCCATGTCAGCGACCGCGACACGCGCGACCATGCGCTGGCGCTGGGTGCTCGCCGCGCGGTGGCGGTGCGCGATTTCTTAGTTGCGCAGGGCGTGCAGCCGGGGCGACTGATCGTCACCAGCATGGGCAAGGAGCGGCCGGTCGTGCCGCTTCCGGGCGTACCGGCGTCCGGTGTCAGCGACCGCGTCGTGCTGGTGATCGTCCGCTAGGCGGCGTAGCGCTGAGTATTGGTGGAGGCGAGCCAGGCGCGCGCCTGGCGCTGCGCTTCGGCGATTTCACGAGCCGTCATTTCGACCGAAATCTCGGCGCGGCATTGCTGGCCCCGGCTGCAGCCGTTGAGCGCGGCCAAGTTGAACCATTTATGCGCTTCGATGAGGTCCACGGGGACACCATTCTCGCCGGTCGAATAGGTTACCCCAAGTTCGAACAACGCATCGACATCGCCGCCAGCGGCGTCGGCAAGCCGGCTACGGATAAGGAAATCCGCGCCCTTCTGACTGATTGCACCCATTGATCCACTCCCTGTTTGATGGGGTGAATTCAGCAGGCAGAGGAAAACAAATGGTTAACGCTGCGGTGACCATTTTCAAACCGGCATATTATCGATGAGGCGCGTCTTTCCAATCACAGCGGCGGCGATCAGGCGCATGTCTCCGCGGGCGGCGTCCAGCGGCTCCAACGTCGCGGCATCGACCAGCGCAAGATAATCGATCGGATCGAAGCCGGCGTCGGCAAGCTTTGCCTTTGCGGCGGCCAAGGTGACCGGGACGTCCGCACCTGCCCGGATGCTTTGGGCAGCGTCGGTGAGGGCTTGCGGCAGCGCTAACGCGTTTGCCCGCTCTTGCGCGGAAAGGTGAACGTTGCGGGAGGAAAGGGCGAGGCCATCCTCCTGCCGGACGGTCGGTACCCCGACGATGTCGATGCCGAGTCCGAGATCGGCGACCATTCGGCGGATCACCGCCAATTGCTGCCAATCCTTTTCGCCGAACAGTGCCACGCCGGGTCGAAAGGCGATCAGCAATTTGGCGACGACGGTGGCCACTCCGGCAAAATGGCCGGGGCGGTGCTCGCCCTCCCAACGGTCCGAAACGCCGGCGACGCTGACGGTGGTTGCGAAGCCTTCCGGGTATAGATCCTGCGGCGCCGGCAGCCAGACGAGCGCGCAGCCCGCCTGCTCAAGTGCAGCGAGGTCGGCATCCTCGGTCCGTGGATAGCGGTCGAGGTCGCCGGGATCGTTGAACTGCAGCGGGTTGACGAAGATGGTGGCCGCGACGGCATCCGCGCGCTTCAGTCCTTCCGCGATCAGCGACAGGTGCCCAGGGTGCAGCGCCCCCATGGTCGGCACCAAGGCGAGGCTGCCCCGGCGCCGAAGCGCTTCCGTCGCATTTTCAAGCTGTTGAACGTCACGGATGATTTGCACCCGCCGGATCCCTTCGGTAGACCGTGTGGCGAAGGCGCTTGCACCGGCGCCGCGCGAAATAGCAAGGCTTGGGGGAGCCGCAACAAAAGCCATGAGCAACACCCACTTCATCGTCTTCGCCAATGAAAAGGGCGGGACGGGCAAGTCGACTACCGCCGTTCATACCGCCATCGCGCTCGCCGCCTCCGGGCATCGCGTCGCGGCGCTGGACCTCGACAGCCGGCAGCGGACGACGACGCGCTACCTTGAGAACCGCGCTGCAACAGCGCGGCGGCTTGGGCAGGACTTGCCGCAAGCGCAGTACGAAGTTCTGGAGGAGCAGAGCGAAGAGGCGCTTAACGCCGCCGTCGATCGGCTGAGCGCGGAGGCCGACGTGGTAGTGATCGACACGCCGGGCCGCGACGACCCGGTAGCGCGCGCGGCCATCCTCAAGGCCGATACGCTGGTCACGCCGATGAACGATAGTTTCGTCGACCTCGACCTGATCGGCCAGGTGCATCCCGAAAATTACAAGATCACCAAGCCCAGCTTCTATGCCGAGCTCATCTGGAACAGCCGGACGCAGCGGGCGAAGGTCACCGGCCGATCAGTCGACTGGGTGGTGCTGCGCAACCGCCTGCAGCACATCGAATCGCACAACCTTCGCCGCGTCGGGGCCGCCTTGGACGAGCTTGCTCGCCGGGTCGGCTTCAGGGTGATCCCAGGCCTGGGCGAGCGCGTGATCTACCGCGAACTCTTTCCAAAGGGCCTGACTTTGCTCGACCTCAAACAGATTGGCGACGTTGGGATCGGTCATATCGCCGCGCGTCAGGAACTGCGCGAGATGATCGCGGGGCTGGCTATTCCCGGCGCCGGCGCGGAAACAGCCAAGGTCGCCTGAAACCAACTTCAACAAAGAGTGTTCGGCAGCGTAATGACTCACAAATTTCATGCATCCATCCTCCGCGAATATGATGTTCGCGGTATCGTCGGAAACACGCTTCACGCGGCGGACGCGCGCGCGCTGGGCCGAAGCTACGGAGCCTTGGCGGTCAGCGAGGGGGCGAAGCGGATCGCCTGCGGCCGCGACGGCCGGACCCACTCGCCGGAACTTCAGGACGCCCTGATCGAAGGGCTGACGCAGAGTGGTCTGGATGTGGTGAACATCGGCATGGGGCCAAGCCCGATGCTTTACTTCGCGACCGCCACGCTGAGTGTGGACGGCGGCATTCAGGTCACCGGCAGCCACAATCCCTCCGACTATAACGGCTTCAAGATGCTGCTGAAGGGCCGCTCGGTATTCGGCGAGGAAATCCAGGCGCTCGGCCGCCGCGCCGTCGCCGCCGAATGGTGCGAAGGCGAAGGCAAGGTCGAGCATGCCGACGTCATCGACGCTTATGTCGACCGGCTGGTCGAGGACTTTCAAGGCGGTGAGTTCCGAATCGGCTGGGACGCGGGCAACGGTGCCGGTGGGCCTGTCCTGGAGAAGCTGATCAAGCGCCTACCGGGTGAGCATCACGCCATTTACACGGACGTGGACGGCAATTTCCCGAACCACCATCCCGATCCCACGGTCGAGAAGAACCTGGCAGACCTCAAGAAACTGGTTGCCGAGAAGGGTCTCGACTTCGGTATCGCCTTCGACGGCGACGCCGACCGCATCGGCGCGGTCGATGGCAAGGGCCGGGTGGTGTGGGGCGACCAGCTCGTCGCCATCCTCTCCGAGCCGGTGCTCAAGGCTAATCCGGGCGCGACCATCATCGCCGATGTTAAAGCCAGCCAGGTCCTGTTCGACCGTATCGCCCAGCTGGGCGGCAAGCCGTTGATGTGGAAGACCGGTCACAGCCTCATCAAGTCGAAGATGAAGGAAACCTCCGCTCCGCTCGCTGGCGAGATGAGCGGCCATATCTTCTTCAAGCATCGCTGGTACGGCTTCGACGATGCACTCTACGCGTCAGTCCGCCTGATCGAGGCGGTTGCGGAGTCGGGCAAAAGCCTCAACCAGATCATGGACGAGATGCCGTCCACGACGTCGACCCCGGAGATGCGCTTCCAAGTCGACGAAAGCCGCAAGTTCGCGGTGGTCCAAGAGGTGCTGGAACGCCTGTCGTCGCAAGGCGCAACCGTCGATCCGACCGACGGCGCGCGCGTCAACACTGCCGACGGCTGGTGGCTGCTGCGCGCATCCAACACCCAGGACGTTCTGGTCGCCCGCGCCGAAGCCCGCGACCAAGCCGGTCTGAACCGGCTGATGGCGCAGATCGACGAGCAGTTGGGCTTGTCCGGCATCCAGCGCACGGAAGCCGCGCACTAGGCACTTGGGAAAGCCGGCCTACTCCCGCTAAAGGGGCCTGTCGTTGCTGGGGCAGCAACGACAACTCCGGAGATAAGATTGCAATTGCTGCCGCCAGAACTTGCCGAGTGGGTGCATCTGATGATGCAGAACTACGGCCTGTGGGCGGTGTTCGTGCTCGTCTTCCTGGAAAGCAGCGGGCTGCCATTGCCGGGCGAAACGGCGCTGGTGACCGCGGCGATCTATGCGGGAACGACCGACGGCTTCGCGCTTCACGAAGTGATTGCCGTGGGGACCGCGGCCGCGGTGCTCGGCGACACGATGGGCTTCTTCATCGGGCGGACTCTCGGGCTGAAGGCGATGGAGCGGCTGGCGCGCCGGTTTCCAAGCGCCGAGCGAAGGCTGTTGGTGGGCGAGTTCCTCTTTCTTCGCCACGGCGGCAAAATCGTCTTCTGGGGCCGCTTCGTCGCTCTGCTCCGCGTGCTGGCCGCGCTACTGGCAGGCGCAAACAAAATGCCGTGGCGGCGGTTCGCGGTCATGAATGCGCTAGGCGGGCTGTGCTGGGCGACCTTCTTCTCGGTCGTTGCCTATGCCTTTGGTGACGTAATTCGCCGCATCGAGGGGCCGCTGGGGCTCACCCTGCTTGGGCTGACCTTATGCGGCATCGTCATCGGGTTCGTCCTGTTCCGCCGCTACGAGCAGCGGATCATCGACCATGCCATCCGCGAAATGGAGAAGGCGAACAGCGCCCGGGTCGAGGCACCCGAACTTCGGTCGGCGTCCAGCGAGGCTTAGCCGCCCTTACCTGTCTTCTTGCTGTTCCCGGAGCCGCTGCCGCCCTTGCCGCCACCGCCGCGGCCGCCCGCACCCGCCTTGGTTCCGCCTTTTGCGTTGACCGACGCCTGCTCGCCGCCTGCCGTCTTCTGAGCCATCTCAACCTCTCCTGTTTACTTGTGCCCGCCGTGACCGGCGTTCTGTTTCGATCCGGTGCGGCTGTCGCTCTCGCCCTTGGCGTGCGCCTTCTTGTTGCCGCCGATGTCGCCGGTGCGCTCCTGGTCGAAATCGCCCTTTTTCTTGTGATCGGTCATTCGCTCCTCTCCTTCGAATCGCGGTTGCCGGCGCGGGACAAGGCGAACAGGGCGCCGCCGATCGCGGCTGCGACCGCAACCTTCTTCACCAGGCCGGTCTTGTTGTGCCGCCACTCGGCGGGCACGCCCATTTCCTTGGGAATGTTGGGCACCTTGCCCCGAGTGAGGTCCTCCACGAGGCCCTCGACCATGTTCACCCGGTCGGCGCCCATCAGCAGCATCCAGTGCGCCCAGTTGGACTCGCTCCAGCGGAACGCAACGCGGCGGATCATGCCACTAAGGTACCGCGGCGGACTCGCGGTTCCGAACACTGCCGGAAGCTGCTTATGCTCGACCGACTGAAGCAACTCAACGTCGGGCTGCTGCTGGGCCGGCCGGACCCACTCGCCGCTGTGATCGTCGCCCGAGCGGTCGCGATATGGGTAGGTGGGATCGTTTTGCGGGTTTGCGTCCACGCCCCAGCCGACAATGCTGGACGTGTCGAGCGCCGTTGCTGACGTTTCGATCACCTTCGGCCCTGTGGCCGGGCGGACGATCAGGTCGGTGTCGCTCATGTGTCGTCCTCCTTTAAGCGCCCGCCGGAAGCAGAACCGGCTTGATCATATTGTCGAGCTTGTCCGAGAACATGTGATAGGCATCGCCGATATCCTCGAGCGGCACCCGGTGGGTGATCATTTTCTTCGGCTCGATATGCCCGCATTTCACATGCTCGATGAGGCGGGGAAGCAGGCGCTTCACGCTGGCCTGGTTACCGCGCAAAGTCAGACCCTTGTTCACCACATTGCCGATGGGCACGACATTGCCGGTTGGGCCGTACACGCCGACCACGGAAACGACGCCGCCCTTCTTCACCGAGTTGATCGCCCAGTGAAGCGCAATGGCCGAGCCGGCCTCCATCTTCAGGCGCTTGCCGAAAATGGTCTGGAGGATGCTTCCGGTCGCCTCGGCACCGACAGCATCGATGCACACGTCGGCGCCTAAACCGTCCGTGGTCTTCTTCATGAAGACGACGACGTCGTCCAACTCCTTGAAGTTGTAGACCTCGGCCGGTGCGAACTCGCGCACGAACTCCAGTCGGTAGTCGATATGATCGAGGACGATTACGCGGCCGGCGCCGAATAGCCAGGCGCAGCGCGCGGCCATGATGCCCACCGGGCCGGCGCCGAACACGACCACCGTGTCGCCCTTCTGGATGCCGGCCATTTCCGCTGCCTGATAGCCGGTCGGAACGACGTCGGTCAGAAGAACTGCGTCGTCCGGGTCCATCCAGTCGGGGATGATCTCCGGCCCGAAGTCGGCGTAGGGCACGCGCGCATATTCCGCCTGGCCGCCATGGAAGCCGCCGGCCGTGTGCGAATAGCCGAAGATGCCGCCGACCGCCGTCGCAGAAGGATTGGACTCGTGGCAGTTTCCGAACAGGCCCTGCTTGCAGAAGTGGCACTGACCGCAGGCGATATTGAACGGCACCAGCACATGGTCGCCTACCTTGAGGTTCTGCACCTCGGGGCCGACCTCCTCCACGATGCCGGTGAATTCGTGTCCAAAGGTGGTCCCAACCCGGGTGTCGGGCACCATGCCATGGTAGAGGTGGAGGTCCGATCCGCAGATGCAGCTGCGCGTCACGCGCACAATGGCGTCGCGCGGATGCTGGATCGTCGGCATGGGCTTTTCATCAACGCGCACGCGGTAGGGGCCGCGGTAATCCATTGCTCGCATTTGCGCCTCGCGGATCGAGATAGAGCGGGGCTAACGCGTTCAAATCAGGGCAGTTGCGCCTTCTAACCTGGATCAGGCGCGATTAATCGTCCTCATCTTCATAGCCGACCAAGTTCAGCTCCCGCGCCTTGATCTGGTGGGTCATGCACCAGTGCATCAGCGCATCCTCACGGCCATGAGTGATCCACACCTCCTTGGGCGCGACCTCGCGGATGGTTTGGGTAAGCTCGTCCCAGTCGGCATGGTCGGAAACGATCAGCGGCAGCTCGACGTTGCGCTGGCGGGCGCGCTGACGGATGCGCATCCAGCCTGAGGCCATGGCGGTGACCGGGTCGGGCAGGCGGCGCGACCAGCGGTCGTTTAGCTGGCCAGGCGGGCAGATGACGATATGCCCGGCCATCTCCGCTTTGGTCGCCTCGCCGCAATGACGAAGCTCGCCGAGCGGGACTCCGAGTTCCTCGTAGAGGCGGCACAGGCGTTCCAAAGCGCCATGATAGTAGATCGGGTCATGGTGCCCGCGATTGCGGATTTCGCAGATGAGCCGCTGCGCCTTGCCGAGCGCATAGGCGCCGATGAGAATGCAGCGGTCCGGCTCGTCGTGGAGTCGCTGCAGCAGCTTGTCGACCTCACTGCCGGTGTCCGGGTGACGGAAGACAGGGAGGCCGAACGTCGCCTCGGTGATGAAGATGTCGCACGGCACCGGCACGAAGGGCGCGCAGGTCGGATCGGGACGGCGCTTGTAGTCGCCGGAAACGACTACCCGCTCACCGCCAAATTCGAGGACGATCTGCGCTGAGCCGAGCACATGGCCGGCGGGAACGAAGCTGACGTCCACCTCGCCGATGCGTGTGCTTTCGCCAAAAGCGACGGGCCGGGCATTCTGCTCGCCATAGCGGACGCCCATGATCGCGAGAGTCTCGGGCGTGGCCCAGACCTCGCCATGGCCGCCGCGGGCGTGATCGGCATGGCCGTGGGTGACCAAAGCCTTCGCCTTTGCATCGGACGGATCGACCCATGCGTCGGCGGGACGCACGTAAATGCCTTCAGGAAATGGCTCGATCCAGGAACCCAGGCGCCCCATCGGGAGATATAGCATCCGAAACGAAACGAGGTTCCGGATAGGAGACGGCAAGTGGACGAAGGTTTGTGGACATCGGTGACCATCGTCGGCGCGGCGATCCTCGGCATCGTGATGTTGTGGGTGGTGCTGAAGAACCGCAAGGCGACGCGCGGCCCCTCCAACGATCGGGCCGAAGCGGCTACGCACAACCTCTATGAGCAGGAGGAACAGCGCCGGCGCGAGGGCACCGACGGTCTCTGAGCCGGCCAAGCTGCCGGACGTCGTCCAGCGCTGGTTCGACCAGCGCGGATGGACGCCGCGGCGGCACCAGTTGGAAATGCTGGAGCGTGCGCGGGCAGGTCGCCACGCGTTGCTGGTGGCGGCGACCGGTGCCGGCAAGACGCTGGCGGGCTTCCTGCCGACGATCTGCGACCTTGCCGAGGCGCCGGTCGACGGGCTTCACACGCTCTACGTCTCGCCGCTGAAGGCGCTCGGCGTCGACGTTCAGCGCAACTTGCTCGGCCCGATCGAAGAGATGGGTCTCGCGATCAGGGTCGAGACCCGCAGCGGCGACACGCCGTCCGACCGCAAGGCGCGGCAGCGGGTGCGACCGCCCAACATCCTGCTGACCACGCCCGAATCGCTGAGCCTGCTGCTGAGCTATCCGGACAGCGTGACGATGTTCGCGGGGCTGAAGACGATCGTCATCGACGAGATGCACGCCTTCGCCCGCGACAAGCGCGGTGACCTTCTGGCGCTGTCGATGTCTCGGCTACAGACGCTCGCGCCGGAACTGCGGCGGGTCGGCCTGTCCGCCACGATCGCGGACCCCGATGCCTACCGCAGCTGGCTCGCGCCTGACGCCGATATGGAATTGGTCGACGTATTGCAGGGAGATCCGGGTGCCGAGCCGGACCTGTCGATCCTGATCCCCGACGGCCGGATCCCGTGGTCCGGCCATAGCGGCCGCCACGCGGTACGCGAAGTGATGGAGCTGATCGAGCAGCATCGCACCACCCTTGTCTTCTGCAATACGCGCAGCCTCGCCGAGCTGATCTTTCAGGATCTGTGGGGGGTCAACGACAAGAGTCTGCCGATCGGGATTCACCACGGCAGCCTTGCACTGGAGGCGCGGCGCAAGATCGAAGCGGCGATGAGCGACGGCAAGCTGCGCGCGCTTGTCGCGACCTCCAGCCTCGACCTCGGCATCGACTGGGGCGACGTCGACTTGGTGGTGCAGATGGGGGCCCCCAAGGGCAGCTCACGCTTGCTGCAGCGGATCGGCCGCGCCAACCACCGGCTCGACGAGCCAAGCAAGGGCATCATCGTTCCCGGCAACCGCTTCGAATATCTCGAGGCACGCGCGGCGCTGGATGCGGTGGGCAACCGCGAGCTCGATCCGGAAAGCTTCCGCCCCGGAACGCTCGACACATTGGCACAGCATATCCTCGCCTGCGCCTGCGCCGTCCCGTTCGAGCAGGCGCAGCTGCTTCGCGAAATCCAGGGAGCCGCGCCATACGCGGGGCTGACGCAAGAGACGTTTGAGCGAGTCATGCAATATATCGCGACCGGCGGCTATGCCCTGCGCGCCTACGACAAGTTCCGACGGCTGGTGGAGGAGCCGGAAGGTTCCGGTCACTGGCGGATCACGCGCCCGGCGGTGGCGGCGCAGCACCGGCTGAACGCCGGCATCATCGTCGACAATCCGATGATGGAGGTGCGGTTCAAGAATGGCCGGCGGCTCGGCAAGGTGGAGGAGGGCTATGCCTCGACGCTGACGGTCGGCGACCACATCTTCTTCGCCGGTCTGAGCCTGGAGGTTGAGCGGTTCCAGGACAGCGACATCATCGTGCGCGCCTCTTCGAAGGACGCGCGGCTGGTGACCTACGGCGGCCAGCGCATGTCGATGACGACGCACCTGGCGGACCGGGTGCGCGCCTTCCTCGCGGAGCCGGAGCAGTGGCAGCGCTTCCCCGAGGGCGTGCGCGAATGGCTGGAGGTGCAAGAGCGTCGGTCGCGCCTCCCGCAGCCGGATGAGTTGCTGGTCGAGACCTTTCCGCTGGAGGGCCGTCACTACATGGTGATGTACAGCTTCGAAGGCTGGAACGCCCACCAGTCGCTCGGCATGCTGATCAACAAGCGCATGGAAAAAGCGCGGCTGAAGCCAATGGGCTTCGTCGCCAACGACTATGCGATCGCGGTCTATGGGCTGGAGCCGATCACCGACCCGGCGGCCTTGTTGTCGCCCGACATCCTTGAAGCCGAGTTCACGGAGTGGGTCGAGCAATCGATGCTTCTGAAGCGCGCATTCCGAGAGGTGGCGGTGATCGGAGGGCTGGTCGAACGGCAGCACCCCGGCAAGCGCAAAACGGGCAAGCAGGTCAGCTTCTCAACCGACCTCATTTATGACGTACTGAGGCGCTACGAGCCTGAGCATCTCCTGATGACCGCAGCCTGGGATGACGCCCGTGCCCGCATGACGGAGCTCGGCCGTCTCGTCCGCCTGGTGGAGCGGGCGGCGCAGCAGATGGTGCATGTCTCCGCCGAACGGGTGACGCCCATGGCCGTGCCGCTGATGGTGATCGTCGGCCGCGAGGCGATGCCGCCGGGCGGAGAGGCGGACGAAAGCTTGCTGATCCAGGCCGAAGCGTTGGCTCAAGAGGCGATGGCTTAAGCTTATTCATTGCCGAGCCACATCGCCTGTGCGACCCTACGGGCATGAAATTTCTCCTTATCGCGCCTGCATCGTTGATGTTGTCCGGCTGCATTGTCGGCACCGCCGTCGACGCGGTGACCCTGCCGGTCAGGGTCGTTTCGAAGGGCGTCGATCTCGCCACCACCAGCCAGGCCGAGGCCGACCAGAAGCGCGGCGCCGAGCTTCGCAAGGAAGAGGAACGCCGCGGAAAGGAAGTGCGGGCGATGGAGGAACGTTGCCGGCGCGGACGCGCGCTGCCGACCGACTATTGCGCCCGCTAGGTGCGCTACTTCCTCGATACCGAATTCAACGGTTTTGGCGGCGCGCTTCTTTCCCTTGCCCTGGTGCCGGACGATGGCGAGGAGCTTTATCTCACACTGCAGTGCGCCGACACGATCGAGCCATGGGTCGAGCGGCATGTCGTGCCTTACCTAGACACGGTGCCCGACGCGCTACGCAACCCGCCGCTGACCCGCGCCGAGGCTGCCAAAACGGTGGCGCATTATCTGCAAGCTGACGAAGCGCCCTACATCACGGCCGACTGGCCGGAGGACATCGCCCTATTCTGCATGCTGCTGATCACCGGTCCGGGTCAAATGGTGCCGGTGCCGCCGCTGCGGTTCGAGGTGCTGACCCTGTTCGGCTTCAGCACTGCGGCGAATAGCGCCGTGCCGCACAATGCGCTGCACGACGCCAGGGCGCTCAAGGACCATGTGCTTACCCTCTTGGAATAGGCTGGCTTTTCGGGTTTAAGCCGATTCCATGGTTCCCCTTTCGTTCGCCGGCCACGATTTCCTTGCAACCCCCGAAGGCGCGCTGTTCTGGCCGGCACGAAAGGCGTTGCTGGTCGCCGACCTGCACCTCGAAAAAGCGAGCTGGTTCGCGCGGCTCGGCCAGTTCCTTCCGCCCTACGACAGCCATGCGACCTTGTTGGCGCTGAAGGGCGAGGTCGAGCGGACGGGGGCGGAGCGGCTCTACTGCCTGGGCGACAGCTTTCACGACAAGTTCGGGTGCGACCGGTTGCCGGACAATGCCCGCGCGTTGCTCCTGTCACTGACGGGCAGGCTCGACTGGACCTGGATCCTCGGCAACCACGATCCCGGCTTTGCCGATCACTGCGGCGGCACGCTGATCGAGGAAATGGAGGTCGACGGCATCATGTTGCGCCACGAAGCGGACCCGGCTGATCCGCGGCCCGAGATGTCCGGCCATTTCCACCCGAAGCTGCGGCTTCAGATCAAGGGCCGGCGCGTGTCGCGCCGCTGCTTCGTTGCGTCCGAGAGCAAACTGATCCTGCCGGCGTTCGGCTCTCTGACCGGCGGGCTCGACGCGGCGCACCCGGAAATCGTCCGCAATGTCGGTGCCCAGGCATCGGCGCTGGTGCCGGTGTCGGACCGGCTGCTGCGCTTCCCGATCGCCGCCTAAAGGCTGCGAACCTCGATCGCCATCGCGCCGGTCGGCGATAGCACCAGCCGCACGTCTGCCGGTGTGCGGCGCCCGAACGTCGCCGCTTGGAGCTCGTTGCGGGCACCATGCCGGTCGAAGCGGTAGCCCTCCGCTTCCGCCGCCTCGGTGATCCGTCGCAGATGTTCGTCGAGATTGACGATGGCTTCTTCCGGATCGAACCGCATCATTTCCTGAATATCGCGCGGGTGATCGGTTGCCATCTGCCACCGTCATCGACGGGAAAGGAGCGCGCGGCAAGCCCCTTCGCGTTGTGCCGGCCCCGGCCGCGCCTTAGATGAGGGTCATGTCCAATCCTCAACCGCCCCTTCAGGCGGCGATCATTCCCGTCACCCCGTTGCAGCAGAATTGCACCTTGCTGTGGTGCACCAAGACGATGCGGGGCGCCTTTGTCGATCCCGGCGGCGACCTTCACAAGCTGCGCGCCGCGGCCGCGCAGGCGGGCGTCACCATCGAGAAGATCCTGCTGACCCATGGCCATATCGACCATTGCGGGTCCGCTGGCATATTTGCCGAGGAGCTTGGCGTTCCGATCGAAGGTCCGCACGAGGACGACCTGTTCTGGATCGCCCAGCTCAAGGAGGACGGGCATCGCTACGGGATCGAAGGGCGTCCGTTCACGCCGGCGCGCTGGTTGGAGGACGGCGATCAGGTCCAGGTGGGCGAGCTGACGCTGGACGTCCGGCACTGCCCCGGCCACACGCCCGGCCACGTCGTCTTCCACCATCCTGAATCACAGCTCGCCTTGGTCGGCGACGTGCTGTTTCAGGGCGGCATCGGCCGCTGGGATTTCCCGCGCGGCAATCATGACCAGTTGGTCGGGTCGATCACCGGACGCCTTTGGCCGATGGGGGATGAGACCGCCTTCGTGCCAGGTCACGGTCCCATGTCGACCTTCGGGCGGGAGCGGGCGAGCAACCCCTATGTCGGCGACCGGGTTCTTGCGCGTTGAGCGGCTTGCGCTTTTTCCGGCTTTCGCTATAGGAGCCGCGGTTCGCGACGATCCCCCCGCCGCCGTCGGGCTTGCCTGACGAGACTCGGCGACGATCGTCGCAATTTTTATTGTTTCATTGAGCAGGTGCCGGAATGGCTGTCCCTAAAAGAAAAACGTCGCCCTCCAAGCGCAACATGCGCCGCAGCCATCACGCGCTGTCGCCCGTGAACTTCCAGGAATGCCCGAACTGCGGTGAGCTTCGCCTGCCGCACAACCTGTGCTCGTCTTGCGGCCACTATAATGGTCGTGAGATCGTCTCGAGCGAGGCCTGAGCCTAAACGGGAGCGAAAGCGCGCTGATGCCAACCGGCCCGCGCATCGCAATCGACGCCATGGGCGGAGACTCCGGACCGGCAGCGATGCTGGCCGGAGCCGCGCGTGCATTGCGCAAGGACAAGACGCTCCATTTCCTCGTCTTCGGTGACGAGGCTGCGGTTCGCGCCGAGCTTGCCAACCACAAGACGCTGACGCCCAACGTCACCATCGTCCATTCGCCCGAATCGATCTCTTCCGAGGAAAAGCCGAGCCAGGCCATCCGCCGCGCTCGCACCACCTCGATGGGAATGGCGATCGGCGCGGTTAAGGACGGCCATGCCGATGCCGCCGTGTCCGCCGGCAACACCGGGGCCCTGATGGCCATGTCCAAGCTGGCGCTGCGGACGATGCCGGGGATCGACCGGCCTGCGCTTGCGGCCCTGCTGCCAACCATGGGCGAACATGACTGCGTAATGCTCGACCTTGGCGCCAACACGGAATGCGACGCACAGAATCTGGTTCAGTTTGCGGTCATGGGTTCGGCCTATGCCCGGACGGTGTTGTCGATTTCCAAGCCACGGGTGAAACTGCTCAACATCGGCACGGAAGAGCTGAAGGGCACGGACGAGCTCAAGGAAGCCGCCGCCTTGCTTCGCGACGCCAACTATCTGCCGCTGAAATTCGACGGCTTCACCGAGGGCGACCAGCTGTCCAGGGGCAATATTGACGTGGTCGTCACCGACGGTTTTTCGGGCAATATCGCGCTCAAGACGGCGGAAGGCACCGCCCGCTTCGTCACCGACCTCCTGCGCCGGGCGTTCAAGAGTTCGCTGCGGTCGAAGGCCGGCTTCGCTTTGTCCAAGCCGGCGCTGAACCTACTCAAGGTTCATCTCGACCCCAACAATCACAACGGCGCCGTCTTCCTTGGGCTCAACGGCCTGATCGTGAAGAGCCACGGCGGCGCGAACCCGAAGGGCGTGGCCAACGCCATCTTCGTGGCCTCCAGCATGGTCCGCAACGACATCACTCGCCGGATCGGCGAGGATCTCGACAACTTCCGGGCCCATGCATTCGCCGCGGCGGAGCAGGCCGCGCAGTGACTCTTCGCTCCGTTGTTCTCGGCACCGGCTCCGCCCTTCCCGCGCGGCGTGTCGACAATGCCGAACTCGCAAAGACGGTCGACACGTCTGATGAGTGGATCGTCGAGCGCACCGGCATCCGCAGCCGCCACATCGCCGGCGAGGGCGAGACGACCGCAAGCCTTGCGACCGACGCCTGCCGCCAGGCGCTCGCAGCGGCCGGGCTCCAGCCGCAGGACATCGACCTCATCGTCCTGGCGACCGCTACGCCCGACCAGACATTCCCGTCGGCCGCGACCAAGGTGCAGGCGACGCTCGGCATCAATGATTGCATCGCTTTCGACGTCCACGCGGTGTGCACCGGCTTCCTCTATGCGCTGAGCGTCGCCGACTCGATGCTGCGCTCCGGCAATGCCACCACGGCGCTGGTGATCGGTGCCGAGACCTTCAGCCGCTTGCTCGACTGGAAGGACCGCGCGACCTGCGTCCTCTTCGGTGACGGTGCGGGCGCGCTGGTGCTCCAGGCGCAGGAGGGCGAGCGCGGCATTCTTGCCACCAAGCTGCACGCCGACGGGCGCCATAATGACCTGTTGTTCGTCGACGGCGGTCCGTCCACCACCGGCACCGTGGGGAAGCTGCGGATGAAGGGCCGTGAGGTCTTCCGGCACGCGGTCGTGAACCTTGCCGAGGTGTTGTCGGAGGTGCTCGCCGCCGCCGGGCTTTCTCCGGACGATGTCGACTGGGTCGTGCCGCACCAGGCCAATGCGCGGATCATCGACGCGACCGCCCGCAAGCTCGGCCTTCCGGCTGAAAAAGTGGTCATGACGGTCGACAAGCACGCCAATACGTCCGCCGCCTCGGTGCCGCTGGCGTTCGACGTTGCGGTCCGCGACGGCCGCATCAAGCGCGGCGACCTGGTGGTGCTGGAAGCGATGGGCGGTGGCTTTACCTGGGGCGCCGCCGCGCTCAGCTATTGATAAACATGAGGAATCAGGCGACAACTCGCATTGTCGGGCGCGCTGAATTCCGTTACGTTAATGTAACTGACTGGCGAGAGACTCGGCATAGGGGGCGGAGGAATTGATGGCGGATCTTGGCATCGCGCGTCTTGGCAAAGATGAAACGGCGGGTGGCACGCTGACCCGCGCGGACCTTTCGGACCGCATTCACGGGCAACTTGGCCTGTCCCGCGCCGAGTCGTCGAGTTTCGTGGAGCGAATGCTCTACCACATGTGCCATGCGCTCTCTGAGGGCGAGAACGTCAAGATTTCTGGTTTCGGCAGCTTCATCCTGCGCGACAAGGGACAGCGGGTCGGCCGCAATCCGAAGACCGGTGTCGAAGTGCCGATCGCACCGCGTCGTGTCATGACCTTCCGCGCCAGCCAGATCATGCGCGACCGGATCGCGAAGTAAGCCGCTTATGGCTTCCGGCGCGAAGTCACCGGACGCGTTCAAGACGATCGGCGAACTTTCGGCCGAACTGGGCGTCGCCCAGCATATCCTGCGTTATTGGGAGACTCGTTTTCCCCAGCTGAAGCCGATGCAGCGCGCGGGCAACCGCCGCTACTATCGCCCGGCCGATGTGGAGCTGGTGCGCCGGATCGACCGCCTCCTCAACCGCGAAGGCTATACGGTGCGGGGCGTCCAGCAATTGCTGAAGAACGGCACCGCTCCCGAGCCTACCCCGGCACCGGTTTCCCCTGTTGCGGAGCCGAAGCCGTCACTGGACGTCGACCGCCTGGTCGTGCTTCGCGACAAGCTCGCCGCTGCCCTGAACGCCTGACCGGAACGCGGCGACCCGGGCGATTGCCTCGTCGAGCGGGATACGCCGGACCGGCACCCCGGGTGGAAAGGCGCTGAGCAGCCGCGACGGCATCGCCGCCGACAGGATCACGAACTGGCCGCGGTCGCCTTGCCGCCGGATCAATCGCCCGAACGCCTGCGCCAGTCGGTCGCGCACCGCCCGGTCATCGTAGGCCGTGCCGCCACCGGACATGCGCCGGGCACCATGAAGCACGGTCGGGCGCGGCCAGGGCACGCGTTCCATCACCACCAGCCGCAGCGACTCGCCCGGCACGTCGACGCCATCGCGCAGGGCGTCGGTGCCGAGCAGTGACGCTTTGGGATCGTCGCGGAAGATGTCGACCAGGGTGCCCGCGTCCATCGGGTCGACGTGCTGGGCCAGCAACGGCAGTCCCGCCCGTGCGAGCCGGTCGGCGATGCGGGCGTGTACCGCCTTCAATCGCTGGATAGCGGTGAACAGGCCCAGCGTGCCGCCGCCGGATGCCTCGATCAACCGAGCGTAGGCGCCGGCGAGCGCGGCCGTGTCGCCCGCCTTCACGTCGGTGACGATCAGCACTTCGGCCGAGTTCGCATAATCGAACGGGCTTTCGGCCAAGAAGGTTTGCGCCGGCAAGGGCAGGTGCGCCGCGCCCGTACGCGCCTCGGCAACGGGCCAACCTTCGCCGCCGGTCAGGGTCGCGGACGTGACCAGCACGCCGTCCGCATTGGCCAGCACCGCAGACGCCAGCGGGCGGGTCGGGTCGAGCCAGCGGCGATGGATCGCAACGTCATATTCGCGGCCGTCCACTCGCTCGATCGCCAGCCAGTCGACGAAGTCCGGATCGGCCGCACCGCCGATCCGGGCCAGCAGACCGATCCATGCAGCCAGCGTCTCGCGCCGCCAGGACAAACCGCGAATGGCCCCTTCGACCCGCGCACGCGCCTGTGCATCAAGCCAGTCCGGCGCGTCCCCAAGCACGGCATCCAGGCGGCGTTCCAGCGCCGCAAGCGGCTTCTGCAGGGCTTCCAGCGTGACCACCGCCGCCTCGGCAGCGGAGACCAGCGCCCCGTCGGGCTCGGCCAGTTCCGTCTCCAGGCCGTAGCCCGCCTCCTGGGCCTTGGCCCGCGCGTAAACCATGCTCCGCACCTCGGCGAGCAAGGCCTCGCACGGCCCGAACGGCATGCCCTCCGCCAATCTTCCGAGCCAGCCGTCGGACGGCAGGTTCCGGGCGGCATCAACGGCTGCGTCCAGCGCCCGCGCGCCTTCGTCGTCATAGGATGCGACATCCATCAGCCGCGCCGCAAGCCCCCGCCGGCGTCCGCGCGCGCGGCCCTCCGGACCGACGATCCAGCGCCGCATCTCGATCGACTCCTGGCCGCCGAACGCGACGGCGAAGGTTGAATCGGAGGCGTCGAACAGGTGGTGACCCTCGTCGAACACGATCCGCGCCGGTGCATCCTCCCGCGCCCGGGCGGCGTTGATCATGACCAGCGCATGATTGGCGATCACCAGGTCCGCCTCGCGTCCCGCGCGCTCGGCCCGTTCAATGAAGCAGCGGCGGTAATGCGGGCAGCCGGCATAAACGCATTCGCCTCGCCGGTCAGTGAGCGCGGTTGCGCCCGCCCGTCGAAACAAGGTCGGAAGCCAGCCGGGCAGGTCGCCACCGACCATGTCGCCATCTTTCGAGTAAGCCGCCCAGCGCGCCACCAGCTGCGCCAGCACCGCCGCCCGCCCGGCGAACGCGCCCTGCATCGCGTCCTCAAGGTTCAGCAGGCAGAGGTAGTTCTCCCGCCCCTTGCGTACGACGATCTTCTTCTCGCGCGTCGCCTTGTCGGCGAACAGGCGCGGCCCTTCGGCATCGAGCTGCCGCTGCAACGCCTTGGTGAAGGTCGATACCCACACCGTCCCGCCCGCCGCCTCTGCCCACAGTGACGAAGGCGCGAGATAAGCGAGGGTCTTGCCGATCCCCGTCCCTGCCTCGGCCAGCACCATGTTCGGTGCCCCCTGCTTGGTCTTTTGCGCGAAGATCGCCGAGGCGGCCGCCGCCATCGCCTTCTGCCCCTCCCGCACTTCCGACCCGCCGCCGGTCAACTCCGCCAGCTTGTCGCGCGCGGCCTGGGGCGGAATGGTCATCGGCCGGGGCGGCGGCCGCTCGGCGCTTTCTTCCCACTGCGGCAGGCGGGAGAAGAGCATGCGTTCGCCCCGCTCGGGCCGGGGAGGCGTGAACCGATGAGCGGCGCCCAACCCCAGCCGAGCCGGTGCAGGGTGGCATTGCTGGTCCATGCGCCCTCCCGCTCGGGCCAGTCGCAGTCCAGCACGGCAAGCAGCCGATCGGCGATGTCCCGCAAGGACGCTGCGGCCTCGGCATCGCTGGCAGGCGGCGTCAGGCCAAGTTGCTTGGCGAGGCCGGCGGGTGTCGGGACGGCAAAGCGCGCCGGGTGGATGAAGGCGAACAGCTCCAGCAGGTCGAGGCCGGACAGTTCTGGATATCCGAGGCGCTGCCCGATAAGCGGCGCATTGAGCACGATATGCGGCGTCTCCGCCGCACGCGCGATCGCTTGGCCCCGTTCGATCTCGCGCAACGGGCCGTCCGACAGCGCGAGCCAGATGCCCGCATGGGTTGCGTGCAGGGCTGGAAGAGGCAATGGAGCGGCCATCCTCCGCACCCTGTCCCCAAGAGAACAGAAGAGCAACGATTTTGGACGCCGAACAGCTTCGATCCGCCGCAATGCAGTCCAAAGCCTGGCCCTACGAGGAGGCGCGCAAGCTCTTGAAGCGGTGGCCAGACGGGAAGCCGGATAGTGCGCCGGTGCTGTTCGAGACGGGCTACGGCCCCTCGGGCCTGCCGCACATCGGCACCTTCAACGAGGTCGCGCGCACCAGCTTCGTCCGCCGGGCCTATGAGGAACTGACCGGCGGTGCGCCAACGCGGCTGGTGGCGTTCAGCGACGACATGGACGGGCTCCGCAAGGTGCCGGACAATGTGCCCAATCAGGCGATGCTGGCTGAGCACCTCGGCAAGCCGCTGACCAGAATTCCCGACCCGTTCGGCACGCACGAAAGTTTCGCGCATCACAACAATGCGATGCTCCGCCACTTCCTCGACCAGTTCGGCTTCGATTACGAGTTTCTGTCGGCGACGGATTGCTACTCAAGCGGCCGCTTCGACGAGATCGTCCGCCAGGTGCTGCGCCAATGGGACGGCGTCATGGGCGTGATGCTGCCGACCCTGCGCGAGGAGCGGCGGCAGACCTATTCGCCGGTTCTTCCGGTCTCGCCGTCGAGCGGCAAGGTGCTTCAGGTTCCGGTCGAGGTGATGGATGCGGAAGCGGGCACGATTGCCTTCACCGACGAGGACGGATCGCGGGTCGAACAGTCGGCTCTGAGCGGCATGTCGAAGCTGCAGTGGAAGGTCGACTGGGCTGCGCGCTGGGTCGCGCTTGGTGTCGATTACGAAATGGCCGGCAAGGATCTGATCGACAGTGTCGTCCAATCGTCCAAGATCGCCCGTGTGCTCGGCGGCCGTCCGCCGGAAGGCTTCAATTATGAGATGTTCCTCGACGACAAGGGCGAGAAGATCTCCAAGTCCAAGGGCAACGGGCTGAGCATCGAGGAGTGGCTTCGCTACGGCAGCGAGGAGAGCCTGAGCTTCTATATCTACCGGGAGCCCAAGAAGGCGAAGAGCCTGCACCTGGCGCTGATCCCGCGCGCGGTGGACGAATATTGGCAGTTTCGCGGCAATTACCCGGCGCAGCCGATTGAGCAGAAGCTCGGCAACCCGGTCCACCATATCCATCGCGGTGCAGTGCCGGAGCCGACCAGCCTGCCGCTGACCTTCGGGCTATTGCTCAACCTCGTCAGCCTGCCTGGCGTCAACGATCCTGAGACGGCGTGGAAGTTCGTGAGGCGCTATGCGCCCGACACCTCGCCCGAAACGCACCCGGAACTGGACGAGCTGATCGGCCTTGCGGTTAATTACGCACGCGACTTCGTTGCGCCGACGCTGCAACGGCGCGCGCCGGCGGAGCAGGAAGTCGACGCCCTCAGGGAGCTGGACAGCGAACTGGCCAAACTTGACCCCGACACGCCGGGCGATGAGATCCAGAACATCGTTTTCGAGGTCGGCAAGCATTACGAGTTCGAGAGCCTGCGCCACTGGTTCCAGGCGCTCTACGAGACCTTGCTTGGCTCCAGTCAGGGACCGCGCATGGGCAGCTTCATCGCCCTTTACGGCATCGACAACAGCCGCAGGCTGATTGCGGAAGCGATTGGCGCCTGATCCAGCCGGGATGACGAGCAAGTCGGCCCGGAGCTTTCGTCGAATCGCGCTAGCCATCCTGGGTGCGATGATGCCGTGCGCGGCCGGTGCGCAGGCCTGGCCACAACCGGTCTATCGTGAAGATTTCCCCGACCCCTTCATCATCGAAACGCGGGGTCGCTATCTCGCATATTCGACCAACACCGCGGTCAACGTACCGATGCTGCAATCGTCGGACCTCCGTCATTGGTCGCCGCTTCTTGAGCCCAGCACGTCCGGCAAGCTGCGCGATGCACTGCCGCAGCTCGGCCCTTGGGCGCGCGCGGGCTTCACATGGGCACCGGAAGTGATCCGCATCGGCCGCCGGTGGAGGCTTTATTACACGGCGCGAAGCCGAACGTCCGACCGGCAGTGCGTCGGCGTGGCATCGGCCGATCGCCCCGACGGACCGTTCCGCGACCGATCGCCGACACCCTTGGTTTGCCAGGACGATCTCGGCGGTTCGATCGACGCCAGCCCTTTCCGCGATCGGTCGGGCGCGCTTTACCTCCTCTACAAGAATGACGGCAACAGCATCGGGGCAGCGACATCCATCTGGTCGCAGCGGCTGACGCCCGACGGACTGAGGCTGCGCGGCCGTGCTGCGGCGTTGCTGACCAATCGTGTGGACTGGCAGGGTGGGGTGATCGAGGCCCCGACCATGATTCGGCGCGGCGGCGCCTATCAGCTTTTCTTTTCCGGCGGTGCGTTCGGCTGGCCGGCCGATGCCGCAACCTCGCCCTACGCCATCGGCTACGCCACCTGCCGCGGGCCGATGGGTCCGTGCACACCTTTGGACGAGCCCTTGCTCGCCAGTTCGGTAAGCAGCGGTGCCAGCGCCTGCCTGAGTGGACCGGGGCATCAGGCCTTGTTCGAATCGCGAGGCCGGACGTTCATCGCCTTTCATGGATGGGCCGTTACCGACGATTGCCGACGAGGCGCGGCGAAGCGCCTGCTCTACATCGCTCGGCTGCGTTGGGTGGACGGTGCGCCCGTGATCGGCCCTGTACCGTCGACGGCTCGACGCTAAGCAGCACCGAAGGACCTCGTCTACGATCGCTTAACCCTCGGCTGCTAATTTGCCTGCGCTGGCCGACACCGAGGGTGATGATCGAAGTGAACCTGCAGTCGAACCTCGGTGCCTCGCACCCGCAGGCGGCGAACATACCGTCGGCAGGGACGCAAGGAGTTCGGGCCTATTCCGAGCCTGACGTCCCGCATCCCCTGCAACTAACGTTCCTCCACGAAGCGGGTGAGGCCGCCTGGGTTGAGGAGCTGCGGGGACTGCTCACAGCCGGAAGAACAGGCGACGCGGATGCCCGGCTCTGCGAAGCACTGGACGGGTTCCAAGGTTCGCTTGCCCGTCTGTGCAAAGGGATCTCGGCAGATGGCGTGGCGCTTGAGGGGTTTGAGGACCTGCTGCCCGTTCTGGAGGAATGGGAAGGTCCGGCGATCACCGCGATCACACTGGGTCTTACCAATCCCCCCGACCTCGCCTTTGAAGCCGGCCGGCTCCACGACCCGGAGCTGCTTCTCGGCCTCTATTCGGACGAAAGCTATCCGTTCAGCAGCGTCAGCAACGCCGACCTTCTCGCCGAATGCGCGAAGGAGATGCCGGCCTGGGTCGGGGCCGAAGAGGATGTGGAGTTCCACCTGTCGATCCAGGGATTGGCCGAACTCAACACCGCGCTGATCCATTGCAAGCACCGCCGCTTTCTTCGCGACGGCCGCGACGGCGTCGAGGCGCGCGCGCCCGGCGGCTATGTCGAATATGTTCTCGGCTGCTGGCTGCTTGCTACCCGCTTGCTTCAAGCGGCCGAGCGGGCGGTCGATGCGGGCGTGCTTCCGCGCGGCTGCCGCCTGATCACGGGAACCGTCGACGTCAATGCCGATGTCGTCACCGTCTTCGGTGCCGAGCGCAGCAACGGTGGCCGGGCCTCGGCGACGGGCCAACCCGCCTTTGCGACCCTGACGGTCAAGCCCTGGGTTCCGCGAGAGGATCCTACTGCCGAGGCCGTGGCGCCGCCGGCAACGCTGCGGCAGCGCCTGTGTGCGACATCGGACGAGCCGGCGGCGCCCGCTCGCACCGGCCTCTTCGCTCGTCTGTTCGGCCGGATCCTCGGTCGCTGAGCTTTGATGCCCCTCCAGCGGGTCGGATGTGCTGGAGCACTCGCGCGATCGGCAGGACGGCCTTGCGTTT
The DNA here is from genome assembly GCF_011300455.1 of Sphingomonas piscis. Lineage (NCBI taxonomy): Bacteria > Pseudomonadati > Pseudomonadota > Alphaproteobacteria > Sphingomonadales > Sphingomonadaceae > Sphingomonas > Sphingomonas piscis. The sequence goes on from NZ_CP049869.1 coordinate 1,678,864, forward strand.
AAGTTCGCTTGAGACGCGAAGACCGTCACAATTGCGAGCTTAAGCGAAGGTCATTGCGCTCGGCGGGTTCCGATCCAGCGATCAATCTTCTGCTCGAGGATCGCGAGCGGCAGGGCTCCGGTCATCAGCACCTGGGCGTGGAACTCGCGGACGTCGAACTTGGGGCCGAGCTCCGCCTCCGCCTTGCGCCGCAGCCGCTGGATCGTCAGCGCGCCGATCTTGTAGGCCAATGCCTGGCTGGGAATGGCGATATAACGCTCCACCTCCGCGATGACGTCGGTGCGGCCCATATCCGAGTGATCCAGCATATATTTGATCGCCTGGTCGCGGGTCCAACCCTTGGAATGGATGCCTGTGTCGACCACCAGTCGCATCGCACGGAGCATTTCGTCGGACAGAGTGCCGAAACGCTGCATTGGGTCCTTGTAGAAGCCCATGTCGTAGCCGAGCGTCTCGGCATAAAGCGCCCAGCCCTCGACGAAGGCGGTGTTGCCGCCGAAGCGCATGAAGGACGGCAGCGCCTCATTCTCCTGCGCCAGGCTGATCTGGAAATGGTGGCCCGGCGATCCTTCGTGCAGGTAGAGCGTCGTCATGCCCGGCGTCGTGCGCGACGGCAGGTCATAGGCGTTGAAGTAGAACACGCCGGGGCGCGTGGCGTCGGCGGCGCCCTGCTCATAGCTCCCGCCCGCCTGGAACTTCTCGCGGAACGGCTCGACCGCGCGAATCTCCAGCTTCGTCTTAGGCATGGTGGAAAAATAGTCGGGGAGCTTCGCATCGACCGACTTTCCGATTGCGTAATAGCGCTGGGCCAGCGCCTCGCGGCTCTTCATCTTATACTTGGGGTTGGTCCGAATATCGTCGAAGAACTGCTGAAGCGTTCCCTTGAAGCCGACCTCCGTCCTGACCTTCTCCATCTCCGCCGTGATCCGGGCGACTTCGCTGAGCCCGAGATTGTGGATCTCCTCCGGGCTCATCGACAGCGTTGTCGTGGACGGGACGAGGTGGCGGTAGAGTTGATCCCCGCCCTTCATGTGCATCAGGCCGTGGCCTTCTCGCGCCTTCGCTAGATATTCGGCGCGCAAGAAATTCCGCAGGCGGGTCAGCGCCGGATAGAGTTCATCTGTCAGTTCGGCCTTGTAGGCCGCGGTCAAGCGCGCCCTGTCGGCGGCGCCGATGCTGTCCGGAAATTGATTGATCGGACCGAAGTAGGTCGACTCCTCCGGACGCTGACCAAGCTGGCCGTCGAGTTGCTCGATCATGTTGCGGACCGTCATCTTGGTATCCACGACGCCGCTTGCCTCACCCTGCCGGAACCGCTCGATCGCCCGGTCGAGATAGGTCGAGAATTCAGCGTGGCGCTTCAGGTTGTTTTCGTAATCCTCGACCGTCTTGAACGGGGCCGCGCCCTGGCCGCTGGCGATTGCGGGATAGTAGGTCTGATAGCCGCTGAAATGGTTTATCGGGCGAACGGCGGTCAGCGCGAGCAAGTCCGGCTGCAGTCCGCGCAGCGTGTCCTTGGTCGTATATTCGAAGACGTCGTAGGCCAGCTGGTCGGTGGAGTTGAGCTGGTCGCGCGGGATGGCTTTGAGCGCTGCAAGGTCCGCCTCGGACGCCGCGCGTTCGGCGGCGTAATATTCGTCGCTCAGATAGTCGCCAAAGTGGGCCGCGTAGCGCAGGTCGCCACGGATCAAGGCGTTCATCGGGTTGCGCTGAAGATTGGCCTCGTCGCTCGCCCTGAACAGGTCGAACAGCCGGTCGTGAGCGCTCGGTTGGACCGCCGCTGTTTGAGCGGCCGGCACCGTCATCGGGGCTTGTGCCACGGTGGTGCAGGCGGCAAGCGCCGAGGTGGAAAGCAAGGCGGCAAGCGGGCCGAATTTCATGAGCTACCCTTAGCTAGAACTGTCCTATATGGGTAAGACGGCTACGCTGAGGGTCGAAGGCTTGCAATGGGATGTTCGACCAGGGGCCGACGGCCTTCTACCAGAAGAATGCGTAGACGACGTCGATGACCTCGCCGCTCCATGTGTCCACCAGCAAAGCGTCGTCGTGGTAGCGGACCCAGCGCGTGCCTGGATAGGCAGGCGGCAAGCGGTAGAAGCCCGGATCGTTGATCCAATAGCGGCTTGAGTAATAGTCCGGCCACAATCGCCAGCCGACATTGAAGCGCTGATAGCTCCAGCCGAACGGGTCGAAGTAGGCGCCCAAGTGGAAACGCGAGCGATTGCGGTTGCGATAGTCGCGCCAGTCGTAGCGGCGATCGTGCCGCCAATCGCCGCTCCAGCGATGGTTTACCCGGCTGTCGTTGCGTCCGACCCGCACCGGAGCCTGGCTGCCCTGGCGAGGCAGGGAGGTGCCGGAACGTTCGCGCAGCCGTTCGTTCCAGACACCGTCGCTGGGCTGCGGGGCACGGCGGTCGCGAGACCAGCGTTGGCGGAATTCTTCGTTCCGGTCTGCTGGCGAAGGGTTGCGGGCATCGCGGTCGCCGCGACGCGCTTGCCAATCGGCGGCGTTTTCGGTTCCCCGAATAACGCGATCATCCCCGACCCGCCGGTCGCTTCGCCATGCGCCGGCGGCGGACGTATCGCGGCGGCCGCTGCCGCTCACCTGATCGCGGCTCCAGTTCCGCGGCGTGGCGGGCTCGCTGCGGCTGCCGCGCCAAGCACGGCTTTCATTCGCACCCGTGTCACGACTGGGCCGATCCACCCGATTGTTCTCCGTCTCAAGCTGCGCCAGCAGCGGCGTCGACGCGGACGCCAGCAGGCAGGAGATGACGAAGTTACGCACTACAAAGCCCTCGCTTGCTATTCAGGCGTCGGAGGTTGGTCCTTTGTAGATGAGCCGTCGCTTAACCGAGCCGGTGGCAACGCCGCCGGCGGCTGGACAAGGCGTGCGGCATGCTGGATGGCCCGGCGAATGCGCGGGTAAGTGCCGCAGCGGCAGATGTTCGGAAGCGCCGCAACGGCTTCCTCCGTCGGTGCCGGGCTGTTGGCGAGAAGGGCAGCAATGGCCATGATGAACCCGGGCTCGCAATAGCCGCATTGCGTGACCTGTTCGGCCGCCCACGCCTGCTGGACGGCATGCGTTCCGCCGCTGGACAAGCCTTCGATGGTGGTGACCTTGGCGCCTTCAAGGGAGGCAATGCTGGCCGTGCAGCTGAGCATCGCCTGCCCATCGACGATGACGGTGCAGGCACCGCAATCGCCGCTTTCGCAGCCATGCTTGGTGCCGGTGAGATTGGACGCGTCGCGCAGCGCCCAAAGGAGGGGCGTGTCGGGATCGAGGCGATAGTGGACCGCTTCCCCATTCACCGTCATGCGAGTCATGGATCAGCGCTTATCCGCAACGCGGACTGCCGCCAACGTGCCGTTAAAGCGACCAGCTCTTGATATCAGGGCGAAGCGCCGCCGGATCGATGGCGGAGCGAAGGTCGATGAAGATGCCGCCATCCGAAATCCGTGCGCCGATCGCTTCACCGTCCAGCGAAGCATAATCCGCATGGGAAACGGCGAGGACCAAGGCGTGGAGATCGTGGAACTCGGAAAGGTCCGACAGTTCGACGCCGTAATGGTCGCGCACCTCGTCCGCACGCGCGAGCGGGTCGTGAACGATGGGGTGCAGGCCGAACGCGCGCAGTTCCTCGTAGATGTCGATGACCTTGGAGTTGCGGATGTCGGGGACATTCTCCTTAAAGGTGAAGCCCAGGATCCCGACACGCGCCCCTTGTAGCGGCAGCCCGTTGCTGGCCAGCATCTTCACCAATTTCTGTGCGACGAAGCAGCCCATGCCGTCGTTGATCCGGCGTCCGGACAGGATCACCTGCGGCTGGTAGCCGAGCTGCTCCGCTTTGGCAGTCAAGTAGTAGGGGTCGACGCCGATGCAGTGGCCGCCGACCAGGCCCGGATAGAATTTCAGGAAGTTCCACTTGGTACCTGCCGCGGCAAGCACGTCGGAGGTGCGGATGCCGACCAGGTCGCAGATTTTTCGAAATCTCGTTCATCAGGGCGATGTTGAGGTCGCGCTGTGTATTCTCGATGACCTTGGCGGCCTCCGCCACCTTGATCGATGGTGCACGGTGAATGCCGGCCTCGATGATGGACCCGTAGAGCGCGGCGACCCGTTCCAACGTCGCCTCGTCCTGACCGGACACGACCTTGGTGATCTTTTCGATGCGGTGCACCTTGTCGCCCGGATTGATCCGTTCGGGGCTGTAGCCAAGCGTGAAATCCTTGCCGCAAGTAAGGCCGGACGCTTTCTCCAGCGCGGGGGCGCAGATTTCCTCGGTCACTCCCGGATAGACGGTGCTTTCGAAGACGACGATCGCGCCAGCCGATAGCGCCGGGCCGATCAGCGCGCAGGCGGAGTGCAAAGCGCCGAAGTCGGGGCGGTTGGCGTCGTCGATCGGGGTGGGTACGGTGACGATATAGATGTCGTTCCCGGCAAGGCCGGCCGGCCGGTCCGAAAAGCGCAGGTCCGACGCCGCGAGCTCCTCGTGATCGACTTCGTAGGTCCAGTCCTCGCCGGCTTTCAGCGCGGCAACACGGGGCGCGGAAATGTCGAAGCCCAGCACGTCATGCTTGCGGGCCAATGCGACGGCGAGCGGCAGGCCGACGTAGCCAAGCCCGACAACGGCAACCTTTTCCCGAGTCATTGTTCGCTGCCGTCCCCAGCCCACGGTGAAGCGGCTGATTGGCTGGCAACCCAACAATTGTCAAAGGAGTGGCGGAGACGGAGGGATTCGAACCCTCGGTACGGGAATCCCCCGTACGGCGGTTTAGCAAACCGCTGGTTTCAGCCACTCACCCACGTCTCCGGACAGCGGCAGAGGCGGGGCTATAGAGGGGCTTGCCCGGCGGTTCAACCGAGAAGCCGTCAGCGGGCGATTACCTCGAAGCGGCTCTCCAGAGTCATCGTCTCGCCCGGCTCCAGCACCTGGATGCCTAGCTTCGGCCAGTCCGCTTCCGGTGCGTTGAGCGCGGCATTGGCGTGAGTCACCGGCTCGGCAACGAAGAAGCCGCCCTGCGGCGGCGAATAGAGCTGGAAGAAGCGGGCTGTCGGCGAGGAGAAGGCGATGTCGAACGGCCATTCGGGGTCGCTGATCACCGTCCGCTGACCCCAGCCGCCGAAGCCGTGATCGAGATCCTGGGCGCATACCTTGCGGTCGACCATGGAGAAGCGGCCTTCGGCGGGCACCTTCTCGACCGGCAGAACAAGCTCGTCGATGGTCCAGACCACGTCGACCTTTGTGTCGAGCCGGGTCTCGGCACCGCAATGAAAGTAGGGGTGGTGGCCCAATCCGCACGGCATCGGCGTGTCGGCCTCGTTGGTGCAGCTCAGCCAGATGGTAAGCCCCTGCCCATCCAGTTCGAACAGCTGGCGCGCCGAGTAGGCCCACGGCCATTCGCCGGGCTGATAACGAAAGCCCAGCTCACACCGGCTCTCCTCCACTTGTTCGATGGACCAAGGCGATTTCCAGCCGTGACCGTGGAGCGGGCTCGGGTCCACGGCAGGGTCGGAAGTCAGGGCGATATGTCGGCCGCGGAAGTCGAAGCCATGGTTCTTGATGCGGTTGACCCATGGCAGCAGGGGGAAGCTGCCCATGTCCGTCACCTCCGTCCGGCCCGGCTCCGCACCGCGGAACACAGGCCAGTCGCGGCCATCGACGCTGCAGGTGAAGTCGGCGATGCTGCCGCCGATTGCCGGGTTCAGCGTTAGGGTCAGCGGCCCTTTGGAGATGGTCGGTAGCGATTGAGACATGGGAACCTGCACCTTTGGTTGCTTGTCGATTCAGTCTTCTGAAAGTTGGTTGGGGATAATTAGCGCTGATCCGGTTGCGCGACGATTTGCACCAAGGTTAATCGCGAATCCGCCAGCTGGGGAGGGTTCTGGTATGACGAGACGCGTAAAAGATTTTGTCGACATCAAGGATCACGCATCGCTTGACGACCTCATCGGCAGGTTGGTCGCGTTGCGCAACTCCCTTCCCGAAGATGCGAACGCCGAATTGCGGCTCCGCGGCGACGACGTGTTTGGCCGGAAATTGTCCATCTCCTACCTGCGCGAGCTGACGGCGGAGGAGGCGGCCTGCGAGGAGCGCTACGCGCATCTGAATGCCGTACCTGGCAACGAGGAGGGCTGGCGGGACGTCGCCTGACCTACCATAGACGGCCTGCATGATGCAGGCCTTACCACCGAACGAAGCACCCGCGATCATTGTCACCGGAACGGCCCTCCCGGCCGATCCGGCGGAGCGCGTTCTCCAGTCCGAGCGGTTGAGCCGGCGGGAGCTGGACCGTGCCGCGGGGCAGCCGCTGGACCGCCTGCTTTCCCGCCTCGCCGGCGCGGAGCAGTTTCGGCGGTCCGACAGCCGGAGCGCCCACCCGACCAGCCAGGGACTGACAATCCGAAATCTCGGCGGCAATGCGGCAAGCCGGGCGCTCGTGCTGCTCGACGGCGTTCCTCAGGCCGACCCGTTCGGAGGCTGGATCGCCTGGCCGTCCATCGGTGCGTTGAGCCTTGGGGAGGCACGGCTGCTGCGTGGCGGCGGCAGTGTCACGTCCGGACCGGGTGCGCTCGCCGGAGTTCTCGAATTGTCGAGCCGTACAGGCCCGTCGACGATCGCCACTGTTGAAGCCGGAAGCCGGCGGTCGCTGGAAGGCGAGATGTTGGTCGCGCGGGATGTCGGCAGCGGGTCGCTTGCACTCTCGTTACGAGGCAGCCGAAGCGACGGTTTCGTTCCGATCGTCGCGGAACGCCGGGGCGCTGCGGACCGGCCGGCTCCCTTCCGCACCGGCTCGGCGCGCCTGCGCTGGACTGCCGCCATAGGTCCGACCCAAGAGCTGCAGGCGAACCTGGCGACCTTCACGGACCAGCGCGAACGCGGTCTCGAATTGACCGATAACCGGACCCGCGGCACCGATCTTTCTCTGCGGCTGGTGTCGCGCGGCCAGATTCCCTGGGCGGCTACGCTTTACGCGCAGGCGCGTAACTTCCAGAGCAGCTTCGCCGGCACGGATGCAGCGCGCACTGCGGCGCGCCGGACCAGCCTTCAATATGACGTCCCCGCTTCCGCGATCGGCTGGAGCGCCGAGGTTCGCCCTCATCTCGGCTCTGGCCTGGAAGCCCGGCTCGGCATCGATGGGCGACGGGCTGCCGGGATGTCGAAGGAATATGCCTCTTATGTCGGCAATGCGCCGACGCGGGATCGGGAGGCGGGCGGTCGACAGTCCAATGCCGGCTTTTTCGGCGAGTTGACGTCGCTCTCGGGGCCCGTGACCCTGACAGCTTCCGCTCGCGCGGATCATTGGCGCATTTTCGACGGCCAATTGGTCGAACGCAGCATCGCAACAGGCTTGCCGCTCGTGGATCAGCAATTCGCGTCCCGCTCCGGATGGCTGCCGACCGCACGGGCGGGAACGGCGCTTCGACTCGACCCACGATGGTCGATCAGAGCCGCGGCTTACGCGGGTTGGCGGCAGCCGACGTTGAACGAGCTCTTCCGGCCATTCCGCGCCGGAAGCGATGCCACGGCGGCCAATGCCGAGCTCAAGCCGGAGCGGCTGCGCGGCGTGGAGGCGGGTATCGACGGGCGAAGCGGTCCCTGGTCGATCGCTGCGACCCTGTTTGCCAACCGGCTCCGCGACGCGATTGCCAATGTGACGCTTGGCATTGGCCCTGGATCCTTCCCGGGCGTGGGTGTCGTCGGGGCGGGCGGTGCCTATCGCCAGCGGCAGAACCTTTCCGCGATCCGCTCCCGCGGCGCTGAGGTCACGGCCGGCTGGAGGGAAGGTCCCTGGCATGTCGATGCAGGATTGTCCCTGTCCAGTGCGCGGGTGGTTGCATCGGGCTCGGCGGCGGCGCTTGACGGGCGCCGCCCCGCTCAGTCGCCCGCACTATCGACGAATCTGGGTGCCGGCTGGATAGACGGGAGCCGATCGCTCAATGTCGACTTCAATTACGAAAGCGCGCGGTTCGAAGACGATCTCAACAGCCTGAAGCTGCCGCGAAGCTTCACGGTCGATGTGGATGGGGAATGGCCGCTTGCCGATGCCGTGAACGTATCCTTGCGCGTCGAAAATCTGCTGAACCGTCGGGTCGTGGCTGCGCTCGCCGTCAACGACGTTCAAGAGCGGGCAATGCCGCGTACGGTGTGGCTGGGACTGAAGCTGAAGCCGCGCCTGCGCTAAAAACGTGTGATGCCGCAGCGATCGGATGCGCGCTTTTCGTAATCCTGCGCCATCTGCATAAACATCGTCTTCAGACGCACGTCACGTTCACTTTCCGCCATCCGGCGGCAGCGGCTTGCAAAATCGCGGAGCATGGTAACGTCGGGCATCGCCAGGATCCTCCTCGTCAATGCAACTAGGTGAGGATCGCTGCCCACATCTTAAATCATATGTCCGATTCAGACCCAATTTTCCGGCGGCAAACCATTGAGTTTGCTGGGATGAGCACAGCGGCGTTCGGCGCAATTCATCCGCATGTCGGGTCGGCACTGGACGCAAGGTGATGGCGGAGCGGGAGGGATTCGAACCCTCGATACGGTTTTGCCGTATACTCACTTTCCAGGCGAGCGCCTTCGACCACTCGGCCACCGCTCCGCATATCCCGTTCGTCGATGCACTGCACCGGCGTGAATCGGGTGTTCAACCAGACGCCTGGAAGGGCAGCCCTTTAGGCATGCCTGGGCCTGGGGGCAACCTTGCCGGTGTGCGCCACTTGCCGCATTGAAGCGCCCATGCGCACGTTCGGCCCACCGCCAAGCCTTGAGGAGCTGGATGCGCTGGCTCGCGCAGCGCTGACGAGCTTGCCGCCGATCTTCGCCGGGCACCTGCGCGACGTCGTCCTGCTGGTCGAGGATTTTGCGGATGAGGAGACGTTGCGCTCCGTGGGTCTCGAGGAGCCTTTTGAGCTCACCGGCATCTACGAGGGCGTGCCGCTTGGCGACAAATCTGTCGAGGCGACCGGTGGTGTACCCGACCGCATCCGTCTGTTCAGGCGCCCGATCCTGGATGAATGGGCAGATGGCGGCGAGCGATTGGAGGTGCTGGTCAGGCACGTGCTGATCCATGAGGTGGGCCATCACTTCGGCCTGTCGGACGACGATATGCACGCGATCGAGGAACAGGCGTGACGTCGCCATTGCTTCGCTTCAGCGACGTTGCACTTGTGCGGGGCGGGCGCCTGCTGTTCGAGCGATTGAGCTTCGATCTGTTGCCCGGTGGCGCGGTGCAGGTGCTTGGGCCGAACGGCATCGGTAAATCTAGCCTGATCCGCCTTGCCGCAGGGCTTCTCACACCGACGGAAGGAACGGTCGACGCCGTCAACTTGGCGCTCTCCGACGATAAAGTCGCACTCGATCGCGAACTCCCGCTCGGCCGAGCGCTGGCCTTCTGGGCCAAGGGGCGCGGACCGGATGAACAATCGGCCGCGCTGCGCTTGTTCGATCTCCAGGGCCTGGTTGAAGTCCCCGTACGCCTGTTGTCGACCGGTCAGTTGAAGCGGGCAGGTCTGGCTCGGGCTGCATTGTCCAGCGCTCCACTGTGGCTGTTGGACGAGCCGCTCAACGGTCTGGATCAGGATAGCGCGGAACGCCTCGACCATGCCGTGGCGATGCATCGGCAAAGTGGCGGCGCGGTGCTTGCCGCCTCGCACGTGCCGCTGGGCGGTGCATGGACGCGGCTGGAGCTGGCGGCGTGATCAGGGCCCTCATCGCCCGCGACCTGCGGCGCGCCCTCACGGGCGCCGCGTGGCTGCCCGCAGCATTCTTTCTGCTGGTTGCGACGTTGGTCCCGTTTGCGGTCGGTCCTGACCCTCGCCTGCTTGGGCGCATAGGATCGGGGACATTGTGGATCGCTGCGCTGACCGCTGCACTGCTCCCGATCGAACGGCTGATCGACCCGGATCGGGCGGACGGCGTCCTCGATCAGCTGAAGCTGCACGGCCTGGCGGACGAGAGCATTGCCGCCGCCAAGATTTGTGCGCACTGGCTGGGGTTCGGCCCGCCCTTATTAATAGCAGCAGTGGTCGCCGCCGGCCTGCTGGAGCTTCCGGCCCAGCTGCTTGGACCTACCCTACTGGCCCTCGCCATTGGGACCCCGGCGCTGGCGGCACTTGCCGTCGCTGTGGCAGCCTTGACGGCGGGCTTGCCGCGCGCCGGCGCACTGGCCGGGCTGCTGCTTCTGCCGCTTGCCGTGCCGTTGCTGATCTTCGGCGCCGCGGCAAGTGGGGATGACGGGTCGGGGCATTGCTGCTCGAGAGCGCGGTCGCAGTGCTGATCGTCGCGGGCGCCCCGTTCGTCACCGCTGCCGCAATCCGAGCCGCGCGAAGCTAGTCGCGGCTCCAGCGGGCGAAGATGGCAGTGGGAAGGAGGAGGCCACGCGCTTCCTCTCGGACCGCCATCTCGCCAACCTCGACGCTGCCGCCGAGATCGGCAAGTGCCTGCCGCACCAACTCGCCGATGGCGATCGCCGACATTCGCACTGCATAGACCGTCAAGACGAGGAAACGGCTGTTGTCGTCCAGCAGCTTTCGGCAGTCCGTGAGGAGCGACGCGAGATTCTGTTCGAGGCGCCACACCTCGCCCTCCGGACCGCGCCCGAATTTGGGCGGATCCAGCAGGATCCCGTCGTAGCGCCGCTCCCGTCGAACCTCGCGGGCGGTGAACTTCGCCGCATCGTCGACGATCCAGCGGATGGGATTGCCCGACAAACCTGACAGCTCGGCATTTCGGCGCCCTGCCTCAACCGATTTTTTGGAAGCGTCGACGTGGACCAACCTGCCGCCCGCGGCACTGAGGATCAGGCTGCCCACGCCCGTATAGCCGAACAGGTTGAGGATGTCGGTGCCGTCGGCCCGCGCGCTCATCCAATCCCATTGGGGCGCCATGTCTGGGAAGAAGGCGAGGTGGCGAAACGGCGTCAGCGACGCGTTGAAGCGAACGGCGCCGCGTTCCAGCGGCCACTCGCGGGCTACCGGGCGATGGTGGACCCAGCGCCCTCCGCCCTCCTCGTCAGCACCGGGCAGAAAGGTGGCGTGGGGGTCCCAGTCCGAATTCGCCGGCGCCCACATCGCCTGCGGTTCGGGGCGGACGACACGCACGTCGCCGTAGCGCTCATACTTGCGTCCATCGCCGCAATCGATCAGCCCATAGTCGGCCCAGGGTTCGGCGATGATGGTGGACAGTGCGCTCATGCGGCGCGGGCTGCGGGCATGCCGATCGTCGCCCGCGCCATCGGACCGGACAGAAGGTCTGCCGCCGCTTCCCCCAATTGGTCGAGAGTAACGGCATCAAGCTCCGCCAGAACCTCGTCGACGCTCTTCACCCGTCCGTAGGTCGCGAGCTGCCGCGCGGCATAGCCAGCGCGTCCCCAGCTGGTCTCGAGATTCATCAGCAGCCCGGCGCGCGCCTGGTTGCGGGCGCGGCTCAGCTCCCGCTCGGTGATATCGGAAGCTGCGGCGGCGATAACATCGCTTATCAGTTGTGCCGCGGCTGGACCGTCGCGCCGTGCCGTGGCGGCATGGACGTAGAAGATGCCGGTCTCCCGGTAGGATTGCAGCGATGCGCTGACCGAATAGGCGAGGCCGCGCTGCTCGCGAACCTCCTGGAACAGGCGGGAGGATGCGCCGCCGCCGACGATGTCCGCGAATAATCGGGCGGGAAGCGCTTGCGGCGTGCCGATAGCAGGACCTTCGAAGGCGAACGTCAGGTGAGCCTGCTCGCTCGGCGTTCGGCCGACGCGAGTTCCGCCGGTGAAGCTCGCGAGTTCACCCGTCGGGTCGACGGCGCTGGGGAGGGGTGAGAAAAGGCGCTCCGCGGCGGCAGTGACCTCGTCATGATCGACCTTTCCGGCCACGGACAGGATCAGCCGGTCGCCGCTGTAATGGCGGTCGCGCCACTGCCGGAGGTCGTCGGCGCTGATCGCATTGACGCTGGCTTCGGACCCGAGGATCGATCGTCCGAGCGGCTGGTCGGCGAATGCGGCGGACCAGAGTTCGTCGAAGATGATGTCGGAGGGAGTGTCCTCGGCCTCTGCCAACTCTTGCAGAACAACCTGCTTCTCCCGATCGAGATCCTCGGCGTTGAAGTGGGGGCGGACGATGAGGTCGGCGAGCAGCTCCAGCGCCAAGGGCACATGCTCCGCCATGACCGAGGCCGTGAAGCTGGTCGCGTCGCGTTCGGTGCAGGCGTTGAGCTCGCCGCCGACGTCCTCGATCGCCTCGCTGATCTCACGCGCCGAGCGGGTTCCCGCACCCTTGAACACCATATGTTCGTACAGGTGGGCCATGCCGTTGAGCGCCGCAGGTTCATGCTGAGAGCCGCAGTCGGCGAGCAGGGTAAGGGCGGCGGTTTCAACGCCCGGCATGGATTGCGTGCAGACGGTAAGGCCGTTGCTGAGCTTGGTGATCATGGCTGCTGATCTGGCGCGCCGCGCCGCTTGCGCAAGGCCAGTCCGTAGATGAGCAACGCCAAGCCGGCGAAGAGAAACCATTGCACCGCGTAGGAGCGATGATTGTTCGGAATGTCAGCAATGGACGGCGGGGCACTTGGCTGGAGCCCCGACGCGGCCGTTGCAGCGACGAGGCGCATCCGCGTGCGTGAGTCTGGTGCGACTACCCCGCGCACCGGGCCACCGCTCCAAGTGACCGTCGCATTGGGGTTGCGCGACCACCCGATGTCGACGGCCAGCCCAGGCCCCTCCGCGCCGGTGGTGCAGTCGACGATCTGCGAATAGCCAACATCGCCGGCTTGATTGCGGCCGGCCGTGGCGCGATGGCCCAGCACCCGCACGCAGACCGCATCGGCCGTCCGGTACAGCGGCAGGTCGGCGCTCTTGCTGGGCATGGTCGGGTAACTGACCGGCGGAAGGTTCCGCGCGGCTTCATACCGTGTCAGCAATGCTTCTTTCTCCTGTGCCCGGCGGATCTGCCAGACGCCGAGCGCGACCATGGTGCCTGCGGCCAGCAGGACGACGATCGTTGCGAGGATCGGCAATCGCCGCATCAGCCGGGACTCAAGCGTGGCCGACGCACCAGGGATCGGGTTTCATATCGACCGGCAGCCCGGCCATATCCGGCGCGGGGAAACGGGCCTTGAAGGTGAACGCCTTGGGCGATGGGCCATAACGGTCGATCAGCCATAGCTTGGATAGACCTTCATCCACGGTGGGGACGTGTCCCGCCGGGATCCACCACAACGCTTGGTAAGCGCCGGGCGGGCGGTGGAACCACTCACGCCGACGCGCCATGAACGGCGTATGCGCGCTCCGGTAGACGAATTCGAATAGGCTGTCTGCGTCGGTCCACACCGACATGTTGACGATGAATTCCAGGTCCGGCGCAGGGCGAATGTCGGTCGCACCCGCAGTGGTGTCGTCCACCAAGCGCCAGACGAAACCCGGCGCCTCTTCCGCCAAGGCATTCACATGCTCCAGCGCATTCATGAAGTCGGCGACCTGCGGATGCTCCGCCGGCGCGACGAGCGTGCCAACGTTGATCTGCGCAAGGCGGAAGCCGCTCTCCATCAACCGTGAACGGGTGCGCCCCAGCCGCCCCAGACGTAAATCGACACGAACAGGAACAGCCACACCACGTCCACGAAGTGCCAATACCAGGCCGCCGCTTCGAAGCCGAAGTGCTGACGCGGGGTGAAGTCGCCCCGGTAGGCGCGGATAAGGCAGACGATCAGGAAGATGGTGCCGACGAGCACGTGGAAGCCGTGGAAGCCGGTCGCCATGAAGAACGCCGAGCCGTAAATGTTGCCCGGATTTTCTTCGTTCAGCCGCGAAAAGCTGAAGGGCGCGTGGATATATTCGTAAGCCTGGACGAAAGAGAAGATCAGGCCGAGGATGATCGTCAGCCACAGGCCCTTTTTGAGACTGTCGTTCTCACCGACGCCGATCAGACCCCACAGGCCCTTCTTCTCGCCGCCACGCTGATTGTGGATGAGCGCGTGGTGAGCCCAGGTCACCGTCGTGCCGGAGCAGAGCAGGATCAGGGTGTTGAGCAGCGGGAAGCCCCACGGGTCGAGCACTTCCATGCCCTTGGGCGGCCACTGGGCGCCGACGCTCTCGGCCGCCGACGGAAAGAGGGATGCGTCGAACCATGCCCAGAACCAGGCAAGGAAGAACATGACCTCCGATGCGATGAACAGGATCATGCCATAACGCAGGTGCAGCTGCACAACCGGCGTGTGATGGCCTTCATGCGATTCACGAACCGTGTTGCCCCACCAATTGTACATGGTGAACAGCACGGCCAGCAGGCCAAGCCCCGCGACGAACTTGCCGTAGGGATTGTCATGCATCCACATCACGCCGCCGCCGGTAAGCGCCAGCGCCGAGAAGGAGCCGATGATCGGCCAGGGATCCGGATCAAGGATGTGATAGTCGTGGTTCTTCGCACCGGCCATCGTGTGGCATTCCCTCTTTGAAACTTTGCCCCGGCCTCTAGCGAGCCTTCGCGGGACTTTCCACTGGGTAAAATGTATAGCTCAGCGTGATTTCGTCGATGTCCTTGGTGGCCTCGTCCTCCCGGATCTTGGGATCGACGAAGAAGACCACCGGCATGTCGACGCTTTGCCCGCCCTGAAGCGTCTGTTCAGTGAAGCAGAAACATTCGATCTTGGAGAAATATTTGCCTGCGCTCACCGGCGTGACGTTGAAAACCGCGGTGCCGGTTGTCTTGCGCGCGGTGTAATTGCTGGCGCGATAGAAAATCTGGGTTCGGGCGCCGGGATGAATGCGGACGGTCTCTTGCACCGGTTCGAACTTCCAGGGCAGCGCCGGATCGATGTTTGCGTCGAAGCGGACGCCGATCTGGCCGGCGACGGCGCCAGGCGCGCGGTCGGCGCGCTGGGTCGTGCCGTCCAGGCCAGTCGCCTCGCAAAACATCCGGTAAAGCGGCGCGGAGGCAAAGGCCAAGCCGATCATGCAGGCGACGACCAGCGCGGCGATCCCGGCAGTCCGCCCGTTGCGGGTGGCAATCGCCGTCATTTCCCGAACTGCACCTTCGCAAGCGTGATGAAGAACAGCAGCACGACAAAGGCGCCAAGGAGCAGCGCCATCAACCGAGTCCGCTCACGCTGGCGGCGGCGGCGTTCATCAAGGTCGGTCACAGGTTCACCCAGCGGTCCGCCACGACGGCCGCAAAGAGGACAAAGAGATAAAGAATTGAGAATGCGAAGAGCCGCCGTTCCGGCTTCATGCCGGCAGGCTCGGTAGAGGCGTTGAGAGTCACCGCCACGGCCAGCGACAGGAAGATCGCGTTAAGAATGACGGCGGTGATCCCGTAGATCGGGCCGGCAAGCCCCATCGGCCATGGCGCGAGCGCGGCGGCGATCATCGGAAAGGTATACAGGAGGATGTGCCGCCGCGTGGTGGGAATGCCCGCAACCACCGGCAACATCGGTACCTTGGCGGCGGCATAGTCGGACTTCACGAACAGCGACAGCGCCCAGAAGTGCGGCGGAGTCCACAGAAAGATGATTGCAAACAGTAGAACAGGGTAGGCCGAGACCTCACCGCTTGCCGCTGCCCAACCGATCAACGGCGGAAAGGCGCCGGCCGCGCCGCCGATAACGATGTTCTGCGCGGTTCGGCGCTTCAGCCAGACCGTGTAGACGAGGACATAGAAGAGGATCGACGCGGCCAGCAGGACGGCAGAAATCAGGTTCACTGCCAGGCCCATCAGGATGACTGAAAAGGCACTCAGGCCCACGCCGAAGTGAAGCGCCGACTGCTTGTCCATTCGGCCTGCAGGAAGTGGTCGGCCTGCCGTGCGGCGCATATGAATGTCGAGGTCGGCCTCGTACCACTGGTTCAGCGCGCCCGCAGCACCCGCGCCGAGCGCGATGCAAAGGATCGCGGTGAAGCCGATCACAAACGGCGGCATCACGGGCGCGGCGAGCAGCCCGCACAGCCCCGTAAAGACAACCAGACGCATCACGTTGGGCTTCGTTAGCGCGAGCAGGTCGCGCCAATCGGCCGGCATGCCGGTATCAGTTGCAAAGGGGAGGCTGGTCACGCGGGCTCCTATAAGGCTGGCCGTCGGGCGAGGAAAGGGGAAGCCGCACGGGCACAGGCTAACCGCCTCACAACACTAAGGTTTGACGGTGAACCCCGCATTTGGGCGGTCTGAAGGGACTGGGCGAAGTCGGATGTAAATATGTCCTGCTAAGACCGTGCAGTACGGGTGAGGTACGGACCCGCGAAAGCGTCGTGGGCCGTGCGCAACAAACGTGCCGCATCTCCCGCCATTTCGGCACAACTTCTGTTCAAACTTGAGAGTTGCCGTCTTTCCGGGCACATCGTTTCGGCTCGGTACAGTGATTCGCCTCGTGGGGAGGGTGACATTGACCGGTTGCGTGTTGTTCCGGCCGTTCGGGTTCGCAGGCGCTGAAGCCTTGTGACCGCCGCCGGTATCCTCGGCCATCTTGCGGTGGAACTCGCCTTGTTCGCAGGGGCGGGTTTTCTTCTGTTCGGCTTCAACGGTCTTGCCGTCGACCTGATCTATTTTTCGCGCAAGTTCTGGCGATCGGCGACCGTCTACAGCCGCTACCCGCGGGCCTATGCCAGCACGATGGATCGCTCCGGTCCGACGCCATTCTTCGCCATCTTCATCCCGGCATGGGATGAGGCGATGGTGATCGGTCCCATGTTGAGGGCAACGCTGACGCGGTTCGATTATCCGAACTACAAATTGTTCGTCGGTTATTACCGCAACGATCCCGCGACAGCCTCAGCGATCGCCGCCGTCGCCGATCCCCGCGTTGAAGCGGTGATGGTCGACGTGGATGGACCCAGTACCAAGGCAGACTGCTTGAACCATCTCTACGATGCCCTGCTCGCCTTCGAAACTGTGACGGGCGACAGCGCGAAGGCCGTGGTGCTGCACGATGCGGAGGACGTCGTCCACCCGCTGGAGCTCAAACTCTTTTCCCTGCTGATCGACCGGGCGGGGGTGATCCAGTTGCCGGTGCTGCCTTTGGTCGACCCCTCGTCCAACTGGGTCAGCGGTCATTATTGCGATGAATTCGCCGAAGCGCACACCAAGGATCTGGTGGTGCGGGAGGCGATCGGCGCATCCGTTCCGCTCGCCGGCGTCGGGTGTGCCATCGCGCGCGCACCGCTTGCCAAGCTTGCTGCCGCGCATGAAGGCCGCCCCTTCGCCGACGGAAGCATGACCGAAGACTATGAGATGGGCCTTCGGATCGGCAGGCTTGGCCTCAAGACCATGTTCGTCCGGATCCCCGCAATGCCGGGGGATCGCAGCGTCGTTGCAAGTCGTGGGCACTTTCCCGCGACGATCGGCGCCGCCGTTCGCCAGAAGGCACGTTGGCTCGGGGGCATCGCGCTCACCGGCTGGGACCGGCTCGGCTGGCAGGGTGGATGGGGCGATCGCTGGATGCTGCTTCGCGACCGCCGGGGCCGTTCGCGGCGCTGTTCCTTTTGACAGGCTACGCAGCGGGTCTGCTGTGGTCGCAGCTCTGGCTTGCAGAGGCGCTTGGCGCTCCGGTGCAGGCGCGGATGGGGCCGATCCTTTTCATGCTCCTTACAGTTAACGCTTATCTGCTCGGCTGGCGGCTGCTGATGCGTGCCTGGTTCACGGGCTCCGTGTATGGATGGCGGCAGGGACTGCTTTCGATACCGCGGCTGGTGATCGGCAACCTCGTTGCGATCCTCGCCTCGCTGCGCGCCCTGTCGCTCCATCTGTCCGGCCAGGATCGGAAGTGGGACAAGACGCGGCACATCTTCCCTGCCGAGTTGGCGCGTTGAGCCCCGCCATCCGCTGCCTCGCGCTGCTGCTGGTCGGCTGGGGCGGGGTGAGGGCCGCGACGCTCGGCATCGTGCCGGGGGGTCAACTCCTCAGCCTATCCGCAAAGGCGGAAGCCAAACCTGTGCCGCCGCGCTTCTTCCCGGCGCTTGAACCGGCCGTTCCGTTCGAAGCTGCGCAGCCGTGGTCCACTCACCTCGCTGTTCCGGCTGGCCAGGCCCAATTGTCCGTCCGCCCCTACGCAGTCCCCTATTTCGTTCCGGCGCTGCAGCGGCAAAGCTACGCGCCACCCGTCACTCAAGGTCCTGCGCTCTATGCGCCGATCCCCTCCATGGAGAGCTGGCGAGCGTCGAGCTTTGCTCCATTGCCGCCGGCGACCATCCCTGCTGCGTCCAGCGCCGCGGCTCTCCCGCCGCCACCGCTACCGGCTCCGCCCAAGTTCGACCGGCTGCAATTGACCGCATGGGCGTTGCTGCGGGGGCGGCAGAGCTTGGGTTCGCCACCTTCTTCGCTTGCGAGCGGCGGAACATTGGGCGGCAGCCAGGCCGGTGCCCGGCTCACCTACCGCTTCACGCCGGAGCTCGCCGCCTCGCTGCGGACCACCTCGGCCGTTGGCACTAGCCAAAGCGAGGTAGCCGCCGGCATCCGGGTCACGCCGCTGCGCAGCCTCCCGCTGTCGATCACCGCGGAGCGGCGACAGGCCATCGGCCATTACGGCGGGCGGTCGGCGTTCGCTCTCTTCGCGGAGGGTGGCATCTACGGCCAGTGGCTGTGGGGCATCGACCTCGACGGCTACGCACAGGGCGGCGTTGTCGGGGTCCGCGATCGTGCCTTCTTTGCGGACGGGGCATTCGCCTTCACCCGCCCCGTCGCGCGGCAGTTTTCGGTGGGCGTCGGCTTCTGGGGCGGCGTTCAGCCGGGCGTCTACCGCATCGATGCGGGGCCGCGGGTGAGCTATCGCATCCGGCCCAATATGCGTGTCCATCTCGACTGGCGGCAGCGGGTGGCCGGAAGCGCACTGCCCGGCTCCGGGCCTGCATTGACCCTGGCGGGCGACTTCTAGCTGGGAGCCGCTTGGCCTTGCCAAGAGTTTGCGGCTAGTCCGGCAAGTGCATGGACATCTACCTCCCGATAGCCGGCCAATCCGTCAACGCGCTGTTGATGGTGATGCTCGGGTTCGTGGTCGGTATCCTGTCGGGCATGTTCGGCGTCGGGGGCGGATTTCTCACGACGCCGCTGCTGATCTTCTACGGCATCCCGCCGACCGTGGCGGTTGCGTCGGCGACGACGCAGATCACGGGCGCAAGCGTTTCGGGGATCATGGCCCACCTGCGGCGCGGCGGAGTCGATCTGAAGATGGGCGGCGTCATGATCGTCGGGGGCATTTTCGGGTCCTTGTCCGGCGCTATCCTTTTCCGCCTGCTTCAGAGCAGTGGCCAGGTGGACCTCGCGATCGGCGGACTTTACGTTTTGTTGCTCGGCTGGATCGGCGGGCTGATGCTGAAGGATGCGCTGACCGCGCTCGGCTACGTCAAGGTGACCGCGACCGCCGCCCGGCCGCGCCATAACCGGTGGATCGCGTCGCTGCCGCTGCGTTGGCGGTTCTACAGCTCGGGCCTGTACGTCTCACCCATCGCGCCGCTGTTGCTCGGGTTCGTTGCGGGCATGCTGACCCTATTGCTTGGTGTCGGCGGCGGCTTCATTCTCGTGCCGGCAATGATCTACCTCCTAGGCATGGGCGCGCGGGTGGTGATCGGCACCAGCCTTGTCATGATCCTGGCGGTCAGCGCGTCGACCACTTTGGTCCATGCCATGACGACGCGGGCGGTGGACATCGTGCTTGCCGGCCTGCTGCTCGTCGGCGGCGTAATCGGCGCCCAATATGGCGCCATTCTTGCAACGCGGATCAAGCCGGACCTGCTTCGCCTGGCGCTCGCCGTCATCATCCTTCTGGTTGCGCTCCGGATGGCGCTTGGTCTTGCCTGGCGGCCGGACGAAATCTTCACGATCGAGGCGCTGTGATCCTGGCCAGGCGTCTTGCCGTCGCGGCCCTTGCGCCTTTGCTGATGGGGCAGGCGTCGCCTGTGCTGGTGCCGGACATCTCCTCGCGCCGGGTGGACATCCGCTACAGTTTCAAGGGCGAGCAATTGCTGCTGTTCGGCGCCATCCTCTATCCCGGCGGCCGCGCGCCGCGCCGTCCGGCAGAGGTCGCCGTGGTGCTGAAAGGACCGGTGAAGCCGATCCGGGTGCGGGAGAAGCGAAAGATCGCCGGCATCTGGATGAATGCGGACTCGCACCGCTTCCGCTCAGCGCCCTCATATTACGCAATTGCTTCCTCCCGTCCCTTGTCCGAGCTGATTGACGAGCGAACGGCTGCAATCTACGAATTGGGTCTGCAGAATTTGCAGTTGTCGCCAGGCGGCGGCGCGCTCCCGGAGAAGGAGCGGCGGTTCGAAGCTGGCCTGATCGATCTCCGGCGCCGCCAAGGCCTCTATATCGAGGATCCCAAGGGTGTCGAAATCAGCGACGGGGTTCTCTACCGCGCCTCCATCACCATTCCCAGTCAGGTGCCGGAAGGAACCTACACGGCCGAAACCTTCCTGATCGAAGGCGACCGGATCATCGCCGCGGCCACGCGGGACGTCGAAATCCGTAAGTCGGGGTTCGAGTTGTTCGTCGCCCGCGCCGCCCGGCGCTACGAGCTCGCTTACGGACTTGTCGCCGTGCTGATGTCCGTGGCGCTTGGCTGGGCGGCGGCGACCCTCTTCAAGCGGCGGTTCTAAGCCAAATTTTAACTGCTCCCGCATATCTACCCACCTCGACTTTTCTTTACCGGGTGGGACCAGAACATCATGAACGATCAGCCCGATCTTCGCCAATTCCTCAATGAAATGAACAATTTCGCCGATGACGGCGGAAACAGCGCAAGTGGGGCGGGATCGGCGCAGGACTCCATCGGCATCGTCGTCGATATCGCCGGGTCGGGCTCTCAGATCCGCCTTGACGCCGCCCGGCTGGGGTCGCTCCAGAACCATGCGGATCCGTCCATTTCCATGTCGGGGCAGGTCGGAAGTCAGGTAAAGATGGTGGTCGGCCGAAATTGGCTGATCGCCAACGTCCGCACGATGCGCGCCAGCGATGACGGACATATCGTCGCCCACATCGACTTCCTTGGCGAAGGCACGCGGGACGGCACGGGCAAGATGACCAATTTTCGCCGCGGCGTCACACGTTACCCTGTTCCGGGCTGCGAGGTCCTGCCGGTCAGCACCGAAGACCTCCGCTCCGTCTTTGCCGCAAGCGACGAGCCGCACATCGAAATCGGCACGGTTTACCCGACGGACGATATTCGCGGCGCGCTCTACGTCGATCCGATGCTGTCCAAGCATTTCGCGATCCTCGGCTCGACCGGCACCGGCAAGTCGACGTCGGTCGCGCTGGTGCTTCACCGTATTTCGCAGCTGAGCCCCGAGGGTCACATCGTAATGATCGACCCGCACGGCGAGTATAGCGCCGCCTTCAAGGGCTGCGGCGAGCTGTTCAACGTCGACAACCTGCAGCTGCCCTATTGGCTGCTTAACTTCGAAGAGCATTGCGAAGTGCTGCTGACCACCGACGGCGCCGAGCGCCAGCGGGATGCCGACATCCTTGCCAAGTGCCTGCTGGCTGCCCGCACGAAGAGCAAGACGGCCGAGCAATATGGCAAGGTGACGGTTGATTCGCCGATCCCCTATCTGCTCACCGATCTCAACACGATCATCGTCGGAGAGATGGGCAAGCTCGACCGCGCCGGCGACAGCACGCCTTACGCGCGGCTAAAGAACAAGCTGGACGAGCTGAAAGCGGACCCGCGCTACAGTTTCATGTTCTCTGGCATGATGGTGTCGGACACAATGGGCAGCTTCCTCGCCAAGCTGTTCCGTCTGCCCGCCAACGGCCGTCCGATCTCCATCGTCGACGTGTCGGGCGTTCCGTCCGACGTCACCAGCGTCGTCGTGTCGGTGCTGGCGCGGATGGTGTTCGACTATGCGATCTGGTCGCGAACCGAGGCGCAGCGTCCGATCCTGCTGGTCTGCGAGGAAGCGCACCGCTACGTCCCCAAGGATGAAAGCGCGAAGGGCCAGGCCGTCCGCAAGATCCTGGAGCGGATTGCAAAGGAAGGCCGTAAATATGGCGTGTCGTTGGGCCTGATTACGCAGCGGCCGTCCGACCTTGCCGAAGGCGTGCTTTCGCAGTGCGGCACGATCATTTCCATGCGACTCAACAACGACCGCGACCAGGCCTGCGTCCGAGCGGCGATGCCCGAAGGTGCACGCGGCTTCCTCGACGCCATCCCGGCGCTCCGCAATCGCGAGTGCATCGTCTGCGGCGAAGGCGTCGCCATCCCTATCCGCGTCCGCTTCGACGATCTGGAAGCGGAAAAGCGCCCGGCATCCTCCGACCCGAGCTTCGCCGCCTTGTGGCGCGAGACCGGCGGCGAGGAAGGGATCATCCAACGCACCGTCAAGCGGTGGCGCGGGCACGGTCGCTAGGCGCGCTCGCTCACCGGACACAGCTGCGACGTGAAGGTGCTCGACGCTGGGCTTCAGGTCGATGTTTCAGGGGCATCAAGGATTGCTGAAGGCTGATCCCAGCTGTTGCAGGGCCCGCGCGACGCGGTAATGATGGTGCCATGTTTAATGGCTTGGCTGGTGCGAGATCTTCATTAGTTCCAACTGCTTGGCAGGCCGACTAAGGTGGATCCGGCCCGCCAATATCATCAATCGGAACCTCCCGAAGTACCGCGCCCTGATCATGCACGCCGTCGCGACATAAGGCGCGGCCTACTGAAACTCAGGCCTGAGATTCCTTGGACCCATCTCATCGATCTGGACGGCCAGAAGACGATCTCGCAATTGCGCGACGGCAAGTGGTTCAAGAAAGCGCAGGGGCTACTACAGCTGGGAGAAATCGCGCTTAAATTGTCCAGGACCATGACCGCCGGGCAAACGATCGCCGGGAAAACGGTTCTCGATCTTGGCTGCGGTGAAGGCGGTCACGCGATCATGTTCGCCCAGGCCGGCGCAAGGCATGTGGTCGGCATCGACGGCCGCCGGTTGGCCGTGGACCGCGCCCGTTTCGCGGCGAACGTTCTTGAGCTCTCCAATATAGAATTCATGCACGAGGATGTCCGAGCTCCGGGAGCGCTCAACGGCCGCTTCGACATCGTCCTATGCTCGGGCATCCTGCACCACATCGAGCCGGAGGCCTGGTTCCTGTTCCTCAAGAACGTGGCCCGCGCAACCGCGGACACGGCGATCTTCTACACCCATGTCGCCGACGAGCAGCTGCAATCCGAGCACAAACTAAAACCGGTTCAACTGGTGGAGAAGTCGTCTCCGCCCCGTTCGTCGTGGCTCGCCCGCCTGTTTGGGCGATTGCTCCTGCGGAAACCCCAAGCAGCGGCCTTTGACGGCTACCTCTACCGCGAACATCGGGAAGAGGAGTCGTCAGATGAGCGGTCATCGAAGATGCGCGCCTCGCTCGACAACGATCACTCATTCTGGGCGACGGAAGAGGTGCTGATCGATGCACTGAAGAAGTGCGGCTTCGAATTGATCCTGAAGGTCCAGTCTCCGCACATGTTCCGGGCTCAGCGCTTCCGGAACACGCGTCAGATCATCGTCGCTCGGAAAGCCTGCTGATACCGCTTCGGACGCGAGCCGCAATCGCTGCCTTTCGCGTGCGCCACCAGTAACCGCCGCGGCCGAGCTTCTGCTTGTGCAGATCCTCTACGATTGCCGGGTAGTAGCGCTCGGGATTTCGCAGGTATGATGCATTGAACAGGAAAACACCGTCGAGCAGGCGCCTGCCGTAGACAACTTCGTGCGCGACCATGTTCGGGTTCAGGAACCAGACCTCGCCAGGCTGAAACGCAATCGAGTGCATCGGCTGATTATGCGCCCCGCTATTGTAGCGGTCGCCATAGGTCGCAACCGTCGTTGCGCGCGTGAACTGGCGCGGATGCAGGCCGATGGTGTCCTGCAGCTTCGCCGTTTCGTAGCAATCGCCAGCCACATGTTCGATCGTGCCTCCAACCCGCCAGATCCGCGGAAAAGCATCGAGGTTGACGAAGATGCGCAGCTGACTGAACTCGCCCGCGTGCTGCGGACTGTCGAAGTGCATGTTGTGCGCCAGCATCTCGGTAAGGTTGTAGACGCAGTAGCGCTTCTCGTACCGGTAGAAGGGAAAAAGTGAGTCCGCGAGGCGGATCAGCTCCGCGTTGGCTGCGCCAACGGCCGACTGAAACTCTTCGTATTCGACGTCGGTCGGGCCGAGCAGTTTTGCCATCTCCTCCCACTCGCGCTTACGCGGCGCCTCTCCATGCGCCTCCTCATCGACGTGAAGAATGGTCTTTGCGGCGTACTTTTGGTTGGGGAAGAGGAGCTTGTTGAAGGTCTCGCAGCCTGCCTCGAACTTGTAGTTCTGAAGGACGAGAAGGTAGCCGTTCTCGTACCAATCGGTCAGTTCCGCACTGAGCTCCTCCGGAGCGTGGGCGTAGCGCTTGTGGTCGACCATCTTCACGCGGTCGGGTACGTTCGGGTTGCGGACAATCTTGGCCATGAAGCGTCAGGCCGCGCGCTTCAGGCGGAAGGCCTGAAGAGCTGTCCGAATCTTTTCAGCAATGGGGACGGGGGCGCCGGATCGGCGCCGCGCCAAGTTCTTCAGTAATGCCGGCAGGCTCTCGGCCGGGTCCGTATAGGAGCGGTAGGGATATTCGTGATGCACGAGGGCTAGAACGTCGCCGCCCCGCACTTGATGCGCAACAAGCGCCGAGTTGGCCAGCCAGACCTCGCCGGGCTCGAATTCGATCATGTGCCGCGGTTCCCTGCACGTATCGGTGCTCACTCCGAACGCGGCCGCACTCAATCGATGATTGAAATCGCAGGGATCATCCACTGCATCGGACAGCTTCGCCCGGTCAAATTCCCGCTCGGCATAATGGCGCCAATGGCGACCGATCGACCACTGACGCGGCTTGTTGTCCAGATTGGCGAACAGCCGAATCTGCGCGGCCTTGTCGCAGCCGTTCAGATTGTCGATGTGCATGTTTTCGCCGCGGTTGCGCTGAAACTTCCACGTGATCGTCTCGGTGAGGAAGCGATGCCGATTGAAGATGGTGCGCGCGATGCCATCGATCTGCGCGTCGACAGATTGAATTTGCTCTCGGAATTTCTCGAACCGGTTCTCGTCGTCTTCGAATACCTCCCTGCGGAAGGTTTCCCACACGGAATTGCGGCCGTCGCGCACCCCGTTCACAACACGCCAGAAGACGTACTTGCCTCGCTTGGAACCAGTGCCGTGCGGTGGCTCGACCGATCTTAAGAAATCGAAATCGGCGTCAATGCGCACATCCTTGAGGACGACCACTTCCCCGCGCTCGAACAGCGACCGGATCGTCCTCGATTCCGACAGGCTGAGCTCGTGGATGTTGCGGGGGATGGTCGGATCGAATTGGATGAGTGCCATTGTACACCGGCTTTACGCTAACGCCGCGCGACACTGGAAGCGGCAAGAACATTTGACAAGCAAGAAGAAGAGGACCGTTGATCTCTTGATGATTTCGAAATTGCTTCGTCGTTTTCGCAAGGCCAACGACGCGCCGGCGCCCCTTCCCCGCATCAAGAACAAGTGGCTTGACCTGGAATATGACGAAGTCCCGCTGCGCGGTAAAACGATGCGTTTCGCGACGACGGGCTCTTCAAGCAGGAAGCGTCTTCGCACCCTGTTCACGAAGGAGCCGATCACGCTCGCGTGGATCGACACGTTTGGGGAAGGCGAGACCCTTTATGACATTGGCGCCAATGTCGGCATGTACACCGTTTACGCGGCAGTCATGCGCAATTCCCAAGTCTATGCCTTCGAACCCGAGGCGCTGAACTACGCCGAATTGAACAAGAACATTTTTCTGAACGATCTCGACAAGCGCGTGTTGGGCTATTGCCTGGCGCTAAGCGATGTCGACAAGGCCGACCGGCTGCTGCTCAGCGACTTCGGCATCGGGATTTCCTATCACGACTTCCAGGAGAATAGCTGGACCGAGGACAAGGCCTTTGCTCCGGACTGGGTCGTCAGCAAGGACGGCCGTCGTCAGCAGGGTTGCATTGGGCGTACCGTCGACTCCCTTATCGAGGAGGGTATGCCGGTCCCGCACCACATCAAGATCGACGTCGACGGGCTCGAGCACCGCGTGATCAGGGGCATGGCCGAGCTATTACGTCATCCTCAGCTGAAGACCGTTCTGGTGGAGATCAATTACGACAATCCCAGGAATTTGGAGATCGTCGACCGGATGCAGGAAGGTGGCTGGCGCTTTTCGTGGTGCCAGCTGGGGATGAACCGGAAACACAAGTTCGACGTGGAAGGGATCAAGGCCTTTCAGCGGCGGCGCGCCGGCGGGTTCAACTATATCTTCTACAAGGACGACAGGCTCGATGCGGTGTTCCAGCAAGCATATGATGCTTATGTTCCCGGGCAGCCGATCGATCTCAGGATGCCCGCTACGCCCTGAAGTTCGCCTTCCGAGGCTTCGACTTTTCGCTGGTGTTTAGTAGGTATGGTCCATCCGATTCTGGGCGGAGGTCAGCATGCAGCGTGTGGCAGGGTTTGGATTGGCGCTGATCGCCTTGTTGGTTCCAGCCGCTGCCGACGCGCAACGCAACCGGTGCGGGGACTATCACCGCGACTATAAAACCGCGACGGCGAAGGTTGCCGACGCACTCCAAAAATATGCCGATTGCCTCGACAATGGCGACCCGACCTATGACTGCGGGAGCCAATATGCGCATCTGCGATCGGGTCAGAAATTGCTCGAGGTCTCGACGTACAACTACCGGAACTATTGCCGCACCACTGGGCGGAGCCGGTCGCAGCTCGACAACTAGACGCGCTGGGTTCCGACGCCGAGCAGGGCCTTGAGGCGCTGACGGACGGCGCTGATCTGGCGGGTGTCGACGGGAGCGGGTGCCGAAAGCCGCACGGTCATCGGATTGACCGGCTGACCCGACACATAGACCGAATAGTGGACGTGGGCGCCGGTCGACAGGCCGGAGGAGCCGACATAGCCAATGACTTGGCCCTGACGGACGAAGCTGCCCGGCTCCGCTGCGATGGCGCTCATATGCGCATAGCTGGTAGCGATGCCGCCGCCGTGGCTGATCCGGACCATCCGCCCAGATCCGCCCGCCCACCCGGCGGCGGTGACCTGGCCGGCGGCTGCGGCCACGATCGGAGTTCCGCTCGGCGCGGCGATGTCGATGCCGGCGTGAAGCCGGCTGTAGCCCAGAATGGGGTGGCGTCGGTAACCGAAGCCGGAGGTGAGGCGCCCGGCCGCCGGCCACATCATCGCGCCTGAACCCGTGTTGGTTGCCTGATCGGCGTTGGCGTCGACCCAGGTCAGCGCATTGCCGCTCCGCCAGCGGACGAGCTGCACCTGCTTGCCGCCGACGCGATCGAGCCCTGCGTAGAGGAGCGGCCCTTCCTGCGCGGCGCCGCTGGCCGAGCTGCGATGGGCAAGGATGAGGTCGAAGCCATCGTTGGGTCCGACCTCACTGCCGACGTCGAGCTGTGCGGCGAGCGCGCGGAGGTATTCCGCCGCCGCTTGAGGCGAGGCACCGGCTGCCCGCAACGCCCAATAGATGCCGTTGCCGGCGCGGCCGCGGATGCGGACAGGACGGCTGTCCACCGCGATGCGCTCGGTCGTGAGGCTTAGGCCCTGGGCAGTGCGAGCGATGTGCAGCCTGCGGTCAACGGCGGCAGTAAGATCGACCCGCATGATCGTCCGGCCGGATGCGGCGCGCGGGCCGAGCACCAGTTGCACCTGGGTGCCGCCAGGAACCTTGCCGACCATGCGGTGGGCTGTGGCGGCGTCGGCATAGCCGGCTCCAGCGCGCATCAGCATGGCGCCGAACGGTTCAGCGCCGGAATAGGTAAGGGTGAAGGTCAGCCGCTGGCGTTCGGGCGCGACCGGGATGGCCTCGACGGCGGCAGTGGCGGACTGGCGCATCCCCGTGCCGCCGCCGCGCGCGATCGGCGCAAGAGAGAGTGCCTGCCATTGACCGTCGTCATCTGTTGTTTCCGGCTGGGCAGCAGGCAATGCGGCGACGGCAACGCCACTGAACAGCAAAGCGGCGGCGCCGACCAGCAGGCCCCGGCGCCGGCGCGCAGGCGCGGCGATGGCCTGTACCGGTGCGGAGCCGAAGCGGCGAAGCGGGTGGGAGGGGCGGTGCAAGGGCATGTCCGGGTGCTTGTCCGCTTCATCGGCGAACAAGGTTAAGAGCCGTTTAAGGCGCGAGAAAATCGGAACTTGCACTCGGGCCAAGCGCTGCCACATTCGTGATCATGCCGCGCGGCGACACAGGACTGGTTCGGGCGATTCTCGGCCCCACCAACACCGGCAAGACCCATCTCGCCATCGAGCGGATGTGCGCCCACTCATCGGGTGTGATCGGCTTTCCGCTGCGGCTGTTGGCGCGCGAGGTTTACGACCGGGTCGTTGCCATCAAAGGTGAGAAGCAGGTGGCGCTGATCACCGGTGAGGAGCGGATCGTTCCGCCCAACGCGCGCTATGTTCTGTGCACCGCGGAAAGCATGCCGATCTCTACGGGCCGCAGCGACCGGCCGGCAGAGGGGCTTTTGCCCGACTTCGCGTTCGCCGCCATAGACGAGGCGCAGCTGGGGATCGATCCCGAGCGTGGGCATGTGTTCACCGATCGAATGATGCGGGCGCGGGGACGGGAGGAGACATTGATCCTCGGCTCCGACACGCTGAAGCCGATGGTTCGGGCGCTGTTGCCGGATGCGGAGATCGTCAGCCGGCCGCGCTTCTCGACGCTGCGCTATGCGGGGTCGACCAAGCTGTCACGCCTGCCGCCGCGTTCGGCGATCGTCGCCTTTTCGGCAGAGCAAGTCTACGCGCTGGCCGAGATGCTTCGGCGCTTTCGCGGCGGAGCGGCGGTGGTGATGGGGGCACTGTCGCCCGCGACCCGCAACAGTCAGGTCGCCATGTTCCAGCGCGGCGAGGTCGATTATCTCGTCGCGACGGATGCCATCGGCATGGGCCTCAACATGGACGTCACCCATGTTGCCTTCGCGGGGCTCGAGAAGTTCGACGGGCGGCGGGAGCGACGGCTGACCATTTCCGAGATGGCGCAGATCGCGGGACGCGCGGGACGGCACCAGCGCGACGGCACGTTCGGTACGCTTGGCCTGACGGGCGACGACCAGGGCCTGAGCGAGGAAGAGATCCAGGCCATCGAGGACCATCGCTTCCGTCCGCTCGACTTTCTTTATTGGCGCAATCCCAATCTCGACTTCACCGACGTCAAATCGCTGATCGGCAGCCTGGAAGCCAAGCCGACCGATCCGCTGCTGCGTGCGGCGCCGCTCGCGGTAGATCTCGCCGTGCTGAAGCTAATCGCCGAGGATCCGGCAATGGCCGACCGGCGCGGCGTGCAGGCGCGTCGGCTGTGGGCGGTGTGCGGCCTACCCGACTTCCGCAAGGTCGGACCGATGCACCACGCGCGGATGGTACGGCGGTTGTTCAGCTACATCGGCGAGGGCGGGCATGTGCCGCCCGACTGGTTCGCGGCGGAAGTCACCCGGCTCGACAATGTGAACGGCGATATCGAGATGCTGGCCGACCGGCTCGCCGGGGTCAGGAGCTGGGCCTATATTGCTCATCGCGCGGACTGGATGGCCGACCCGGCCAGGTGGACGGCACGCACGCGCGAGGTCGAGGCGCGGCTTTCGGACGCCCTGCATGAGCGTCTGACGCAGCGCTTCGTCGACCGGCGCACGGCCGTGCTGGTCCGCGATATCGGCGCCAAGGGCGCGGCGGCGCTGCCAGTGACGGTGGCGGCGGACGGCGAGGTCAGTGTCGGGCCGGAGCCGATCGGGCATCTGGCGGGGTTCGAGTTCAAAGTCGATCAGTCCGCGCGGCTTGCGGACAAGAGGCTGTTGCTTGCAGCGGCGGAGCGGCGGCTCGGCGACGAACTAGATCGCCGGGCAAAGGCGCTGATCGATGCCGACGATGCGGCGTTCGCTTTGGCCGCAGACGCCGATGGCGTGGCAATCTGTTGGGAAGGACACCGGCTGGCGAAGCTTGCGCCTGGCCGGTCGCTGCTGGAGCCGGCAATCCGCACTGCACGTCCGCTCGATCGCCTGTCGGCGGAGGTCCGCGCAGCACTTCGCACCCGGCTGGAGCAATGGTTGGAGCGGCAAGTTCATCGGCATCTTGCGCCGCTGGTCGCCTTGTCTTCTGCGGCGACGGACCGCAGTGCATCATCAGGCGTGCGATCGGTGGCGGCGATGCTGACCGACGCCGGCGGTGTCCTGCCGCGCAAGGCGCTGATGAGTGCGATCGGCGCGCTTGAGCAAGCGGATCGACAGGCGCTCCACAAACTGCGGGTACGTCTGGGCGCGTTAGACGTCTTCCTGCCCGCCTTGCTCAAGCCTGCCGCGCAATACTGGCGCGCGGCGCTGGCTGCCGTGCGGTCGGGCGAGACGATGCCGGCGATGCCGAATGCGGGCGCGGCCACGTTACCCGCAGACCATGATGCTCGGGGCGCCGGGCTGGCGTATCGGCGGCTGGGGCGAAGCTGGATCCGGATCGACCTCGCCGACCGGCTTGCCAGCCATGCACATAAGGTGCGTGCGGCGGGCGGCGCGGATCCCGTCGACCGGGAACTCGCGACCTCCGTCGGCTTGGACGAGCAGGCAGTAGAGCGCCTTATGCAGGAGGTCGGCTTTGCCAAGGCTGGTGACGCATGGCGCTGGCGCGGGCGGCGATCGCAGCGGGAGCGGCCTGAACAGCGGAGCGGTAATGCGTTCGCCGGACTGGCGCAGCTGAAGCGCTGACCGTTGCGCATCGATCGCTACCTGCACTGCATCCGTCTGGTGAAG
The DNA here is from genome assembly GCF_011300455.1 of Sphingomonas piscis. Lineage (NCBI taxonomy): Bacteria > Pseudomonadati > Pseudomonadota > Alphaproteobacteria > Sphingomonadales > Sphingomonadaceae > Sphingomonas > Sphingomonas piscis. The sequence goes on from NZ_CP049869.1 coordinate 1,709,575, forward strand.
AGCCGCACCCTGGCGCAGGGCCTGATCGACGCCGGCCACGTGCGGATCGACGGTAGGCGTGTTGAGAAAACCGGCGAGACCGTGAAGGTCGGGAGCGTGATCGCGCTACCGCTCCACGACAAGGTTCGCGTGTTGAAGGTGCTCGGCTTGCCGGAACGACGCGGCCCCGCGACGGAAGCCCGCACCCATTACGAAGAGCTGGGCGTTGACGAGACGAATCCGCCTGCCTAGCGAAGGCCTGTTCAAAGGGGACTGAAACGCCATGACCTACGTCGTTACCGAGGCCTGCATCCGTTGTAAGTATATGGATTGCGTCGAGGTGTGTCCGGTCGACTGTTTCTACGAGGGCGAGAATATGCTCGTCATCAACCCCAACGAATGTATCGATTGCGGCGTGTGCGAGCCGGAATGCCCGGCGGAAGCGATCCTTCCGGACACCGAGAACGGGCTCGAGAAGTTTCTGGAGATCAACGCCACCTTCTCCGCGCAATGGCCGAACTTGACCCGCAAGAAGGACAGCCCCGCCGATGCCGACGAGCATAAGGGCGAGGAAGGCAAGTACGACAAGTACTTCTCACCGGAGCCGGGCGAGGGCGACTGATCCGCTCCCCCGCGACGGACGGGGCTTAGGAGCGCCGGTTGGCGCATCTCATTTTTGAAAGTGCGGCTTCGCACCACCCTGAAGACCCCAGCTTTCGCCGGGAACGATCAACGCGCGATCTTGAAGGTGTAGTTGAGGCCGAGTCCCGCGGACAGCTGGTTACGCGAGCCGATCTCCCGGACGATCGGGGACTTGGCCGCATCGCCGACCAGACGCTCGTAGCGGGCGAAGCTGAACAGGCCGAACTTCGGACTGAACTGGTAGGACAGGCCGCTCGCCAGCGCGACGCCATGAACGCCGCGCTTGGGACGGTACGCGGGGAGACCCGAAGCGAACGCTGCAGCTGGCGTCACGCCGAAATAGGCGCGCTGATAGCGCGAGTCCGAGAAAAGCAGGCGCGGACCCACGGAGAAGACGTACTTGTCGCCGTCGCGGGCGATGTAATCGGCGCCGACGGAGCCAACAAAACCTTCATGACCGTTGACCCCCTTCAACGCCTCCGCATGAAGGCGGAAGTTCTCGCTCGGCAAATAATCTGCGAAGCCGCCGACTTCGATCGTGGTCTTCACCGTGCCAACGGGTGCACCGACGTCCTTTTCCTTCCGCTTGCCCTCGATATTGGCAGCAGGCCCTACGGAGAAATTCTCTCCCGAGAGGAGCCGGACTCCAAAGCTGTCGTCCGGGCCTTCGAAGGCGAACGGGTTGTCGCCGCGGGCGATATCGACGTCCCAGTAGGGCGCGATCTCACGGTCGTCGGCGCCGATGAATTCGGGCCGCACCTGCGCGCCTGCGCCGACGCGGACGCGAATGTCGCGATTGTCGCGATTGTCTTGCGCCTGGGCAACGCTGGCGGTGGCAAGAAGGGCGGCGGAGGCGAGGATGGTTGCTTTCATAACAGCCCCGTAACTGCTGTCGCGTCACTTAGTTGCAGCGAAGTCTTCGCTCCTGTTCCTGTTCAGGATCGCAGGACCGCGCTAGACTGGTCGACTATAGGAGCATCGGGCCCTGAGGTGAGGGGCTTCTCCAGGGGCTTGAGGTTACAATAGAATGCAGATGAGTTTCGCTGCGCACGCCGGCTTCGACCCGCCGCTGGACCTTATGTTGCACGGCCAGCACAACGGAATTCCTCCCATGCTAGCCTGCTTCGACTTTAAGCCGGCACACGCCGTTCCGGAGGGCCGTGACTGCGTTGTCATTGTCGGAACACGCAATCACCGTGCGATCAAACGTGAAATTGCAACGCGGGCCCGAAAAGCGGTGGTTATAACTTGTCATGGCGACAAGACATTCACGAACGACGGCCGGCCGATACCGGATAATGTCGTCCGCGTCTTCACCACCAATCGCGAGCATTCAGATCCGCGGGTCATCAGCATCCCATTGGGGGTGAAGTCTGCGATGCTGCAGATGTTGAAGTTCGCGCGGCGGCACCGTCCCCAGGGCAGCCTCAATGATCGCGCGCTGCTCTACCTCAATTTCGCAACCGGGGACGAGTATGATCTTCCCGCCGCTCAGCGAGGCGTACCGCACAGGAAAGAAATTGCGGAGCGCTTTCGAGGTGAGGAGTGGGTGACCGACCGTGTGTTCACCAGACCCACGCACGACGACGGCGCTCTGTTCAAATATCTTACCGAAGTCATGCGGCACAAATTCGTTGCCTCACCCGAGGGTTTCGGGATCGACTGCCATCGCCACTGGGAAAGTTTGTACCTCGGCGCCATACCGATCGTGCAGCGCAGTCGGCACATGCAGGCATTCGCGGACCTTCCGGTCCTCTACACCGATGATTATTCGGAAATCACCCAAGCCTACCTTGAAGACGTTTACGAGGATTATTCTTCACGCACGTTCGACTTCTCCCGCTTGTACGCGCCGCATTACGTCGCAGAGTTGACCGCGGCCATGAACGAGCTCGACGACCCCGCTTTCGCGTTGCTTTTGTCCGATGAGAGGTCGTCGAAAGAACGTGCCGATGGGATGTCCGGCTCCTGGCCCGCGCGCGACTTTCTGGGGCGCCTTTCCCGGTACGACAGCCCCTACAAATCGGATCTGCAAAGCGGAAATCTCATTCCCTCGGACGATCAGTGTCGGCGCAACTGGCAAGCCGTGAACGGGGCGCGGGTCATTTTCGGCGAGGGTGGAGACATTGTCGTCGAACATGACGGCGATTCAGAAGAGGTCGGAGCGGTCCTGACGCTACCCGCGGCGAAGTACGTCACCTACCGCGTCGTTGGCGAAATCCAGGCTTTGGACAACACGTCCTGTTTGCCCCAGCTGGAGTTACTGTCACCGCAAACGAAAGGCAGGATTACCAGGCATGCCGTCGGCGCGGAGACCGGATCGACAGAGCAGGTCACGAAAGTGAATTTCACCTTCACGTCGGCCAAACATGGCACGTCTGTGCAATTTCGGCCCGGCCGTTGCGCAAGGCTGAGCCTGAGAATCGATCCGGTAGTCGACGAATGCCTGCATCAACATCGTCTAACCGAGGGACGATATGACATCGATCGGGGATGTCCGATGCAGTGCACCCCAGCCTTGTGAACGGTGTCGAAAACTAGGCTCTACCCGCCCGGAGCAGCGCCTCGATAATCCGGTCAGCTGCCTCATCTGCGTTCAACGCCGTGGTGTCGATGTGGAGCTCGGGCGCTTCCGGCGGCTCGTAGGGGCTGTCGATACCCGTGAAATTCTTGATCTCGCCGGCGCGTGCTTTGGCGTAGAGCCCCTTGGGATCGCGGTTTTCCGCCTCAGTGAGCGGCGTGTCGACGAACACCTCGATGAATTCGCCCTCCGGCAGCATTTTGCGCACCATCTCCCGCTCCGCTCGGAAAGGCGAGATGAAGGCGGTGAGGACGATCAGGCCCGCATCCGCCATCAGTCGTGCCACTTCGCCGATGCGTCGAATGTTCTCGATACGGTCGGCATCGGTAAAGCCCAGGTCGCGGTTGAGGCCGTGGCGAACATTGTCGCCGTCGAGGAGGAAGGTGTGACGGCCAAGCGAGACCAGCCGCTTCTCGACAAGGTTGGCAATGGTCGACTTCCCCGCGCCGGACAGGCCGGTGAACCAGACGACGGCAGGGCGCTGGCCTTTCAGCGTCGCGTGAGTCTCCCGGCTGACCTCCAGATGTTGACGGTGAACGTTGAGCGACCGGCGGAGCGCGAAGTGGATCATGCCCGCCGCGACCGTTGCGTTGGTCAGCTTGTCGATCAGGATGAAGCCGCCGAGCTCGCGGCTTGTTTCATAAGGCTCGAACACGATTTCGCGGTCGGTAGCGAATTCGGCGACGCCGATGGAATTGGCTGCCAGCGTCTTGGCTGCGAGATGTTCGAGACTGTTGACGTTGATCTCGAACTTGGGCTGCTGGATCGTTGCGGTGACGGTCTGCGTGGCAAGCTTCAGCCAATAGCCGCGGCCAGGGAGCAGATCTTCCTCTCCCATCCACACGAGGGTTGCTTCGAACTGGTCGGCGGCTTGGGGGGGTCGTCGGCGAGGGCAATCACATCGCCGCGCGAGCAGTCCACCTGGTCAGTCAGCGTCAGGGTCACCGATTGACCTTGCACCGCCTGCGGCACGTCACGTGCGCCGACGAGAACGCGCTCCACTCGGGTGACCCGGCCCGACGCGAGGATTCGCACCTCATCGCCGTTGCGGACGGTGCCGGAGACGACTTGGCCAGCGTAGCCGCGGAAATCCTGATCCGGGCGGACCACCAGCTGGACCGGTAGCCGGAACGGCCGCGCCGTGGCATCGGCAACCGCAACCGGAATGACCTCGAGCTGCTGAAGCAGGGTCTGGCCATCGTACCAGTTCATCGCCGTGCCCGTAAGGACGACATTGTCGCCGTTGAGGCCGGACAGCGGAACGGCGGTCCAGTCGGTGATGCCGATCTCATCGGCGAAGGCGCGGAAGGCCGCGGCGATCGCGTGGAACACATCCGCGTCGTAGCCGACCAGGTCCATCTTGCTGACCGCGAGGATGAAAGAGCGGATGCCAAGCAGGCTACCAAGGTAAGCGTGACGGCGGGTCTGGGTCAGCAGGCCTTTGCGCGCGTCAACCAGCAGCACGGCGGCGTCGGCGGTGGAGGCGCCGGTGACCATGTTACGGGTATATTGTTCATGGCCGGGCGTGTCGGCGACGATGAACTTGCGCTTCGGACTGGCGAAGAAGCGGTAGGCGACGTCGATCGTGATGCCCTGCTCACGCTCGGCGGAGAGGCCGTCGACCAGCGACGCGAAATCGATGCTGTCCTGCTCATTCAATTGGTCGGAATGGACCGCATGGCTGTCGTAGAGCAGGCGGCCGATCAGCGTCGATTTGCCGTCGTCGACGCTGCCGCAGGTGATGAAGCGCAGCAGGTCCTTGTCCTCACCCATGTAGGGCTTCTTAGCCGCTTGGCCGCAAGCGACAAGAAAAAGCCCCGCCGCGGCAGTGCCGGGCGGGGCTGAAGTTCGTTTGTTATTCGGTCAGCCTACGTGGCCCGCCAATGCCGCAAGCAGCAGCAAGGCAACGATGTTGGTGATCTTGATCATTGGGTTGACGGCCGGGCCGGCGGTGTCCTTGTAGGGATCGCCGACGGTGTCTCCGGTCACCGCGGCCTTGTGCGCCTCGGAGCCTTTGCCGCCGTAATTGCCGTCCTCGATATATTTCTTGGCATTGTCCCAAGCGCCGCCGCCACTGGTCATCGAAATGGCGACGAACAGACCGGAGACGATGACGCCCAGCAGAAGCGCACCCAAAGCGGCGAAACCCTGCTCACGGCCCGCAACGGCTGCAATCACGAAGTAAACGACGATCGGAGTGAGCACCGGCAGTAGCGACGGGATGATCATTTCCTTGATCGCCGCCTTCGTGACGAGGTCGACGGTCCGCGCATAGTTTGGACGGCTGCTGCCATCCATGATGCCAGGGTTGTTGCGGAACTGCTCGCGGACGTCGAGCACGACGTCGCCGGCGGCACGGCCGACAGCAGTCATACCCATTGCGCCGAACAGGTAAGGCAGCAACGCGCCAAGCAGCAGGCCTACCACGACGTAGGGATTGGAGAGCGAGAAATCGACGCCGCCTTCCCCGATCTTGAGCTCGCCCGCGAACTCCCGAAGGTCGGTGGTGTAGGCGCCGAACAGCACCAGCGCCGCCAGCGCCGCCGAGCCGATCGCATAACCCTTGGTCACCGCCTTGGTGGTGTTGCCGACCGCATCGAGCGCGTCGGTGCGGGTGCGGACCTCATCCTCCATCCCCGACATTTCGGCGATGCCGCCGGCATTGTCGGTGACTGGGCCATAGGCGTCGAGGGCGACGACCATGCCGGCAAGTGCCAGCATCGCGGTAGCCGCGAAGGCAATGCCGATCAGGCCGGCGAGCAGGTAGGAGGCGATGATCGCGACGCAGATGACGATCGTCGGCAGCGCCGTCGACTCCAGGCTGATGGCCAGACCCTGAATGACGTTGGTGCCATGGCCCGTTTCCGACGCCTTGGCGATCGACTTCACCGGGCGATAGTTGGTGCCGGTGTAATATTCGGTGATCCACACCAGAAGCGCGGTCACCGCCAGACCGATCAGCATGCAGAAGAACAGGTCCCAGCCGGTAAAGCCGCCGGTCTGCTGAGCAACGGCGCCGCCCACATCGGTACCGGCCGCTTCGGGCCCGCCGATCACCTGGCCGAGATCGCCAAGCGCAAGGGTAGTGGCGAGGTAGAGCGCCGGAACGGAAAGCAGCGCCGTGGTCCAGAAGCCCTTGTACAGCGCGCCCATGATCGAGCCGCCCTTGCCGAGCCGGACCATATAGGTGCCGATGATCGAGGTGATGATGCAGACGCCGCCGATCAGCAGCGGCAGGGACATCAGGGCAAGAAGGTCGTCCGCCCCGGTGCGGATCAGCAGCGCGGTGAGCACCATGGTGGCGCCGACGGTGACGACATAGGTTTCGAATAGGTCGGCGGCCATGCCGGCGCAGTCGCCGACATTGTCGCCGACGTTATCGGCGATGACGGCCGGGTTGCGGGGGTCGTCCTCTGGGATCCCGGCTTCCACCTTACCGACGAGGTCGGCGCCGACGTCCGCGGCCTTGGTGAAGATGCCGCCGCCCAAGCGGGCGAAGATGGAGATGAGCGAGGCGCCGAAGGCCAGCGCCGTCAACGCAGTGACGATCTCGCGCCGGTTGCCCGCGTCCGCGAGGTCGGCGCCCATGGCCAGCAGCACGTAGAAGATGCCGGCAATCGCCAGCAACGCCAGTCCGGCGACCAGCATTCCGGTGATTGCGCCGGCGCGAAAGGCAGTGGTGAGACCGCCCTGCAGGCTGGTGCGGGCTGCTTCCGCCGTGCGGACGTTGGCACGCACCGAAATGTTCATTCCAATGTAGCCAGCTGCCCCGGACAGCAAAGCTCCGACGACGAAAGCGATGGCAGGCGTGATGCCCAGGAAGATGCCGACCAGAACCGCGACCACGACGCCGACGATGGCAATGGTGGTGTACTGACGGCCTAGATAGGCCTTGGCGCCTTCCTGGATCGCAGCAGCGATGTCGACCATGCGCTGGTTGCCGGGTGAGGCCCGGAGCACCTGCTGACTAGTGATTATTCCGTAGATGACGGCGAGCACGCCGCAAGCAATCGCGATCAAAAGCAAGTTCATGAAATTCCATCCCCGTTGCGTCGCGAAACGACAGCTAGCATCAGAGAAATGCCAGCGGATGACAATGCTTATTGAGGGGATGCAGGCGTTGCAACCGTGAGTGCAGGATGTGCAATCAGGCTGGATCAGTAGAGAAGCAGCGCCACCGTCATTCCGGAGACGAGCCCGCTAAGGGCGATCAGGCACTGGCGAAGCGACAGATCCGCGATGCTCATGACCCAATGACTCCGGCAAGGACATGGCGGCTCCGTTAAAGATCAGGGCAACGCCCGCGCCTTCAGCAAAGCTGCCGATCCGGGTCATCCTCGTCCCGAAGGTAAAGAAAGCGTGAACGGGTCGAGCTCGGGCGGAAGTGCGATCAGCAGCGCATAGTCGTCGCCTCCGGTCGCAGCGAACAGGAGTGCCTCGACATCTCTGCCCTGCGCGGCTGCGAACGCATCGGAGGTCGGCAGCGTCGCCAGGTCGACGGTGACGGCGCAGCCGCTTGCCTTTGCCATCCGCTCCGCATCCAGCAAAAGGCCGTCTGACACGTCCATCGACGCGCGCGCGAAGGGCGCCAAGGCACGCCCGGCGCAAAGCAGCGGGATGGGCCGGCGATACACGTCTACCAGCGTCCCCGAGGCGTGCTTGTCGCGATGCAGGAGGGCGAGACCTGCAGCGGAGTCGCCAAGAGTGCCCACGACCCACAACGCGTCGCCGGGGCGTGCGCCCGAACGGCTCGGGGCGGGCGCGGCCGAGCGGCCGATGGCGGTCAGGCCGAGCACGCGAGGGGCGCCCTCCGGCAGGGCGATCGTGTCACCGCCGATCAGCGGCATGCCGTAAGTCTCGGCGGCGGCTTCAACGCCGTCGATGAAACCCATTTCCCAATCGTCATCGCCGCGCAGCGTGAGGGAGAGAAGGGCACCAATCGGCTCCGCGCCCTTGGCGGCGAGGTCGGACAGGTTCACCGCCATCAGCTTCCAGCCGACGCTGGCGGGCGGATCGTCGGGCAGGTAGTGGATGCCCTCGGCAATGCTGTCGTGGGTGATGATGAGGTCGCCGAGCTGGGCAACATCGTCGGTGAGGCCGCGGGCGGCGGGGTGCGTAGTGGTGCGTCGTAAGCGCGCAAGGACCCGGGACTCGTCCATCCGCTCTTAAAGCTAGCTTCGGGCGTCCTTGGCAATGCCGTCGAGCAGCCCGTTCACAAAGGCGCTTTCCTTCTTGTCGTAGAAAGCGTGGGCGACGTCGACATATTCGGAGATGACCGAGCCGACCGGCACGTCGGCGCGAGCCAGAAGTTCATAGGCGCCGGCGCGCAGGATGGCGCGCATCGGGCGGTCGAGCCGCTCCAGCGACCAGCCCTCCGCAAGACGAGCAGATATCTTCTGGTCGATTTCCAAACGGCGAGCGCTCGCTCCACTTACCAGGTCGTCGAAGAAGCTCTGTTCCGCTTCGGCATATTCGACGTCCTCGATCGTGGCGCCAAGCCGATGCTCGTGGAACTCGCGGATCAGGCGCGGGATGGGCGTGCCTTCCATCTCGTGCTGATACAGTGCCTGGACGGCGGCGAGCCGGGCGGCGGAACGGGATTTGGAACGCGTGTTCATCGGCGGCGGGCAGTAGCGTCCTCCCGCCCCCAAGGAAGGGCCCAAGCGCTTGTGCCACCTGTTCCGGCGCTTCCCATGGGGTGAAATGACCCGCGTCGGGAAGGCGGACGACCGTGAGTTGCTCAACGATTTGCTCAAGTCCGTCGAGCTGGACCGGAAGCAGAGCGCTATCCTTCATGCCCCAAATGACGAGGGTCGGAACGGTGATCTTGCCAGCGAAATGGAGCACAGCGTCGGGCAGGGGGATAGAGAAGCCCGGTGGCGGCACCAGTACCCTGGCATCGCGGTACCAGCCGAGCATCGCCTTCATCGCACCGGGCTGCGACCATTCGGCGAGATATTGCTGGCGGTCGTCTTCGAGAATGTGCGTGTCCTGCACGTTGGCGGCCATCGCCTGGTCGAAAAAGGCGTCGAGGTCCTGCAGGATCAGCCGGTCGGCGCCCGGCAATTTGAACGCATTGATATATTGCGACGCTCTGCGCTGGTCCGAGCTCTCGATCAGGCTCTTGCCGAAGATGAAGGGGTGAGGTGCGTTAAGGACTGCGAGCCGCTCGATGCGGCCGGGGTGTGCCTGCGCCGCCGTCCAGGCGACCACGCCGCCAATGTCATGGCCGACGAGGAGGAATCGAGCGGCGCCGAGCGCATCGGCGAGGGCCAGGAGATCAGCGACTCCACGCTCGGTGGCGTAGGCGTTGCGTCCGGTTGGGCGGTCTGAGGCGCCAAAGCCGCGCAGGTCCGGCATGATCAGGCGGAAACGGTCCTCGAGCAGCGGCACAAGGTGGCGCCAGGTGCGGCGGGACTCGGGAAAGCCGTGAAGGAAGACGACCGGCGGTGCGTCGGCGGGGCCGGCAAGGCCGACGTTCAGAGTTACGCCCGTTTTCAGGGCGATGCACCGGAACTCCGTCACGGGTAGCTGACGGTCTTCGGCACCTCGGGGATGGGGATGAACTCGTCGTGGTCGTCGGGGATGAGCGGGAAGCGCATCGCCTTCCAATCTTCCTTCGCCTGGTTGATCCGGTCGCGGGACGACGAGACGAAGTTCCAAAAGACGTGCCGCTTGGTCGCAAAGGCGCCGCCGCCCATCAGCATCGCCCGGCCCTCGCTGATGCTCGACAGGCGGGCTTCGTGGCGGGGTTTCAGGACGTAAAGCACGAACGGCTCTAGGCGCTGTCCGTCAAGATCCGCCTCGCCGCCGACCAGCATGATGGCGCGCTCGTCGGCTTCCGCTTCGATCGGCACCGAGCCTCCAGCGCTGAGCAATATGTCGGCATAGATGGTCGGCGAATGGCAGGGCGTCGCGGCCGTCGCGCCCCACAGGGTTCCCATTAGCACACGCACGGACGCGCCGCCGTCCTCGATCAGCGGCAGGCCGCCCGAGGCGACATGGTCGAAGCCGGGGTCGATCTCCTCCTTGCCGTCGGGCAGCGCGAGCCAGGTCTGCATGCCGTAGAAGCTCGGGCCTTCGGCGCGGCGGTCGGCCGGGGAGCGTTCCGAATGGACGATGCCGGTACCGGCCGTCATCAGGTTCACGGCGCCCGGCTCGATCACCTTGCGGGTGCCGAGCGAATCGCTATGCTCGATGGCGCCGTCGAACAAGTAGGTGACGGTCGCCAGATTGATGTGCGGGTGAGGGCGGACGTCCATCCCTTCTCCCGGTGTCAGGCGAGCCGGCCCGAACTCGTCGACGAAGATGAATGGGCCGACCATGGTCCGCTCCCGCGACGGCAGCACGCGGCGCACCTTGAAGTCGCCAAGGTCGTGGGTGACCGGCTGGATGGTCTGGATGATCGGCTCTTCCATCATTCTTCTCCCGGTGCGCGTGCCTTGATCGATAAAGCGTGGACGCGTTCGCGCATGAGGTCGCCGAGCGCGGCGTAGATCATGCGCTGGCGTGTCACGCGATTTTTGTCGGTGAAGGCGGCGCTTTCGATGTGCAAGGTGAAGTGGCTTTCGCCTGACGGATTGTAGCCGCCGTGCCCACGATGCTTCTCGCTGTCGTCGATAAGCTCGATATGCGTCGGCGACAGGCAAGCGAGCCGCGCATGCATTTCGCGGGCAACCGGGCCGGTGAATTGGGTGTTCATGTCCCCTATATAGAGGGGCTTGGCAGTCGAGGAAGTCAGTGGCGTCGCGTACCAGCAAGTTTCACGGAAAGGTCGAGGGAGCAGAGGGCATCTGCGCCGTGCCTGGGTGCCACGCCCCCGGCGAGTTTAAGGCGCCGCTGCAGCCGTCCGATTTCGACGGGCCGGGGGCATGGCGGCTGCTGTGCCTGGACCATGTCCGCGAGCACAATGCGCGCTACAATTACTTCAACGGCATGAGCCCGGAGGAGATTACCGAGGCGCAGGGGCCGTATGGCGGCTGGGAGCGGCAGACGCGGGCCTTCTCCACCGGCGGTGCCGACCCGGCGCCGGCCTGGGCCGACTTTTCCGACCCGCTCGAGGCGATCAGTGCGCGGTTTCAGGGGCGGCGCGCCGAGCCGGCGGTCAGCTCGCGCTTTTCCAAGGAGGAGCGGCGGGCGCTAGGCGTGCTTGGGCTCGGCGAGGACACAGACCGCACCGCCCTTCGCCAGCGCTATTCGCAGCTGGTTCGCAAATTCCACCCTGACCGTAACGGCGGCGACCGCAGCCAGGAGTCGCGGCTAGGCGCCGTTATCGAAGCCTATACGTTGCTGAAGGGCGCCCGCGCCTTTGCTTAGTCGCGGTCCGGCGCTCCCAAGGGGAAGTAGTGGCGATACTTGCGGCCCTCATCCACCGCTCTTGCAACAATCGGATGCGCGAGGAGACGCGCACGATAGGCGGCGAGCTTTGGCCTGGCAGGTCCAATCTCCTGCACCCAATCGGCGTAGAATAACGACGGCGCTGCGGCACAGTCGGCTATCGTGAACTGATCGCCCACTGCCCACGGGCCGTCGCCGAGGTTCGCTTCCAGCCAGTCGTAGGCGGTGGTGAGCCGTTCTATTCCCTTGGAAACCCCATACGGATCTTTGCAGTCCGGAGGCCGAAGGGCATTGGCAACCGCCACGTTCATCTGGTTCATGACGTAAAGGTCGAAGAAGCGGTCCAAGAACCTCGCGCGGCGACCCGCTTCACCGTGCGGAATCCACTGGTGCGTGCCGGGATGATGTGCCTGGAGATGCTCAATGATGCAGCTGGTCTCGAACACCGCCCTGTCGCCGTCGAGGATCAGCGGGAACAAGCCGAAAGGGGAATGGCGGCGGAGCTCGTTCATAACGCCAGGCTGTTCGACGTGCCGGTAGTCGAACGGCGTCTCGTCCGCCCAAAGCGCGATCAGAAGTTTCTGAGTGTAGGATGAGAAGGGGTGACCGAAGAACTGCAGGGTCACCAGCGGTTTTCCTCGATTGCCTTTTGACGTTCCAGCTCGCGCGCGCTGTTCGACTGCGGCCCGGCCCAGCCTTGCTCGATTTCGCCGGCGAACTCGTAAGTGGCGATCACGGCACCGGTACTGGTGACCTTGTGGTTGGTCATCTTCATCGCCTTGGCGGGGGTGCCCTCGCCGAAGATGGTCTTGCCGCCGCCAACCACGGCCGGAAAGGTCATGATCGTCAGTTCGTCCAGCAGCCCATCGCGGATCAGGGCAGGGTAGAGGGTGCTGCTCCCTTGAATCAGCAGGTCGGGACCGTCGCTTTCCTTGATGGCGCGAAGCTCGTCCATGCTGCGCACCGCATGGCTGTTCGACCAGCCGAGGTCGGGATTGCCGCGCGTGAGGACAAACTTGTTCGCGCGTGTGAAGTCCTCGCCCATCTGGATGGCGGCGGCCTCGCCCTCGTCCTTGCCGGTCTTGTCGAAGATCTCGCCGATGCCGGTCGCCTCGCCGCCGACGTATGGCCAGTAGGCCGCGAAGATGTCGTAGGTCCGGCGGCCGAGCAGCAGGTCGTAGGGCTTGCGGAAGAAGCCGTCGATGGCGGCGCCGATGTCCTCGTCGAAGAATTGCGGAAGCCAGCCGCCGAGGGCGAAGCCGCCGCTCGGGTCCTCGGTGGGGCCGCCCGGCGCTTGCATGACGCCGTCGAGCGAGACGAACACGCTGCCCCTGATCTTACGCATCGGCCCGTGCTCCGGCGACGGCGGCTTCGGTCTTGCTGACATCGATCTTGCGCATGTCCATCATTGCCGCAAACGCGGCCTGAGCGATCGCACCGCCTTCCGCCATCGCATCGGTCAGAACGCGCGGTGTGATCTGCCAATTGAGGCCCCACTTGTCCTTGCACCAGCCGCAGGCGCTTTCCTGGCCCCCGTTGCCGACAATGGCATTCCAGTAGCGGTCCGTTTCCTCCTGATCGTCGGTCGCGATCTGGAAGGAGAAGGCCTCCGTCTGCGGGAAATTGGGGCCGCCGTTGAGACCGAGGCAAGGGATGCCGAGAACGGTGAACTCCACCGTCAGCTCATCACCCTTCTTGCCGCCCGGAAAATCGTCGGGTGCCTTGTGGACGGCCTTCACCTCCGTGTTGGGGAAGACAGAGGCGTAGAAGCGTGCTGCCTCGCCCGCTTGATCCTTGTCGTACCAGAGGCAGACCAGATTCTTGGGAGTTGCCATGCTCTTCGCTCCTATGCCTTGCGCGGGCCGACGAGGCCGAAGGCGGCGCCCTGCGGATCCATGCCGTTCAGCGAAAACTCTCCGCCCGGGATCTCCATGGGCTCCATGAACACCTGACCGCCGCCGGCTTTCACTGCTTCGTGCGCCCGGTCTATGTCGTCGACCCCGATGTAAAAGCTCCACATGCTGACCGGCATTTGGGGCATCTTGGGCATCACGGCGCCGATCATCACGTCGCCATGGTATAAGAATTGGTATTTGCCCAATTCCCCCATGTCCATCTCGCCATCCTGCCGCCAGCCGAAGTGGCGGGTGTAGAGGTCGACGGCTGCGGCAGGATCGGAGGTCGACAGCTCGTTCCAGCGAATATGCTGAGGCAGGTCGACCGAGAAGACGTCGCTCTCGGCATTCTCCTGCCCGGCAGGCGGAGTTGGCTTCATCAGGTAGAAGGGGGCGCCCTGAGCGTCAGTGACCATCGCCATCCGGCCGATGCCTTCCACGTCCCAGGCCGGCATCATGACGGTGCCGCCGTCGCCCTCGATCGCCGCCACGGAGGCATCGACGTCATCGACGCCGATGTAGCCGATCCACACCGGCCGGGCGCCTTGACTCTGCATTTCGTCCGTCAGCGGAAGAAGACCACCGGCGTTGCCGCCGTCGCTGCGCTTGATCATGCGATAGCCCATCGGAGCCGCCGACGTGGCGTCGATGTCCCAACCGACCACCGCATCGTAGAAGGCCTTCGCGCCCGCCGCGTCCGGGGTCATCAGTTCGTACCAGATGAAGGTTCCGTGTGGGTTAGGCATTGCTCGCTCCATTGCTCAAGGTGTCGGACAGCGGCTCGAACCCGCCCCAGAACATGCGCTGCCCGACGAACGGCATCTCGCCGTCGGGCTTCATGCTTTCATCGTTCATGATCGCGCCCCACGCCGTGTCGCGCGTCGCCCGGTCGGGCCATTCGATGAAGGAGAAGACGATGGCTTCGCCTTTTTCCGCTTTCACGGCCCGATAGAAGTCCGTGACCTCGCCATGCGAGACGTCGTCGCTGATCGCCTCCACGACGCGGTTGGCGCCATGCTGGCGGAAGACGCCGGCCATTTTGGCGGCCAGCTGGCGGTAGGCTTCGCGATTGTGTTCGGGCACCGGCACAACGAAGCCGTCGATGTAGTTGCCGCCGGGCGTTCCCTCCTCGACAATTGCTTCAAAGCCTCCAAGGATCATACGCTTGCCGTCGAACGGGATGTCGATGTCGCTGCTGGTCATCGCCTCGCTCTGCATCATCCGCGCATTGGCGGCATCGCGGGCGGCGCGATCGGGATATTCGAACCAGGCAAAGCCGACCTTCTCTTCCGGCGCGGCATTCACCGCCATTCGGAAGTCGGTGACCTTGCCTTCGTGGACGTCATTGTCCCAGGTCTCGACGACACGCCCGACGCCGACATCCTGAAGCAAGGGCGCCATTTGCTGCGCGTGCTTGCGATATCTTTCCTTGTTCTCCGCCGGGATGGGGAGGACGAAGCCTTCGAAATAGCTCATGCTGCAAGTCCTTCCGTTTGGTCAAAGTCGCCGAGATGGTCGGTCAGTGCTCGCGCAAACGCCGGCCGTTCCTGCCCGCGGGCGACGTAAGCGCCGAGATTGGGGAAAGGCTCGAGCAGCTTGCCGCGATCGGCGATCCTCAGCACCGTGACCATCATCAGATCGCCAATCGTGAAGCGATCATCCTCCAGCCATTTCCTGTCGCCTAGACGCTCGGAAACCTGGCGAAGTCGCAACCCCGACAGTTCGTCGGCCGAAGGCTTGCTAAGCTTTGCCCATTCCTCGTTGGCGTAGATGCTGTCGAGGAGGACTCGGCGCTGGACGAACGGCTCCACGCTGCTCAGCGCGGCGTGCAGCCATTGGATGGCGGCGTAGCGCCCGCGCGCCTCGCGCGGCAGGAGCGCCTCGGCCTGTTCCCCGACATATTGGAGGATGGCGCCGCTTTCGAAGAGTTCGATGTCCGGGCTAAGAAGATAGGGAACCTGGTTGAACGGCTGCTGCTGAACATAGTCAGTGGGACGATCTCGCGGGTCAAGCAGCCGAACGCGATAGGGGAGACAAGCTTCCTCAAGCGCCCAGCGGACGCGAAGGTCCTTCACCAGGCCTTTGGCGCCATCGGGAACCCAGCCAAAAGCGGTGATCTCGATCGCTGCCGTTTGATCGATCGGCATTGTCCTTCTCCTCTTGTTCAATCCGTTGCGCAGCGCTTCGCTTAGGCGTGCGCATCTTCGGGCGGATGCGCGCCTTGGTCGGCCGCTGCGGCGTTCATCCACATCGGCTCCCAATGATGGCCGTCGGGATCCTCGAAGCTTCGGCCGTACATGAAATCGCCCATCTCCTGCTTGGGACCGGGATCAGCCTTGCCGCCATTGGCGGCGGCCGCCTCGACCATGCGGTCGACCTCCGCCCGGCTGTCCGCGGAGATGCAGAGCAGGACTTGGCTGCTCTTATGCGCGTCGGCGATCGTCTTGCCGGTGAAGGTCGAATAGAATTCGTGCCGGAGCAGCATCACGTAGATGCTGTCGGAAAGGACCATGCAGGCGGCCTGGTCGTTGGTGAACTTGGGTTCATTGGTGGCACCCAACGCCTCGTAGAAGCGCTTGGACCGGTCCAGTTCCACCACCGGCAAATTCACGAAAATCATCCGCGCCATGGTTTTTCTCCTCTCCGCATTCCGATTCGACCTTGTGATTGCGCCAGTCAGTTATATATTGCAACCGTGAAGTTAGAAAAAGCAACCAAGGACTCGCTGGCTCGCGTTAAGCGGCAGTATGATGATGCGTGTGGCCTCGCTCATGCACTCGACTTGATCGGAGAGCGCTGGGCGCTTCTGGTGCTGCGCGAGCTTGCTTATGGTGCGCGTCGTTTTTCGGAGCTGAAGGCCGACCTGCCGGGGATCAGCGCGAACGTGTTGACCCAGCGGCTGACCGATCTCGAAGTGCGAGGCCTGGTGCGTCGGACGAAGCTGCCGCCGCCGGCCTCCGTCCAGGTCTATGAAGCGACGCCCTGGGGCCTTGAAGCGGCACCGCTGATTCGCGCCCTCGGCAAATGGGCCGCGCGTAGTCCGTGGCACGACACCAGCCTCTCGTTCAGCCCGATCTCGGCGATGATGTCGATGGAGACGATGTTCGATGCCGATCGCGCCGGCGATCTTGCAATGACGTTGTCATTCGTCCTGAATGGCACCGCTTTTGCGGCCGAGGTCAGGGACGGCGAGTTTCGCGCCTGGCGGGGAGTGGCCCCCGCGTCGGACGTGAAGTTCGAAGGTGAGCCACGGATGCTCGCGGGCATTCTGTACGGTGGCGCTCCGTTCGAGGTGATGTCCGTCACGGGCGACCTGACGCTTGCCGCACGCTTCGCCGATATCTTCGAGCTGCCGCCCAAGGTCGATGCGCCGCTGCCCGGTTGAGGCGCTCTGCCGCTTGCCCTAAGGCACGCTGCATGACCGACATGTCGAACGCGATGCCCGGAAGCCGGGCCGAAACCCTGCTCGCCACGCCTGACAAGATGATCAAGGTGCGCGACGCGTTCGGCGTCGACAGCGACATGGAAGTGCCGGCCTTCAGCGAGGCCGACGAAAGAGTCCCTGACCTCGACCCGACCTATGTCTTCGATCCCGAAACGACACTGGCGATCTGCGCCGGCTTTGCGCGCAACCGCCGCGTGATGGTCCAGGGCTATCATGGCACCGGCAAGTCGACCCATATCGAGCAGATTGCGGCGCGGCTGAACTGGCCATGCATCCGAATCAACCTGGACGCGCACATCAGCCGCATCGACCTGGTCGGCCGCGACGCCATCGTGCTTCGCGACGGACAGCAGGTGACGGAGTTTCGTGAGGGGCTCTTGCCCTGGGCACTGCAGCATCCCGTCGCTCTCGTGTTCGACGAATATGATGCCGGCCGGCCCGATGTGATGTTCGTCATCCAGCGTGTCCTGGAAGTCGAAGGCAAGCTGACCCTGCTCGACCAGAACAGGGTCATCAGGCCGAACCCGTGGTTCCGTCTGTTCGCCACGACGAACACCATTGGACTTGGCGACACCACCGGCCTCTATCACGGCACGCAGGCCCTCAATCAGGGACAGCTCGACCGCTGGAACATCGTCACGACGCTGAATTACCTGCCTGCCGAGACGGAGGCGCGGATCGTGCTCGCCAAGTCGGGCGAATATGACACGCCCGGTGGCAAGGACGTGGTCGAAAAGATGGTCAAGGTCGCAGGTCTGTCGCGGCAGGGCTTCATCAACGGAGACATCTCCACCGTGATGAGCCCGCGGACGGTTATCAGCTGGGCGCAGAATATGCTGATCTTCGGCGACGTCGGCTTTGCCTTCCGGATCTCCTTCCTCAACAAGTGCGACGAGGCGGAGCGCGGCATCATCGCCGAATATTATCAGCGTGTGTTTGGGCAAGACCTGCCGGAGAGCCTTGTTGCTTCGAACTGAGAGGTCATGAAAAAGGGGCCCCGGATACCGAAGCCCCTTTTCCTTATTGCAGACTATCCGATTACAGGAAGAAGTCTCCGGCTGCGACGTTCGCCGAGCCGAGATTGATCACGAAGTCGGCTACGCCGTTGCCGTCCACATCGCCGGCAACATAGTTGACGCCCGACGTGGTGTAGGTCCGCAACTGGCCGGCGGCGGTGAAGGCCGCGGAGCCGATGAACCCAAACGCATTGTCCCCGCCACCCGTAACGGCATCGATGGCCTTGAGGTCGATCTTGTCGACGCCCGCCGCGAAATCGGTGATCGTATCCGTGAAGCCGATCTGCTCGATCACGAAGCGGTCGGCGCCGCCCGCGCCCGTGTAGTTGTCGGCACCGGCACCGCCGAACAGCGAGTTGGCGACATCGTTACCGCGCAGGACGTCGTTACCGGCCCCCGTACGGCCATTCTCGACCGTGGTGTTATACGCAATGCCGATATTGTCGCTGAGGAAGCCGGGGTTGGAACCCAGCACGCCGTCGTAAAGCGCGTTCCACTGGGCCTGCGTCAAATTGCCGAGGCCGACGGTGTCCAGTTCCGCCTCGACGCCGTAGTTGTACCCGGTGCTGAAGGCACCCGGACGCAGGTCGAGCGTGATCCGGCCGCCGGTGAAACCGCTCAGGTCCAGCATGTCGGTTCCGCCGGCATCGTAGATGGTCAGGAACGGATTCTTGTTGATGGAGAAATCAAACACGGCGCGATCGGCGGTCGAGCCGAACCCGTAGACCGTATTGCCGGTGCGGGTGGTGGTTTCGACACCATATAATTCCTGCGCCGCAGCGATGTCATGAACCATCGGCGTTTGCGGCGTCTGGTAATAACCGCCGGTCGCCCAGTTCACCGAACCGAATGCACCGCTGAAGCGGTGGCTGAAGTAGGACATGATCGAGAACTGATAGGTGTCCTGATAAAATTCGGCGTCGTTCGCATAGGTGATCGGGTCTGGCACACCGTCGCCATTCTTGTCGTCGCTGGCATTATAATCGCCGGTGTGGCTGAGACCGATCGCGTGACCGATCTCGTGCGTCAGGGCCGTCTGGCCGTAGCCGCCATAATATAGGTCGAAGTTATCCGGCTGCCCGGCGTTGACGTAGACGTCGCCTTCGATCTTGCCATACTTGCCCTGATAATCGGGGATAAAGGCCGCAGCCTGGCCAGGTCCACCTTCGCCGGTGTTCATGAACAGGATGTCGGCGCCGCGACCGTTCGACTCCTTGAACTCCGCGTCGAGAACGTCGTCCCACAGCGCAATCGAGTCGCGCGCCGCGGCACGCTGTTCGGCGGTGAATGTCGAGAAATCGCCGACGAGGCCGGCCAGATAGGTTTCGTGCGGATTGTTGTACTGCCCGCCCGGTCCTTTCTCTAGAAAGCTGTAGGTGATCTTTCCGTCGCCACCGCCAACGTTCCAGGAGCCGCCGGTCCTCGTCAGATTGTCCACCGCTCCATCCAGCGTGAGATATTGCTTGCCATTCGGTGCGACGCCCGTCTGGTCGGGCGCGATATAGCGAATGCCGCTGATCGAAGGATTCGAGCCGCTGACTGTCGTAGAATTCAGATCAAGAACAGTTCTTTGCACAATGGTCTCCCATGTCGTTGAACGCTGCCATCTGAGCCCCTCCGAAATCCCTGGCGATGCACCAACCGCAGCGAATGGCGAGAACCTGAAAAGGTTAAGGGAAACTGTCAACGTATATTAACCGATTGAGCTGATTTTGTTTTTCCTTGGATGAAGCGTGCATTCAGGACGGCGCTTCCAGAGACAATTCGGGACGTTTAGAGGGTCGTAGTGGCTGATCGCACCGAGAGATTCAGAGCAGCACTCGCCGGCGCAGCGAGGGCAATCGCGCGCGACCCTGAGATTGAAGTCGTCTTCTCCTCCGACTCCACACCCGCCATCGGCAAAGTTGCGCGGGTCACGTCGCCTGCATCGGCTGGCACCGACTTCAACCCGACCTTGGTCGCGGAGGCGCGTGGCGCGGCCGACGCCGTTGCGCTTCGGCTGAGGCACCACGACGCCGTGATCCACCAGTCGGGTGCGCCCGCAGACCGCGAGGCCCGGGCTGTATTCGACGCCTTGGAAACGGCGCGAGTCGAGGCGCTTGGCGCCCGGGCGATGGCTGGCGTGCGGGCCAATCTGGCCGAGTTGACCCGGGCGCGGGTTCGGGCCGACGCCATCGTGGGGGCCCGCTCAGCCGAGGAAGTCCCCTTGGCCACGGCGCTGGGCCTGCTCGCCCGGCAGCGTCTTAGTGGCGAGGCACCGCCGGACGCTGCCAAGGCGGCGCTGGACATGGTGGCGAACGATATCGAGCTTCGCGCCGGCGCTGAACTCGATGCCTTGGCGCTCACCATCGACGATCAGGAGGCCTTCGCCAAGGTGGCGCGCCGGCTGCTTCAGGATCTCGATCTGGCGCCTGCCGAAGAACCGCAGGAGGAAGAGCCGGACGCGGAGGATGGCGACGACCAGGCCGACGAGGGCGGTGCAGAGGACAATTCGGAAGGTGACGATCAGGGGGAGGGCGGAGCCGAGCCGGAAATCCGTGGTCAGGAAGAGCAATCCGCGTCCGACAATGAGCAGGAGGCGCTTGAAACCGAACGAGGCGAGGATGATGCCGGTAGTGGCGATGATGCCGAGGACGGCGGGCTGACCGCGCCTGCACCACGCAATTGGGACTTGTTGCCGCCGACCGATTACCGTGCCTTCACGACGAACTTCGATGAGATGGTCGAAGCCAAGGATCTCTGCGACGCCGTCGAGCTTGGCCGGTTGCGCGCCTATTTGGACCAGCAGATGGCCAGCCTTCAAACGGTGGTCATGCGGCTCGCCAACCGACTCCAGCGGCGGCTTCTTGCACAGCAGGCCCGCAGCTGGGACTTCGACCAGGAGGAAGGGCTGCTCGACTCGGGCCGCCTGGCACGGGTCGTAGTCAGTCCCGGCCAGTCACTCAGCTACAAGGTCGAGCGGGATACCGAATTCCGCGACACGATCGTCAGCATCCTGATCGACAATAGCGGGTCTATGCGGGGCCGGCCGATCGCGACGGCGGCCATCTGCGCCGACATATTAGCGCGCACGATGGAGCGCTGCGGCGTTGCGACCGAAGTGCTGGGCTTCACGACCCGTGCGTGGAAGGGCGGACAGAGCCGGGAAGCCTGGCTGGCCGAAGGACGCCCCGCGCAGCCCGGGCGCCTGAACGACCTTCGGCATGTCGTCTACAAGCGGGCCGACGAGCCATACCGGCATTCGCGCCGCAACCTTGGGCTGATGATGCGTGAGGGATTGCTGAAAGAGAATATCGACGGGGAAGCCTTGCTCTGGGCCCACAATCGCCTGCTTGCACGGCCCGAGGAACGGCGAATCCTCATGGTGATCTCCGACGGTGCGCCGGTGGACGATTCCACGGCGTCCGCGAACGGCGGCACCTACCTGGAGCGGCATCTTCGGCAGGTGATCGAATGGATCGAGCGGCGGTCGACGGTGGAACTGCTGGCGATCGGCATCGGCCACGACGTCACCCGCTACTACAATCGGGCGGTCACCATCATGGATGCCGACCAGCTCGCCGGGGCCATGGTCGAGCAACTGGCCCAGCTGTTCGACCATCAATGAACCGGGAAGAAAATGGGCCTGGCACAGTTGCCCGTGCCAGGCCCCCCTCGAAACGCGACGCGAGGGAACCAGTATGACGGGGAAAAAGGGGAAAACCCCGTCGAATGAAGGGCTTATGCCTCACTCGGCTACAATGGTCCCTGAACGGCGATTGCAGCTTCCATTCACATTTCCCGAGTTGTTTCAGCTACTTGCCTTTGTTCTGCTGTTTGTCGGAGGTTGGCAGTATCTATCGCGGCGGCCGAACCTGGTCCTGCTTCCGCCGGCGCTCGCGGAGGTTCACTTCAGGTCTGCCTCGATGCCGCTCGTGTCCTCCGCGCGGCTTCGACTTTGGGGTGCTTGGGTGTTGTCCAGCAAGGATCCGCGGTTCGGCGGCTTCTCGGGCCTTGCGTTGGACCGTGGCCGGCTGCTTGCCCTGACCGACCAGGGAAGCGTCGCCTGGCTCCCGTGGCCGGACTCCGCGGACAAGAGGATGCTGATCCGGCAGTTGCCCGATGGGCCGTACAGCCGGGAATATACCTGGTACCGGGACACGGAAGCGCTGTCGCGCGACCCGCAGGGGCGCGGGTGGTGGGTCAGTTTCGAAAAGGCGAACGAGCTGTGGCTCTATGACCTGGCGCTGAGGCGCGCCTTGAAGCGGGTTCGGCTCGGGTTGTATCGGTGGCCCACCAACCTCGGGATCGAGGGGCTGGTTGCTCGCCCTGGCCCGGAACTGCTGATGTTCCCTGAGGCCGAACCGCGCATGTTTGCAATGCGGCGTGGTCGTGGCGTCGCTCAGGGGCTGGCGGGTGGTCAGCTGAAAGTTTCCGAAGCCGCCATGTTGCCCGGCGGAAAAGTCATCGCGCTTGAGCGCGATCTAAGCCTCGGCTTTTCCAACCGGCTGGTGTGGCTTCAGGAAAGTCCGCACGGGTGGCGCGTTGTCCGCCGGCTTCAACTCCCGGCGGGATTGCTCGACAATCTGGAGGGAATGACAGTGCAGCCACTGCCCAACGGGTCAAACCGGCTATGGATGATCAGCGACGACAATTTCCAGCGCCCATTGAGAACGCTACTGATTGCCGTGGACCTGCCGCCAGAGCGGCAAGGTGCTTAGGCTGCGGCCTGCTGCTTCTTGACAAGGTCGCGCTTCAGCTTGCGCACGCGGGTGCTAAGCTTTTCGTCGCTGGTCTTCAGGAGCCAATTGTCGAGCCCGCCGACATGTTCGACCGAGCGAAGCCCGTGAGTCGAAACGCGCAGCTTGACGCTCTGGCCGAGGCCGTCGGAGATCAGCGTCACATTCTGCAGGTTCGGCAGAAAGGTCCGCTTGGTCTTGTTGTTGGCGTGGGAAACATTGTTGCCCACCTGCCGGCCCTTGCCGGTCAGCTCGCAAACGCGCGACATGGTTTCATCCTGATGTTAAGCGAGCACCGTGAAAGCGCCCGGAAAGCGCCGCCCGTTAGCGTGCGAGCCGGCGTTCGTCAACTTGTTCGGACGTTTCGGAAACCTGAAGCGGCATACGCGTTAACATGGATGAAGACCCTAATTCGTGACCGGGAGCCGCAATGCGCACCATCCTGCTGATTCTCATTGTTGGCGTCCTTGCCCTGATCGGCGCCGTCGCGACGGGCTTCGTCAGTCTGAACCAAACCAAGCCGGCGCAGGCGCCAACGGTGGCGGCAACCGGTGACGGCGTCACGGCGAAGGGTGGCCAGGCACCCGCGTTTGATGTTCAGACCGGCTCGGTCAAGGTCGGCGTGGAAGAAAAACAGGTGAAGGTGCCGACATTGAAGGTCGAGCCTGCCGAACCCGCCCAGCCTGCCGTCAACGCCCAGTAAGCTGACTCCGCGCCTCACCTGCGGTAGCAGTGGGCATGGCATTTCCACTGCCCTCTCCGATGCGCCGTGCGCTGGACCTTGCTCGCGAGGCAGGGGAGGCGGGTGAGGTCCCGGTTGGAGCGGTGATCACCCGCGGAGACGTGGTGGTTGCGGAAGCCCGTAACGCGATGCGTGGCTCATGCGATCCGACGGCACATGCCGAGATGGTTGCGATCCGCGCGGCAGGGACGGCGCTTGGCACCTCGCGACTGGACGATTGCACCATCTGGGTCTCGCTGGAACCATGCGCAATGTGCGCCGCCGCCCTCTCGGTCGCTCGTCTGCAGGCGCTTCGCTTCGCGGCGGAAGACCCCAAGGGGGGCGGTGTGGTGCACGGCCCGCGCATCTTTGCGCAACCGACCTGTCACCACCGCCCGGAGGTGATCGGCGGCCTGGGCGAAGAAGAGTCGAGCGCGCTCCTACGGAGCTTCTTCGAGAGCCGTCGTTAGCGCCTTGTGAATCTAACTACCCACAGTTTAATAGATCAGGCGCCTATGGCCGAACCGCTCCTTCCTTTTCCCTGGACAGCACTTCTCCTGGTTATTGCCCTCGCCGGCGTGAACGGCGTGCTGTCGATGAGCGAACTGGCGATCGTTTCCGCGCGTGACGCGCGGCTGAAGGCGATGGTCAAAAACGGCAAAAGAAGCGCGCAGGTCGCGCTTAACCTGGCCGCGGAACCAGGCCGCTTTCTTTCCACCGTTCAGATCGGAATAACCCTGATCGGCGTCCTGAATGGCGTGTTTTCCGGTGCCAAGCTTGGCAACCCGGTCGCACAACGGCTCGTGTTGGCCGGTCTGGACACCGACACCGCCGAGACCTTGGGGATTGGCTTGGTCGTTCTGTTCACCACCTACATTTCGCTTGTGATCGGCGAATTGGTCCCGAAACAATTCGCGCTTCGCTCGCCCGAAGTGATCGCAGTTCTCGTTGCCCGGCCCATGCTTTGGCTGTCCAAGGCCACCGCGCCCTTCGTATGGCTGCTCGACCGGAGCAGCTCCCTGATCTTCCGGGTGCTCGGCCTCAACCGTGAGGCGGAGAATGCCGTCACTGCCGAGGAACTCCACTTGGTAGTGGCCGAGGCGCAGACCGCCGGCGTGCTGGAAGAAAGTGAGCGGGCGATCATCTCAGGCATCGTTCGGCTTGCCGACCGGCCGGTGCGCGAGGTGATGACGCCGCGGACCGATGTCGACTGGATCGATGTGTCGCTGAACGAGGAAGGAATTCGCGCCGCACTCGCGCAAACACCGCACAGCCGAATTCCGGTGGTGGATGGATCGGTCGAGAACATCGTCGGCGTGATCCAGACCCGCGACTTGTTGGACGCAGTGCTGGAAGGGCGCCCGCTCGACCTTCGCGCCCTGTCGCGCGATGCGCCCGTGATCCCCGACCTCATGGACGCCATGGACGCCTTGGCGGTGCTTCGTCAGGCCGACGTTCCGCTAGCGCTCGTTCATGACGAATATGGCCACTTCGACGGGATTGTGACGCCCGGAAGCATCCTCGCCGCGCTCGCAGGTGCCTTCGCCCACGACGTCGACGACGAGACTGATCCGCCGTTGGTGGAACGCGAGGATGGTAGCTGGCTGGTCTCCGGGGCATCGAGCGCCGACCTGCTCGTTGATAGGCTGGGAATGCAGATGCCCGACGACCGGGACTTCTCGACCGTTGCCGGCTTTGCCCTCTCGGTGCTGAAGCGAATTCCTACGGTCGGGGAACGTTTCGATCATGAAGGGTGGCAGTTCGAGGTCGTCGATATGGACGGGCGCAAGATCGACAAAGTGATTGCGCAGCCGCCACGGAGCGGCCGTCGGGATAAAGGGGCCGTCACGGCCGGCATCGAGAGCTGATCAGGCAGCCGCCGCACGCTCCTTCAGCATCTCGGCCAACTCGGCTTCCTCGATCGCACTGCTGAACAGATGACCCTGGGCAAACCGGCAGCCCATCACTTTTAGCAGCTCCAACTGAACCGGCGTCTCCACGCCCTCGGCGACCACGTCGATGGAGATGCTTCGGGCGAGATTGACCACCGCAGCGACAATGGCGGCAATCTCCTCGTCCTCGCTCATCCGCTGAACGAAGCTCATGTCGATCTTCACCTGGTCGACGGGAAAGTCGCGCAGGTGCGACAAGGAGGAGTAACCAGTCCCGAAGTCATCGAGCGAAATGGTAACACCGGCTGCCTTCAATTGGGCGAGAGCCCTCGCAACATATTCGGGGCCATGATCGAGAAGGGCGTGTTCCGTCACCTCGACATCGATCAGGTGCGGCGGAACTCGTTGTTCTTCAAGCACTGCAAGCAATCGTTCCGCATAGTCGTTGCGCAGAAATTCCGCGGGAGCGGCGTTGATCGACACCCGCCCGAATTGAAGTCCACGATCCATCCAAGAGCGCACGTCCTGCGCGCAGCGGCGCTGCATCAGCTCACCTATCTTGGTCGCAAGTTCGTAATCCTTGAAGGCTTCCTGGACGGTCGAGGGAAGCTGAAGCCCCTTGGCCGGGTCGCGCCAGCGTAACAGCGCTTCGAAGCCGACCAGCTTACCGCTGCTCACCTCGATCTTGGGCTGGTAGACGGGAACGACGTTTTGCTCACTGATGGCGCTGCGAGCGCGCCCGAGTTGCGACGCCGCCCTCTCCACACCCGCGAGCATGTAGCGATCGAACATCATGGTTCCGCCGCGTCCCGATCCTTTGAGCGCGTAAAGCGCTGTATCCGCGCTTTTGAACAGGTCGTTGGCGCTGTCGGCGTCTTGAGGGAATAGAGCGCCGCCAATGCTGGCCCCAGTGCTCAACGCGCGGCCGGCAATCGGCACCGGCGCCTGCAATGCCGCGAACATCTTGTGACCAAGCGCGAGCGCATCTTCGCCCGACCGGATGTTTTCAAGAATCACCGCAAACTCATCGCCGCCGACGCGTGCGACGAAGTCGCTGTCGCGGAGCGCGGCCTTGAGGCGGGTCGCGACGGTTTCCAGCACCTCGTCGCCAGCCGCATGACCTAGACTGTCATTGACATGCTTGAAGTGGTCGAGGTCGATCAGCATCAGCCCGAGCGCTTCGCCCGTGATCATCGCCCGCAGCGTCGCTGCCTGCAGCCTGGCCTGGAAGGCCCGCCGATTGGGAAGTGAGGTCAGGGCGTCATGCTCGCTCGCCCACTTCAATTGTTCCGATTTCTCCCGGTCGCTGGTGACGTCGCGGCAGATGGCGAGCAGCCCTTTCACCGTGCCATCCTCGTCGAGCATCGGCGTCAGAACGACGTCCCACCAGCGCGGCGAGCCCTTGGCGGTCGGGCAAAATGACCGAAAGCGGACGGTGTCGCCCTCGCGCGCCCGGGCGAGCGCACCATTGATCATCGTCTTTGACTTGCGCTGCCAGAACTCCGTCCAGTGCTTGCCTCGAATATCGTCGAGCGAATCGATCTCGGCCGCTTTGAGCCCTGGCGCATTGGTATATTCAATCAGGCCCTCGGCACTGAGGATGCAGATGCAATCGGCGCTGGCTTCCAGGATGCCGCGATGGAGCAACTCGCTGCTCTTTAGCGCTTGTGTGGCTTCCACCCTTTCATTGACGTCGGTGCACGACCCGTACCAGCGGCGAACGGCACCCGTATCGTCCAGCTCGGGACGGGCACGCACCGAGGTCCAGCGAAAGGTCTCATCCGGCAGCCTCGCCCGGAACTCCGCCTCGAACGGCTGACCTGTGAGTGTTGCTTCCTGCCAGGCGCTGATTGTTGGACGGCGATCGTCGGGGTGGACGTGCCGGAGCCATCCGCGTCCCAGCAGCGAGCGAGGATCGCCGCCATAAAGTTCGGACCATTGGCGACTCACATAATCGGGGCGACCGCCGGGGCCGACGGACCAGATGATCTCCGGAACATTGTTCAAGGTGTTGATCGCCAAGCGCCGCTTCAGCCGCGCTTCCATTTCCTGTCGTCGCAGCAGCCAGAACAGAGCAATCATCATCCAGCAAGTCGCGATCATTCCGAAGAAGGCTTCGGTGCTGATGATCTGGCGGTCGAACGTGATGCTTTTGATGCGAATATGATGCTGACCCGCTCGGCTGTCGTTGCTGGTGACGAACTCCAGCGCGACGATATTCCCGAACTCGGGACGGAGCTGGTCGGACGGGAGCTTGGCCTTCTCCTTCCACCATTCGGCGACAACGAAGTCGGTAAGCTCGACATGAGCCGTCTGACGGCCAGCCCGCACCGCCACGGTCGACTGGCTGATCATCTCGCCCACCCTCGCGAGAAGGTCTGGACGGCCGTTCGGCCGATTTTTCAAAATGATGCGGAGGAACTCGGCGCGACCCTGATATTCCAGGTCGATGTTCATGGTGCCAAAACCGGACAGGTCGATTCCCTGACCCTTGTGCGCAGTATCGAACAACAGTCCGAAACCGCAGAACGGGTAGGCGTAGGCGCCCGGCAGGGAGCAAGCCCACCCAAGCCCCTCTTGAGGCACGATCTTCGAATGGCCGCCGCGCAGGGCGTCGTTGTAGGCGTAAGGGTAGAAGAGAGTGCCCGAGTCCTTCGGACCGATGGCAACGGTCTGGGTGGTGAGCTGATCGCGGCAGCTGACGGCGGTAACCGTCATTATGAGGCCCAGGACTACCAGCCATTCGAGCGCGTGGGCGCGCATCCGCTGGATTGCCTTGCGAGCAGAGACGAGAACTCGTGGGTAATGCGGGCCGAAGCGGGCGCGTGTCATGGGTTCAGCCGCAACCTGCGGCTGATGATTTTCCCCCGGACGCCCAGTGTGACTCCTTCCATCGACCTCAATCTCAACGCTTGCCGCCCCCACAGCCGCGATGAGATTGGGTTATTTGGCGCGAGTTAATGCTTTGTTACCGCGCCTCATGAAAAGCTACGAGGGGCGCAGATTTCCGAATTGCTCGCGGAAACCGTCCACGTCGCCGCTCGCCAGAAATCGTGCCTGGTCGCGCACGCGGTCGCGCTGAAGTCGCCCGCGAAAGGTACCGAGCTTCTCGTCCAACGACGCCAGCTGCGCGTCGTCAAGCTCGGCAACGTCGGCAAAGCTGTGCAGGCCGTGCGCGTGCAGTAATTGGGCGAGCTTTGGACCAACGCCCTTCATCCGCTGAAAGTCGTCTGCGTCGGCTGGCGTTGCAGCCGAGACCGTGCCCGCTGGCGGCGGAGCAAGCGGCGATACATTTCTTGAAGCGACGTGCGGTCTAAGCGGCGTCTCGTCGCTAAGGCGTACCTTTTGCCGCGGGCGAAAGAGAAGAAAGCCTAGGATGACGCCGATCAGGACGGCGACAATGACGAAAGGCAGATAGTCGGGGTTCAGGAGATCCATCACCAGTTCCAGTAAGAATTGACGCGTCGGCGCAGCTCGACGATCCACGAGAAGAAGAGACCCACGGCGAATGCCGCAAGGCTCAGCAGCGCCGCCTCAACGAACAATGGCAGGTCGAACCCGCGAGCCTGATCGTTCCACCGAACCCGGCTAACACCTGGAAGCTCTCGAAACAGGCGGACGAAGCCGTCCTTCTGGAACTCATTGGCGGACCCTGAGACGATCAGGGTCCGGCTGAGCGGGGTGCGGCCGAGCTTGGCCGTAAACTCCGGCGTGTCGACGCGCTTCAGCTCGTCGGCGGCCGCTGTCTCCACCTTGCCCGCAAACCTGCTTCCGCCACCCAGCGGCCAGTGCCAGGCGGCGACGAGAAACAGCGCGGCCGCCCCTCCGATCCCGAGCATTTTCCTTTTCTGGTGCCGGTAAGCGAGATTAGCCGCAGCAACGTCGGCCGCCGACAATTCGTCCGACAGCTTTCGCTGGCGAAACCCGACGCGGCCGGCCAGAATGCCGACGATAAGGGTCGCGAGAACCACCGGCCAGTAGACTGTCCATAGCACCGTCATTCAGGCGCTCTCCCGCTGAAGTTCGCGCCAGCCGATGTCGCGCCGGCAGAAGCCCTGATCATAGCGGACCTCATCAACCCCGCGGTAGGCACGGGCTCGCGCCTCGGCGAAGCTGTCGGCAACCGCAGTTACCGCAAGCACCCGCCCGCCGCTCGCGACCAGTTCACCCCCCGACAATGACGTGCCGGCCTGGAAAACGGTGACGCCCTCGATCCGCTCGGCCTCCTCCAGGCCCGCGATGCCGCCGCCGGGGGCAGGCGTGCCCGGATAGCCGTCGGCGGCGATGACGACCGTAACGGCATGTTGCTTGGACAAGGCGGGCGGCGGAGCCTGATGCAGCCGACCCGTGGCGGTGGCGAGCAACAAGGCGGCAAGATCGCCTTCGACCAACGGCATGATCGCCTGGCACTCGGGATCGCCGAACCGAACGTTATATTCGATGAGCTTGGGCCCTTCGTCGGTCAGCATAAGGCCGGCGTACAGAATTCCCGAGAATGGTGTTCCCGCCGCCACCATCGCCCGAGCCGTCGGCCTGACGACCTCTTCAATGGCGCGACGCTCAAGCGCCGGGCTAAGCACTGGAGCAGGGGCATAAGCGCCCATCCCGCCGGTGTTGGGACCCGTGTCGCCTTCGCCGACCCGCTTATGGTCCTGCGCCGATGCCAGCGGAACCACGACCTCGCCATCGACCAGCGCGAACAGGCTGGCTTCTTCGCCTTGCAGGAATTCCTCGATGACCATTGGCCCGTCGCCGGCGCGGCGGATCGCTTGCTCCGCCTCCTCGCGACTCGCAGCCACGGTCACGCCCTTCCCGGCAGCAAGACCATCGGCCTTGACGACCACCGGGGCACAGAAAGATTCCAGGGCGGCGAGCGCGTCGGAGACCCGTTCAACCCGCACATAATCGGCGGTTGGGATCCCGTTCGCTTTGCAAAGATCCTTGGTGAAGCCCTTGGACCCCTCGAGCTGGGCCGCTGCGGAGCTTGGTCCGAACACGGCAAACCCTGACGCGCGAAGGCGGTCGGAAACTCCGGCCACCAGCGGCGCCTCCGGCCCGATCACGACCAGGTCGGCAGCAATCTGGTTCGCGAGTGTTTCAACCGCTTGCGGATCGCACGGATCGACAGCAACGCATTCCGCCCAGCGCGCAATGCCCGGATTGCCAGGCGCGGCGACAAGACGGTCGCAACTGGGCGATTGCCTCAGCCGCCACGCCAGCGCATCTTCCCGTCCGCCCGAGCCCAGAAGCAGGATGTTCATGAATTTTCCCGACAGTGATCGCGCTGGCCTGTTAGCGGACGTGCCGCCCGGCGACAATTCGCCGCCGATGAGCGTCGGTGAGCTATCGGGCGCGCTGAAGCGGACCGTCGAGGCCGCGTTCGACAAAGTGCGCGTCCGGGGCGAGATCAGCGGGTTCAAGCGCCATGCGTCGGGCCACTGCTACTTCACGCTGAAGGATGACGCTGCCTGTATCGATGCCGTGATCTGGCGCGGCAACGCCGGCACGCTCGCCTTCCGACCGGAAGATGGCGCCGAGGTCATCGCGACCGGCAAGCTGACAACCTACCCGGGCCGTTCCAAATATCAGATCGTCATCGACCGGATGGAGCTTGCCGGAGAGGGGGCGCTGATGGCGCTGCTGGAGCGCCGGCGCAGAGCCTTGGCCGAACAAGGGCTGTTCGACGTCGCGCGCAAGCGGTCGTTGCCGTTCCTGCCGCGTGTGATCGGCGTTGTGACATCACCAACGGGCGCCGTGATCCGCGACATCCTCCACCGGCTGGAGGATCGTTGTCCAACACGGGTAATCGTCTGGCCGGTGCCTGTCCAAGGCGAAGGCGCAGCCGCGAAGGTGGCGGCGGCAATCCGCGGCTTTGCGGAGTTTGCACCGGGCGGCGACCTGCCACGCCCTGACCTGTTGATCGTTGCTCGTGGCGGTGGGTCGATCGAGGATCTCTGGGCGTTCAACGAAGAAGAGGTGGTCCGCGCCGCAGCGGAGTCTCCGATACCCCTGATTTCCGCCGTCGGGCACGAAACGGACACCACTTTAATCGATCATGCATCAGACCGGCGTGCACCAACGCCGACGGCCGCCGCCGAGATGGCCGTGCCGGTCCGGGCCGAACTCCTGGCGCAGCTCGCCGACCTGCAGCATCGCGGACGGTCATGCCTTTCGCGACACGTCGATCGTTCGCGCGAGCGCTTGGCGCTCACCGCGTGCCGCTGGCCCGAGCCGTCCGATCTCTTCGCTCCCGCCGCTCAGCGCGTGGACGAGCTTGGTGAGCGCTTGCCGCGCGCCCTGTCGGCGAGGGCAGGTCATGCACGGGCAGATTTGGCAGGAGTGGCGCCGCGCCTCCGCCATCAATTGTTGCTCGACCGGGTCACGCGAGGGCATGAACGGCTAGGCGCAATGTGGGCCATGGCCGAGCTTGCTCATCCCGAGCGGCCGCTAAGGCGCGGGTTCGTCCGGGTGACCGACGGCGCCGGCGCAACCGTGACCGCCGCCGCAGCCGCCCGCACATCGGGGAGCCTCAGCCTTCACTTCGCCGACGGTGCGGTTCAGGCGACGGTAGAAGGGGAGGCTCGTCCCGCCCGTCTTGAGCGAACCCGGGCGAAACCCTATGTCGCGCCGCAGCCCGGACTGTTCGACGGCGCGGAGGAGTAGACCATGTTGATGACTGGAGCGGGGAGGGAGGCTAAGCTGCACTATCTCGCCGGCACTTTTCGCGTGCTCTCCTCCGGCGATCATGTCGTCTGCGCTGTTAGCGGTCGCCGCATTCCGCTTCAGGAACTACGCTACTGGAGTGTTGCGCGGCAGGAACCATATGCCGATGCCGCCGCCAGTCTGAGGGCCGAGCAAGCCGCTTCCGGGGAATAAAAAAACCTGCCGCGGCAGGCCCTTAGAAAACAAAATGGGATCCCAAACGCACCTGTGTTTTTGATGACACAGGTCGACTGTCATTTTGTTCAGAAGTGTTACCGCTCGATTGCACCTGCAGCAATTTTCGGAATACGGACATCCATTGCCATTCGCCACTTATGGCGGTTGGTGTCTGATGGCGTCGGCCCCCCGACGCCAGCATGAGGGGAACGACATGAAGAAATCCATCCTTCGCGCCAGCTCCGCACTCCGTGCGGTGGCGTTTATCGGCGCGGGTGCAACTACGGCGTTTATTGCCGCCACGCCCGCGGCTGCTCAGCAGGACTACACTCGCGGCTCCATTGAAGGCCGCGTCACGAACGAAGCTGGCCAGCCTCTTAGCGGCGCGACGGTTACGCTGCGCTCCAACGAGCAGGGCTTTGGACGCACCGTCACCGCTGGCGCCGACGGTCGCTTTCAGTTCAACCAGCTGCCGACCGGCTCGTACACCGTTACGATTCGCGGATCTGCCGGTGAGATCGTCAACGATCCTGCCGTCAACGTTGTCGCGGGTAAGTCCTCGAACTTCGAGTACACCGCCGTTGCAGGTAACACTGGAGCTGTTGAAGGCGAAGCGACTCCGGAAGCTACCGCTGGTGGCGGCGGCTCCATCGTCGTCACCGGCCGTCGTCGCCAGGTCAACGACCTCGGCTCGACCACGACCGGCCTCAGCATCGACGTGGCTCGCCTCGTCGAGAACGTTCCCGTTCCCCGCACCCAGAGCGGCCTGATCCTGCTCGCTCCGGGCACCAACTCCGGCGACGCCCAGTTCGCGGACTGCACCGACTGCGTCAGCTTCGGCGGCGCAACGATCGCCGAGAACAGCTATTACGTGAACGGCCTCAACACCACCAACTTCCGCACCATGGTTGGCAACAGCCTGGTGCCGTTCGAGTTCTACCGTACCTTTGACGTCCGTACGGGCGGCTGGACGGCAGAATTCGGCCGCGCGCTTGGTGGCGTGACTTCCGCCGTTACAAAGTCCGGTTCCAACAACTTTGAGACTGGTGCGGTCATTACGTACAACCCCAGCTGGGGCTACTCGCACGCGCCGAACACCTTCCTGAACACGAATGGTGATCTCAAGCAGCGCAACGACAACGACTTTGACGAAAACGTCACCGCGAACTTCTATGCTTCGGGTGCGATCATCAGGGACCGCCTGTTCTTCTACGGCCTCTTCTCGCCGCGCTACGATCGCCAGGACGACACCAGCGTTTCCGGTGGTTTCCGCTTCAAGTCGAAGTCCACGACGCCATTCTACGGCTTCAAGCTCGACGCGATTCCGATCGACGGTCACCGTCTCGAAGGAACGATGTGGTCGGACGACCGCACCATCTACACCGACTACCTTCCGGTTGACAGCGATGGCGTGGTCACGGGCGCCAGCATCGGCCGTGAGAAGAACCGAATCGGCGGCAAGAACTGGATTGGTCAATACACCGGCCAGTTCACCGACTTCTTCACTCTGTCGCTTCTTTATGGTCGCAACAACTATCGTCGTCAGGACGTCGTCAGCGGATCGCCCGTTCCGATTCTGCAGTCGACCCTTCTCGGTACCCTGACCACGGCTCCGGGTTCGGGCGTGCCGATTGCTCCGACCGACGGCAAGGATCGTCGTACGGTGTATCGTGCCGACGCGGACGTCTACGTCAACGCGCTCGGCCGTCACCACTTCCGGTTCGGTGTGGACCAGGAGAACTTGGAGTCGGAGGAGAACACCTTCTACACCGGTGATCGCATCTATCGTTTCACGCCGACGTACATTCGCACTCGTACCTACCTCAACCAGGGCGGGTTCGAATCGAAGCAGCGCGCTTACTACATCCAGGACAGCTGGGACCTCTTCAACGAGCGCCTCAACCTGAACCTGGGTCTGCGCAACGACAACTATAAGAACTACAGCATCGAAGGCATCAAGTTTATCGAGATGAAGAACCAGTGGGCTCCGCGCCTGGGTGCTTCGTTCGACGTCTTTGGTGACAAGAACACCAAGATCAACGCGTTCTACGGCAAGTACTATCTTGGCGTTCCGACGAACACGAACATTCGTCTTGGCGGCGCTGAGACCTTCTACGAGCAGCGCTTCAATTACGCGACTGGTGTAAGTGGTGCGGTGTTCGATCCGGAGACGGGCATCCCGATCGGTCAGGGCTTCGATAACAACGGAGCTCCGCTACTCGGCACTGTCCGCGCGGGTTCGGCCTGTCCCCGTTCGGACCTGGCGCAGGCTCCACCTGCCAGACGGTCTTCTCTGATGGTTCCGCAGGACCGACTGACACGCTTGTTGCTGAAGATCTGAAGCCGATGTTCCAGAACGAGTTCATCTTCGGTGTTACGCACCGGATGGACGACTGGACCTTTGGTGTTCGCCACATCCGCCGTAACCTCAAGAGTGCTCTGGAAGACGTCGCCATCGACGCCGCCGTGCTCGAATATTGCGATCGCGAAGGCATCGCCGGCTGCGAAGACGTGTTCTACGGCTTCCACCAGTATGTGCTCGCCAATCCGGGTTCGGACATCACCGTCCGTCTCGATGGCGATTGCTCGGTGGACCCGCGTCAGTGCGAAGTGGTCACCCTCTCGGCTGACGACCTTGGCTATCCGAAGCCGGTTCGTAAGTACCGCGCGCTCGAGTTCCTCGTGAACAAGGCGTTCAACGGCCGCTATGGCTTCGACTTCAGCTACACCTGGCAGAAGGTTCGTGGTAACTACGAAGGCAGCGTCAAATCCGACAACAACCAGGACGACGCCGGCCTGACGCAGGACTTCGACCAGCCCGGTCTGACCGACGGTGCCTACGGCATCCTGGCCAACGAGCGGAAGCACACCTTCAAGTTCTTCGGTTCGTACAAGCCGACGGATTGGTTGACACTCGGAACGAACATCACCGTTCAGTCCCCGCGTAACTTCTCCTGTATCGGTGTTCACCCGACGGACGTGTTCGCTCAGGGCTACAGCGCGGCATCGTTCTTCTGCGCCAATCCGCTCGGCAACGGCGGTTCGACGGACAGTGTTCAGGTTAACCGGGGTACCGCATTCAAGGGCCGCTGGTTCAAGAATGTGGACTTGGGTGCACAGTTCCAGCTGCCGGGGGCGCTCAGCCGCTCGTCGATCCGCGTCGATGTGTTCAACGTCTTCAACATGAAGTCGAAGCTCGACTTCGTTGAATTCGGCGAGAACGACGACGGTTCGCTCCGTGACGACTACCGCCTGGTGACCGGATATCAGGCTCCGCGGTCACTTCGCTTCACCTTGGCCCTGCGCTTCGGTGGTGCCTCGTCGGCTCCGGCGCCGGTTGTGGAAGCTCCGCTTCCGCCGGCACCTCCGGCGACGCAGACCTGCTCGGACGGGTCGGTGATCGACGCTACGGCAGTCTGCCCGGTTCCGGCTCCGCCGGCTCCGCCGGCAGCCGAGCCGGCTGGCGAGCGCGGCTAAGCAGCCAACGCGAAAAGAGGGGGAGGCAGGTCAACCTGCCTCCCCTTTTTCGTTTCTGAAACAATGGTGGTGAAATCCAACCCGCTCGAGTCACTTCGCGCCGCCCTGGTTTCCAGGAACCGTGAGCAGGTCAACTGCGCGGCCGGGGCGCTGATCAACGAACGGGCCGTGCTTGGCCGCACCTGGCAAAGCATCGCAGCCGCCCTGATCGCCAACGGGGAGTGCGGGCTTGCTATCAGCGCCGCCGATCGTCTGGTTGCGGATTTGGGAGGCGATTATTCGAGCCGTTACGCGGCGGCATATGTTCGATATCAGTGCGGCCGCGCGACCGATGCATGGGCGATCCTGACCCAGGCCGCGTCATTCGGCGGTCCGAGTGGCCGGACGGAGCAGCTGTCGTACCTCAATTTCCGCGCTTCCCTTGCGCTACTTATCGGCGAAAAGGCGGAGGCTCGGCGGAGCGCTCAGGAGGCGCTTTCAATCGATCCGCGTTCCGGCCAAGCATGGCTGAGCTTGAGCGAAGTGGCGGATTTTCGCGGGCCTGACTCGGCGGCGGCGGAGCAGCTTGAGAGTGCCTATCGCGCGGGCGCTTCTGCACCTGCAGAATCGGTCATGCTGCGCCAGGCCGCAGGGCGTGCTCGCCATCAGTTGAAAGCATTCGTTTCTGCGTTCGAGGCATTCAAGGCGGCTGCCGATGACCAGATTCGAAGGATCGGAAGCGTGCCTCGACGCCGTGACCTCGTCGGCATATCAACCGGCTTCACGCCCGAACTGATTGGCACGGTGGCTGACCGCATCCACGTTCCGCATGACCGTGCGATTTTCGTCACCGGCTTGCCGCGGTCGGGCACCACGCTGGTTGAACAGATCCTCACCAGCCATTCCTCGGTCAACAACGGGGAGGAACTCGGCTTCTTCCGTATCATCGGCGAAGAGATCGGCGGGATTGACGCGGCGAGCTTCGTCCGATGGCTCGAACGCGGAAACGACCCCAACGATCTCGTTCGGCTTTACATGCATCTTGCGTCCGAGCGCTTCGGACCGGAGGGCCGCTTCGTGGACAAGACGGTGGAGGCGGGCAATTACATGGGCCTGCTGCTTGCCTTGTTTCCACATGCTCCGAAATTCTGGCTCCGGCGCGATCCCGCCGATAACGGATGGTCCGCGTTCCGGACCATGTTCGCCAAAGGTGTGACCTGGAGTTGGGACCTGGGAGACATCGGTCATCGGCTGTCGCAGGAGGACCGCATTGCCGAATATTGGACCGCCGCTTCCGGTTCGATCAGCTTCGTGGACTATGCAGGACTAGTACGCGAACCACAGCGGCAGATCCCGCTGATCGCAGGCGCGGCCGGCCTCGACTTACAGCCATCGATGTTGAGCCCACATGAAACGCGCCGGACTGTTTCCAGCGCGAGCGTGAACCAGGTTCGTCAGCCCATCAATCTTGAAGGTCTGGGAGTGGCCGATCCGTACCGGAAATGGCTCGGGCCGATGATCGAAGCCTACACGGGCTGACAGTCAGGACGGGTTCACGCCGCAAGCTCCATGACAGAAGGATGATCAGCCGACTCACCCTCGCCGCCAGCACAGCCTTGTTGTGCGCCGTCCCCGCCACGTCTCAGCCACTGCCCCCGCAAGCCGCCATCCATCACGCCAACAACGGCGGTATTCGCGACTGGTATGCATCAAACGACGCGGGTCTTTACCTGCGCGACCGAACCAACCGCTGGTATTATGCGCAATTCACCCATCGTTGCCCCGGCGTTCTCGATGGCATGACGGTCCTGTTCGATACGCACGGCGACCATCGTTTCGATCGTTCGTCAACCGTTCGCACCAAAACGATGACCTGCGCGGTTCGCAGTCTCGTCCGGACTCAAGCGCCCGCTGAAAAGGGCGGGCGACACAACAACATCCGCTAAGCCGCTTCGCGATTGGGCTGGGCGGGCGCGATGACGAGGGCGCCATCGCCCTCGTCGACACGTACCGTTGAACCGTCGGCGATCTCGCCGGCCAGGATCTTGTCGGCCAGCGGGTCCTGCAGATGCTTTTGCACCGCGCGCTTGAGCGGCCGGGCGCCGTAGACGGGATCGTAGCCGACCCGGCCCAGCCAGGCGCGGGCGCCTTCCGTCAGCTCCAGCCGGATCTTGCGGTCCTCCAGCAGCTTGCCAAGTCGGGCCACCTGAATGTCGACGATCGGCGCCATGTGCGAAGCCGAGAGGCGATGGAACAGGATGACCTCGTCCAACCGGTTGAGGAACTCCGGCCGGAAATGGCTCCGCACCACCTCCATGACCTGCGGCTCGACCTTCGACACGTCCTCGTCCTCGCCGACTGCGGCAAGAAATTGCGAGCCGAGGTTCGACGTCAGGATGATGAGCGTGTTGGTGAAGTCTACCGTTCGGCCCTGACCGTCGGTCAGGCGGCCGTCGTCCAGCACCTGGAGCAGCACGTTGAAGACGTCGCCGTGCGCTTTTTCGACCTCGTCGAATAGCACGACCTGGTAGGGCCGCCGCCGCACCGCTTCGGTGAGCACGCCGCCCTCTTCGTAGCCGACATAGCCGGGAGGGGCGCCGATCAGCCGCGCGACCGCATGCTTCTCCATGAACTCGGACATGTCGATGCGGACCATGGCCGCGGAGTCGTCGAACAGGAACTCGGCGAGCGCCTTAGTCAGCTCGGTCTTGCCGACGCCGGTCGGCCCCAAGAACAGGAAGGAACCGAGCGGACGGTTGGGGTCCTGCAAGCCGGCGCGCGCGCGGCGGACGGCGGCGGAGACGGCCTTCACCGCATCCTCCTGCCCGATGACCCGCTTGCCGATCAGCTGCTCCATCTGCAGCAATTTCTCGCGCTCGCCCGCGAGCATCCGCTCGACCGGAATGCCGGTCCAACGGGCGACCACCGCGGCGATGTCCTGATCCGTCACTTCTTCGCGCAACATGGCGTGCTGGGTGGCGGTGCGGGCTTCCTCCAGCTGCTTTTCGAGCTGCGGGATCCGGCCATATTGCAGCTCGCCCGCCTTCGCGAGGTCGCCGCTCCGCTGAGCCTGATCCAGCTCGATGCGCGCCTGGTCCAGCTGCTCCTGCACCTTGGAGGCGGCGTTGATCTTTTCCTTTTCGCTCTGCCATCGGGTGGTCAGTTCGCTCGACTGTTGCTCAAGATTGGCAAGCTCGCCCTCCAGCGCGGTCAGCCGGTCGCGGGAGGCCTGATCCTTCTCCTTGCGGAGCGCCTCGCGCTCGATCTTGAGTTGAATTATGCGCCGGTCGAGATTCTCGATTTCCTCGGGCTTGCTCTCCACTTCCATGCGGATCCGACTCGCCGCCTCGTCCATCAGGTCAATCGCCTTGTCGGGCAGGAACCGGTCGGAAATGTAGCGGTTGCTGAGCGTCGCAGCGGCAACGATCGCCGGGTCGGTGATCGTGATCCCGTGGTGAAGCTCATACTTCTCCTTCAACCCGCGGAGGATCGATATGGTGTCTTCCACCGTCGGTTCGCCCACGAACACCGGCTGGAAGCGCCGCTCCAGCGCCGCATCCTTTTCGACATGCTTGCGATATTCCTCGAGCGTGGTCGCGCCGATGCAGTGGAGTTGGCCCCGTGCCAAGGCGGGCTTCAGCAGGTTGGACGCATCCATTGCGCCCTCGCTCTTCCCGGCGCCTACGAGCGTGTGCATTTCATCGATGAACAGGATGATGTCGCCCGCGGCCTGCTTCACCTCGTCCAGAACGCCCTTGAGGCGCTCCTCGAACTCGCCGCGATACTTCGCGCCGGCGATGAGCGCCCCCATGTCGAGGCTGAGCAAACGGCGATCCTTGATCCCGTCGGGCACGTCGCCGTTGGCGATCCGCAGCGCTAATCCTTCCGCGATGGCGGTCTTGCCGACGCCGGGCTCACCGATCAGCACCGGATTATTCTTGGTGCGGCGGGCGAGTACCTGGACGGTCCGGCGGATTTCCTCGTCGCGGCCGATGACCGGATCGAGCTTGCCGGCGCGCGCCGCCTCCGTGAGGTCGCGCGCATATTTCTTTAACGCATCATAGCGGTCCTCGGCGCCCTGGGTGTCGGCGCTGCGACCGCCGCGCAGCCGGTCGATTGCAGTGTTCAGATTCTGCGGAGTCAGGCCAGCGCGGGCCAGCGCATCGCCGACGTCACTGCCCTTGGCCAGCGCGAACGCGAGCAGGATCCGTTCGACGGTGACGAAGCTGTCGCCCGCCTTTTTCGCGACCTGCTCGGCCTGATCGAGAATGCGCATCGTGTCGCCGTCCAGACCTGGTGCGGACGTCGCGCCGCTGCCGGTCACCGACGGAATTTTCGCGACCAGCGCGTCCACTTCGCGCTGCGCCGTCTTTGCATCGCCGCCCGCCGCCTGAATCAGGCCAGCGGCCAGGCCCTGCTCGTCATCGAGCAGCGCCTTCAGCAAATGCGCGGGCGCGATCCGCTGATGATGTTCGCGCACCGCGATGGTTTGCGCCGCCTGCAAGAAGCCGCGGGCGCGGTCGGTCAGCTTTTCCAAATCCATTCAATCACCCCTTGTGTTGAGCGCGATATGGTGTGGTATAACGGCAACACAAGGGGCTATTAAATCAGGGTTTCGGCGCCTTTGGAGCGTTGGGCGCGAAGCGGTCGCCGAAGAAGTTGTCCTTGTACCAGAGCGGCGCCTGGGGGCTGTCGGCAAGCTCACGAGCGATCACGTAATTCACCCGAGCGAACTTGGCGCCGACATCCCAGCGGACGGGCAGCTTCATGTCGTCACTGACCTTGTGATAGTGGAGCTTCTGGAACTCTTCGACCTTAGCCTTACCCTCGCCGCCATAGCCGGTCACCAGGAACACGGCGGGGATGCCCTTCTTGACGAAGCTGTAATGGTCGGAGCGGGTGAAAAGGCCCTCTTCCGGTACCGGGTCGGGCGACAACTTAACGCCTATCGATTCGACGGCCCGTTTCACGATCGGGCCCATGGTCGAATGTTCGGCGCCGAACGCGACGACGTCGACGAAGTCGTAGGTGAGTACCGGCATGTCGAGATTGACGTTCGCAACCACCTTCTTGCCGCTCATCGCCGGATGGTGGGCGAGGTAGTCGGAGCCGAGCAGCCCGTCTTCCTCCGCGGTCAACCCCACGAACATGATTGACCGTTTCGGCGCCTGGCCGCTGGCCTGGAAAGCACGGGCCGCCTCCAGCATAGTTCCGACGCCGGCGGCATTGTCCATCAGGCCGTTCTTGATGTTGTCGCCATTCACCGGTGGGACGATCCCATCGTGGTCGAGGTGAGCGCTCAGCATAACCACTTCATTCGCGAGCGCGGGATCGTTGCCGGGGATCATGCCGACGACGTTGGCGCTGTTGATCTTCTTGATGGTCGACTTGCGCTGAATTCGGAGCTTCTTGCCGACCGCAAAGCCCTTCGGCTTGGCGGTCTTGTTTTCAATCGTCTTCAACAAGGTGGGCCAATCCATCGGCGATCCGGCTAGCAACGCAGTCGCGGCCTTGGGGCCGAGCACGCCGCCGACGCGCAGCGTCGGATTTTCGATGTGGGGCGTTCCATTGGGCTCGACCCAGCGCAGGGACCCCTCCGCGGTGCTGGCGCCAAGGTCCTTCCAACTGATCAGTTTTTCGACCGAAGGGGTGAACAGCAACACTGTCCCGATGGCGCCCTTGCTCGCCGCGAGCTTCGAGCGGTTGGCGTTCAGGGTCGCGCCTTCTTCGCTCGGAACGCCTGCCGGCGTGCCGTACAGATAGGCGACCACCTTGCCGCGGACGTCGAGCCCCTCATAATCGTTCAAGCCGAACTGCGGGGCTTCCAACCCGTAGCCGACGAATACGACCTCCACTTCCTCATTCTGGTTGGCAACCAGCGGGGTCGGACCGACGATGCTGTCGACACCGTTGGCAAAGGTCTGGCCGCCAATCGCCAATCTCGGGGGTGCTGCCTTGTCGAGGTCGACGCGAACGAATGGAACGGTCTGGAAGTAGCTTGATCCGGCGCCGGGCTTCAGTCCCATCTTCTGATATTCGGCGGCGACATAATGCGCGGCGATGTCATAGCCGCGCTCGC
The DNA here is from genome assembly GCF_011300455.1 of Sphingomonas piscis. Lineage (NCBI taxonomy): Bacteria > Pseudomonadati > Pseudomonadota > Alphaproteobacteria > Sphingomonadales > Sphingomonadaceae > Sphingomonas > Sphingomonas piscis. Next base: position 1,751,215 of record NZ_CP049869.1, read on the forward strand.
CGGCATTGCGGCCTTCAAGCAGATCGTCGGCCAAAAAGGCAACGTCCGCCTTGATGCGTTCAGGTGAGAAGGTCTGTGCCGATGCTGCGCCCGGCACGGCGCAGACGCCCAGCAGGAGCAGGTGAAGTTTACGCATATTGGGTCCCCCGAAGTGATGCCCACTTCATGCCAGACGACCTGCAATCCGCAAAAACTTATCGAGAGTCGGTCGCTTGCGGCTGACCAACGGCGGGAGGAACTGAATTCGGAGCGGCAGGAGGCACGGTTGCTGCCGGCGTCGAGGTCGCAGGAGCCGGCACCGCAGCAGGAGGGTTCATTTCTTCCGGGGCATGTCGATGCCCTTTGGCGGCGGGCTTGCGACCGGGACTCGGCAGGGCGATCCGTCGGGCGCCTCGCTCATCCCCCATTTGCGATAGCGCATCGAATCGACGTGGAAGCGCAGGAATGCGTAGAAGCCAAGCCCCACTTGGTAGGGATTGCCGCTTCGCAGGTGAACCGCGCACAGGGTGGCCATCAATTGCTCACGGGTGGTCGGCCGAAGCGGGACCAGGTCGACCGCATAATATTGCTGGTGCGCGCTTCCCGGAACGCCGCCGGCGCAGGTGTTGAGCAGGGGGTTGCGATACACCGACACGGCCTCCACCGGTCCGACGGAGGGAACCACATAATCGCGGATGTATCGGAGCGTCTGAACCATGTTCGGCCATGCGGTGGCCGGCGGAAGCTCATAGGGCTGGGCCGCGCAATTGTGCCACTGGCTGGCCGTACGGAGCAGCTGCCATGTCGGGATCACGCCGCCGACGCCGTGACTCACCAGATATTGATTGAAGCCGGTGACCTGGACTCGCCGGTCAGGAAGCGCAAGGTACCAGCTGCGGTAACCGGGCTCGTCCTGTCCTGCGGTTACATAGCTCGCGGCGGGGTTCCAGACGGTGGGAACTGGAACCGGAACGGGCGCTGGCGTCGGCGGCGATCCGCTCGTCAATTGAGCAAGCAAGGCTAGACTAGAAAGCATGGCCGCACCTTAGCGGCGCCCCGCCGCTTGAAAAGCGCCGGCGGGTGGGCCACGTCCGATCCATGAACCAGCCCATCTCGGTCGACCTGCCGCACAGCCTTGGCAAGGATGAGGCGCGCCGCCGCATCGCCAATAACATTCACAAGCTCAAGGATCACCTTCCCGGCGGTGCGAGCCATACGAACGCCACCTGGGAGGGCGACGAGATGCGCCTCAACGTCGGTGCGATGGGGCAATCGATCGATGCGCGCATCCTGGTTCAGGAGAAGGTCGTCACCTGCCGGATCGTGCTTCCGGGACTGCTTGGCATGTTCTCCGGTCCCATCGAGGCGATGCTTCGGAGCAAGGGCAGCGACGTGCTGCTCGAGGATCACAGCAAAAGCTGACGTTTCCCTTTGCTGTCCGCGCCGCTAGCATCGGCCGGGACAGGAGAGGCGCATGCGTCATTTCGCGATCGTCGGATCGGGCCCGGCCGGTTTTTATACGGCGGAGGCTCTAGCGAAGGCCTATGGTGCCGAGGCGCAGGTCGACATCATCGATCGCTACCCCGTGCCTTATGGCCTTATCAGGTTCGGCGTTGCGCCTGATCATCAATCGATCAAGGCGGTTTCCAAGCGCTACGACAAGGTGGCCGAGGCGGAGGGCTCGGCCTTCATCGGCAACGTCTCGGTTGGAGTAGACGTGTCGGTCGCTGAACTGCTCGATCATTATGACGCGATCGTCCTTGCGACGGGAGCGCCCAACGATCGGAGCCTCGGAATTTCGGGCGAGGATTTGCCGGGCGTGATCGGCTCGGCCGCCTTTGTCGGCTGGTACAACGGCCATCCCGACTTCGCCGACCTTGATCCCCCGCTGGACGGAGCGGCGGCGGCGATCATCGGCAACGGCAATGTCGCGCTCGACTGCGCTCGGATCCTTTCCAAGACTCGGCCGGAATTCGCAGGTTCGGACATCGTCGGCCATGCCTTAGAGGCTCTGGAAAGCTCGGCGATCCGGACGATCAACCTCATCGGCAGAAGAGGGCCTCACCAGATCGCCATGACGCCGAAAGAGCTTGGTGAGCTCGAACATCTGGAAGAGGCGGCGCCGGTGGTTTCCGCCGCCGACTTCCCCGATGCTGAGGCCGACCTTTCGCTTGAACCGGGTCTTCGCAAATCCGTGGCGCATTTGCGCCATTTTGCGGAACTTGCCCCCCACAAGCCGAAGCGGATCGTCTTCGACTTCTTCGCCCGGCCGGTATCGATCGAAGGCGACGGCCGCGTCGAGCGCATTCGGGTCGAGCGTACCGAACTCGCGCCCGACGGGTCCGTACGCGGCACGGGCGAGACGTACGACATCCCGGCGTCACTGGTGATCAGCTGCATCGGCTATTCGACGCCGGCGATCGAAGGTGTGCCTTACGACGATCGGGCGGGCCGCTTCCGCAACGACGGCGGGGTGATCGCCGACCGGCTTTACTGCGTCGGCTGGGCTCGGCGCGGTCCGAGCGGCACGATCGGAACCAACCGGCCGGACGGCTTTGAAGTGGCGGAAAAGATCGTTGCCGCAATGCCGGTGGGGAGCGGGGTCGGGAAGGCCGGGTCAAGCGGGTTGCACCGATTGCTCGACGAGCGGGGCGTCAAGCCGACGAACTTCGACGACTGGCGCCGGATCGAGGAAGCGGAGATCGCCGCCGCTCGGGCTGGCTCACCGCGCGAGAAGATGGTCCGAGTGAACGAATGGCTGTCGGCGCTCGGACGCTAGGCCATTGCGCTTGGCAGCCGTGGCGGTTAGGAGGCCTGCGCCCTGCACCGGACGCTCCGTAGAAAAGCGCGTCCGGGAGCCCGGTCGGGGAGTAGCTCAGCCTGGTAGAGCACTGTCTTCGGGAGGCAGGGGCCGGAGGTTCGAATCCTCTCTCCCCGACCATTCATTTCGCGAGCGCGTCTTCCAGCGCCGCGAACAAGCGCGGATAAACGCGCTTGAGCCCTGCGTCGGATAAATGGCGCGGGTCGGAGTAGAGCAAGGCGCCGGGTTCGCGGACGAGGATACGGCCGTCCGGCCGCTGGAAAATGTCGTCGATCGGAACGAAGCGCATGTTGGGTAGGTAGACCTGCTCGACCAGCCGCTGCGATCGCGCACGATAGCCATCCAGATCGGGATTTCTCGGCGCCAACTCAGATTGCCCACGAGCGATGAGTACGCGGTCGAGGCTGGCAGCGGCGGGCGCCGGAGCCTCGCCCATCAGCACAATAGCGGGTGCGTGGCCGGCGACTTCGCGCAAGGCGGCGGCAAGACCCGGGCCGCCGAGTGCATCCGCCTTGTAGGACCAAGCCTCTGCGACGAGGATGGCGTCGGGTCGCCGTCGGCCAAGGAAAGTTCGAATGGCGGGCCAATGCGTTCGCCATTCCCCGGGCAGCTGCATGACCTCGGATCGTGCCATAAAGGTGATTCGCGCATCCAGCTGGCGTGCGCGGCGACGGAGTTCAGGCTGCAGGATCAACGCGGTGCTGTCGCCGATCACCAGTAGCCAGCGCTTGCCCGACGGGTTGAACGTCAGTCCGCCCCGGGCGATTTGCCCATCGTCGGGATGCTGCAGCCTTGAGCGGAGCATCTGCGCGGCGACCAGGGTGAGCGCCAGTGCCGCGAAGAAGAGCGCGAAGGTGACTCGCCGGCGATCAGGCGCATTGAGCCAGCGACGTGCCGGACGCTCGACCAGATCATGGCTGAAGACCGTTAGCAACAGGGTGAGGCCCAGCTTCAACGAAAAGACCAACCAGGGATCGTGGTCGAACAAGGTGTAGCCGACGAGCGAAATCACTGGCCAATGCCAGAGGTACAGGAGGTAGGATCGCTTGCCGACCCACAGGAGCGGCTCGCTCGCGAGCCACCGACCAGGCCGGCCTGCTTTCGGTCCGGCACCGGCAATCACGAGCGCTGCGGCTGCGACCGGAAGCAAGGCCTGGATGCCGGGGAAGGCCGCCGGCCTGACGACCAGGATCGAAATCAGCGTCAGGACCAGGCCGGCGGCCAGGATCAGCGATTCCTGCCCTTGCACCCGGCGCGACAGTTGTGGGCCGCAGACCGCGATCAGGCCGCCGACCAGCAACTCCCAGGCGCGGGTCGGAAGGAGGTAGAAGGCGAGCGGTTGAGCGACAAAGGTCAGCGCAACGCACAGCAGGAAGCTGATAAGCGCCGCCCCGCCCAACCAAAGAGCCGGACGCCGGGCTTTCGCCGCCAGCAGCCAGAAGGCGAGGGGGTAAAGCAGATAGAATTGCTCCTCCACCGCAAGTGACCAATAATGCGCGAGGGGGCGTGCCTCGGCGGCGATGGCGAAATAACTGCCCGACCGGATGAGCAGGATGTTCACGGCCGACAAGGCAGACGCCATCCCATGAGATCCCACCCTCACCGCATCAACGGTGGAGAAGAGCAAGGCAGCGGCAGCAAGCACCGCGAGAATGACCAGAAAGGCAGAGGGTGCGATCCGTGCGATGCGCCGCTGATAGAAGGTCCAGATGGCGGTACGCCCTCCGACGCGCAGATCGGTCAGTTGGCGCGTGATCAGGAAGCCGGACAGGACGAAGAATATGTCGACCCCGACGAACCCGCCGGGCAGAAGCTTCGGAAAAAGGTGAAACAGGATCACCGCCGCGACGGCGATCGCCCGAAGTCCATCAATCTCCGGCAGATAATTGCCGCGGGCGCCTTCGCTCAGATGGGCCTCACGCGCCTTGTGACTGCCGGTCCGGGTGGGCATTGGCGAACGCCTCAATCGCGCAGGCATTGGCATCCGTTCGCACCAGCGTTGGGAAGGCGTCCAGGGGCACGTTGAAGCGCCGCGCATTGTACATCTGCGGCACAAGGATCACGTCCGCCATGCTGGGGCTGTTGTCCAACAGGAAGTCGCCCGCGCGCGGAGCCGCCAAGGCTTCCAGCGCAGCAAAGCCGTCCGTGATCCAGTGGGCGTACCACGCGTTCTTGGCCGCTTCGTCGATCCCCAGCGTGCCGGTCAAATATCGAAGCACACGAAGGTTGTTGAGCGGGTGGATGTCGCACGCAATGGCAAGTGCCATTCCGGTCACATGGGCCCGGTCGACAATGGACGTGGACAGCAGCGGCGGCATCGGAAAGCGAGAATCGAGGTAGCTGATGATGGCAAGGCTCTGGGTGAGCCGCTGGCCATCGATCTCCAATGCCGGAACCAGCCCCTGCGGATTGACGCTCCGGTAATCGTCGCCCTGCTGCTCGCCCTCGAGAAGGTTCACGAGCCGCTGCTCGTAATCCACGCCCTTGAGGTTGAGTGCGATCCGGATCCGGTAGGCCGCCGAGGACCGCGCATAATCGTAGAGGATCGGACGGGCCATCCCCTTGCCTTACGCCTGTTGGAGGAAGGGCGCTATGACTTCGGCGGGAACGCGGATCGGCCGCCCGGCAGCCTTGTCGATGATTGCCCAGTTGCTGCGGGCACGGACGCATGGCCGTCCGTCGTTGCCGAGGAATTCCATGTTGCGGACGCACTTCGCCCCTTGCGGAGGCTCGGCCCAGGTGCGGGCAGTGATGCGATCGCCCTCCACGGCGGGTCGGAAATAGTCGATCTCGTGCCGAACGATCACCCAGAAGTAATCGCGCTGGTGCTCGGCCGCCGCCACTGCTTCCCAGTGCGCCACTGCAACGGTTTCCATCCACTGCACCCAGACGGCATTGTTGACGTGACCGAGCTGATCGATGTGATCGGGCCTCGCGACCAGATCCATTTCGAAGACCGGCGCGCTCATCATTCCACCTGCGTGAGGATGAAGGCGTAGGTTTCCGCGACTTCGTGGAGGCGCTCCCAGCGGCCGGACTTACCGCCGTGGCCGGCGCCCATGTTGATCTTCAGTAGAAGCAAATTGGTGTCGGTCTTGTACTCTCGAAGCTTGGCCGCCCACTTGGCCGGCTCCCAATAGGTCACACGCGGGTCGTTGAGGCCGCCGGTGATCAGCATCGGCGGGTAAGGCTGGCGCTTCACCTGGTCGTAGGGCGAGTAGCTGCGGATATATTCGAATGCTTGCGCATCGGTGATCGGATTGCCCCATTCCGGCCACTCGCCGGGGGTGAGCGGAAGCGTGTCGTCGAGCATGGTGTTGAGCACGTCGACGAACGGCACGTCGGCGACTACGGCGCCCCACAATTCAGGATCGGAGTTGGCAACGGCCCCCATCAGCTCCCCGCCGGCCGAGCCGCCGTTGATGGCGATCCGGCCCGGCCGGGTGAACTTCTCCGCGACCATTCCTTTCGCGGCATCGACGAAGTCGTTGAACGTGTTGGTTCGCTGCTGGAGCTTGCCTTGCAGAAACCAGTCGTAGCCGAGGTCGTCGCCGCCGCGGATGTGAGCGATGGCGCAGGCCCAGCCACGGTCGAGCAGGCTTATTCGATTGCTGTTGAAGCTGGGCGGGATCGCGTGCCCGTAGGCGCCGTAGGCATAGAGGAATAGCTTGCCCTCGCCGTTCCGTTCGAAGCCCTTCTTATAGACGACCGAGACGGGCACCTGCTTGCCGTCACGGGCGGGCACCAGCAAACGGTCCGTTTCGTACTGCGAGGCGTCGTAACCGGACGGTATCTCCTGGACTTTCAGCACCTCCAGCTCGCCGGATGCCGGATCATAGTCGTAGACGGTGCCGGGCGTCACCATCGATGAGTAGCCGAGCCGGTAGGTGGCGGGAGTGAACTCAGGATTGCCGCCGAAGGCCGCGCTGTAGCTGGCTTCAGCGAAGGGGATGCGGGTTTCGTCGCCGGAGTAAGTGCGCAGGATCAGCTGGTCCAGGCCATCGATGCGCGTGGTGATGGCGAGGTGGTCACGGTAGCTGGTGGCTCCGCGGAGGTAGACGCGGTCGGAGCCGGGGATCACCTCGGTCCAGTTGCCCGGGTCGGCGGGGTCGGCCTGGGCGAGACGGAAGTTCACGTGGGTGTCGTTGGTGACGACCCAGAGTTTTCCGTGCGCGGCGTCGACGTGATATTCGCGCTTCTCCTTGCGCGCGGCGATGAGCACCAGCGGCTGCGACGGGTCGTCGGCCGAGACGAAGCGCACTTCGCTGGTCGCATTGTCGCCGGTCGCGATGAAGATCAGGCTTCTGTCCTGCGACTTGCCGACGCCGACCGAAAAGCCGAGTTCTTCCGTCTCCTCATAAAGGGTCACGTCGTCAGCCGGATCGGCCCCGAGGCGATGGTAGCGGGCGCGATAGCTGCGCCAGTTCTCATTGACCTCGGTGAAGACGACGGCCTTGCTGTCGTTGGACCACACGGGGCTGCCGATCGCGACGTCCGTGACAGTCTCTAACTCCTCTCCGGTCGCGAGGTCGCGAATGCGGAGCTTGAAACGCTCTGAGCCATTGTCGTCGACCAGGGTCGCCGCGAGCTTTCCGTCCGGGCTGACCTCCATGGCACCTAGGCGGAAATAGTCCTTGCCCTCCGCTTCCGTCGGCTCGTCGAAGATGAGCTCGTCGGGGCCGCCGGTGGCGAGCTTGCGAAACCAGCGGCGGTACTGGGCGCCCGGCTCGAACGCCCACCAGTAGAGCCAGTCGCCGTCCTTGACCGGCACCGAACTTTCGTCCTCCTTCAACCGGCCCTTCATCTCGGCGAACAGGGTGTCGAGCAGCTCCTTGTGCGGGGCCATGGCGGCGTCGAAGTAAGCGTTCTCCGCCTTGAGATAGTCCAGCACCTCCTCGTCGCCGACCTGCGGGTAATTGGCGTCGCGCAGCCACGCCCAGGGGTCGTCGATCGTGACGCCGTGGCGCTCGTAGGAATGCGGCTTCTGTGATGCTCGTGGCGGCGGCGGCAGGTCGCTGGGCTTGGTCATCCCGCTTCCTTAGCGCCCTTGATGGATGCGGGAAGGCTTAATGGTCCTTGGCGCGTCCGAACCGTTGAGCGCCGATGAACAGCAACAGCAATGCGCCGGTGGCGATCTTGGCGACCCAACTGGAAAGCGTGCCTTCCAGCGTGATGTAGAGCTGGATGACGCCGAGAATCAGCACGCCGAGCAAAGTGCCGAAGACCCCGCCATAGCCGCCGGTTAGCAGTGTTCCGCCGATGATCGTGGCGGCGATGGCGTCGAGTTCCAGCCCGATCCCGGCGAGCGGATAGGCCGAGCTGGTGTAGAGGGAATAAAGAATGCCGCCGATCGCCGCGGTGAAGCCGGAAAAGGCGTAGATGCGCACCGTGGCTCGGCCGGCGCGAACGCCCATCAACTCGGCCGCGCGGGCGTCCCCACCCAGGCCGTACACGCTTGCACCGAACTCCGTGCGGCGCAGCATCACGCCCGCCGCGACGATGATCAGCAGCATGATGCCGGCCGCGAAGCTGAGCTGCCCACCGCCGGGCAGCGGCACGCCGGCGCTGGCAAGCTGGGTGTAGAGGGGGTGATTGATGGGGATCGAATCCTCGGTCAGCAGGAAGCAGGCACCGCGCAGGAGGAACATGCCGGCGAGCGTGACAATGAAAGCGGGGGCGCCGAGTAGGTGGATGGCGGCGCCCTGGAGCGCTCCGAAGGCGGTGCCGATCACCAGCACGATCGCAAAGGCGAGCAAGGGATCGACCCCCTGCTGCGTGATCAGGACGCCGAGAAGAACCCCCACGAAGGCGAGCACCGAGCCGACGGAAAGGTCGATGCCGCCCGAGATGATCACCACCGTCATGCCGACTGCAATCACGCCCAGGAATGCATTGTCGGTCAGCAGGTTGCCGAGCACGCGGGTCGACAGGACGAACGGAAATTGCGCCGCGCAATAGCCGAGCAGCAGGAGCAGCACGGCGAGCGTGATGAAGACGGTGCGGTTGGCGGCGAAGTTCATGCCGAGGCCTTCCGCAGAGCGCGTCGCTGCAGCCATTGCTGCATCGCGGGCGCCTGCACGACGAGCAGGACCGAAATGACGATGGCCATGAGCACCAGGCTCATCTGCGGCGGAAAGCCGGCCAGCAGGATGCCGGTCTTTAGCGCCTGAAGAGTCACGGCGCCGACGAGGGTCAAGCCGTACGACAGGCGTCCGCCCAGAAGGGAAGCGCCGCCAAGGACGACCACCAGAATGGCGTCGAGCTCAAGCCACAGACCGGCGTTGTTGGCGTCGGCACCGCGAATGTCGGCGGTGGCGATGGCGCCTGCCAATGCGGCGGTCAGCCCGCTGATGACGTATACGGACAAGGTGATCGTCTTCCTGTTGATGCCGACAAGGTCGGAGGCGCGCGGGTTGATGCCGATCGCCTCGATCATCAGTCCCAGCGCGGTGCCGCGCACCAGCAAGGCGAGAAGGGCAGCAACGACCACCACGATGAGGATCGGCGCGGGAACGCCGAGCAGGGTTCCGCTGGAGAGTGCCGCAAAACCCGGTTCGTTAAAGGTGGTGATCTGCCCGCCCGTGATCAGCTGTGCGATGCCGCGGCCCGCGACCATCAGCACGAGGGTCGCGACGATCGGCTGAATGCCGAAGTAAGCCACTAGGACGCCGTTCCACAGGCCACAAGCGACGCCAGCAAGCAGAGCATAAAGGAGCGCTACCTGCCATGACGCTCCATCGACGATGGAAGTCGCGGCGACCGCGCCGGCGATGGCCATGATCGCACCGACGGAGAGATCGATACCTCGGGTTGCGATCACGCCCGCCATGCCGAGCGCGAGCAGCGCCACCGGAGTGCCGCGGATGAGAACGTCGATCAGGCTGCCCGACAGACGGCCGTCCACCATCCCGACGCTGAAGAAGGACGGGAAGATCAGCCAGTCGATCAGCAGCATCAGCACCATGGCACCGAGTTGCGGCCAAGCCCGCCGTGCGCCGCTTAGCAGGCCGTTCATGCCGCGGCCTTTTCTACCGGTGCGGCAATCGCCGCCACGATCTTGGCGACGGTCAGATCATCGCCTTCCAGGATTTGCACCTGCCGCCGATCCTGCATGACGCTGATCCGGTCGCTGTAGGTGATGAGTTCCTCCAACTCGGACGAGATGACGTAAAGCGCCATGCCGTTGTCGCGGAGATTCTCGATCATCTTCACGATCTCGGCATGGGCGCCGACGTCGATGCCGCGGGTCGGTTCGTCGAGGATGAGCACTCGGGGATTGGTCGCCAGCCAGCGGCCGAGCAGCACCTTCTGCTGATTGCCTCCCGACAACTTGCCGATCGGCTTGTCGGCGTCCGACGTGCGGATGTTCATCTGCGCGATGTAGCGGTCGGCAAGCTCCTGCTGCTCGCGCCGCGACAGCTTGCGGAGCCAGCCGCGTTTGGCCTGAAGGGCGATCACGACATTGTCGCGGATCGACAGGTCGGCAAAAATAGCGTCGGTCTTGCGGTCCTCGGGGCTGAAGGCGAGTCCGTATCGGACCGCATCGCGCGGGGAGCGGAGGCGGGCAGATTTGCCGTCGACCTCGACGCTCCCGCCCTCAGCCCGGTCGATGCCGAACATGAGGAGAGCGGTTTCGGTTCGGCCCGAACCGAGCAGGCCGGCGGCGCCAACCGCTTCGCCTTCGTGCAACGCAAGATCGAACGGTTCCACCGATCCCTTCTTCCCCGTCCCGCTGAAGCGAACCACGGCAGCGCCAGCGCGCGCCTCGCAGCGGTGTTCGCCGGCTTCGGCGTGCTGTAATTCCTTGCCGATCATCATCGAGACCAGCTTGTCGCGCGGCAGGTCGCTAGCCGCGAAGGTGCCCAGCGACTTGCCGTTGCGAAGCACGGTGATCCGGTCGCTGAGCGCGTACACCTGATCGAGGAAATGAGTGATGAAGACAATCCCGGTGCCGCGCGATGCGAGCTTGCGGACGAGATCGAACAGGCGCTCGACCTCCGGCGCATCGAGGCTTGCCGTTGGCTCGTCGAGTACCAGCACTCGCGCCTTGGCGTGGACGGCACGGGCAATGGCGACCAGCTGGCGGATGGCCACCGGGTAGGCGCCGAGCGGCCGTGCGACGTCCAGGTCGAGGCCGAGCTCGGTCAGCGTATCCTTGGCTATCCGGTTCGCGGTCTTGCGGTCGATCAGACCGAAGCGTCGCGGTTGGCTGCCGAGCAGGAGATTTTCCGCGACCGTTAAGTTGGGCAGCACCATCACTTCCTGGTGCACGGCCCAGACGCCAGACTTTTGCGCAACCGCCGAGCTGCCGAGTGCAACCTCCTGCCCGTCCAGCGCGATCGTTCCGCCGTCGCGCGACTCCGCGCCGGTCAGGATCTTGATCAGCGTGGACTTGCCCGCGCCATTCTCGCCCATCAACGCGTGCACTTCACCCGCCTGAAGGGAGAAGTGCACGTCGTCGAGAGCCGTAGTGCCCGGATAGGTCTTGGTTATGCCGTGCGCATCGAGCAGCGGCGCGGAGTCACTCACGTTGCGAACGCCTTAGTAGAGGTCCTTGCGGCGTTGATATTCCGCGGCGGCGGTGTCCGGCAGGTACAATTTGGTCGGGGTCTGGTGCCACTTCGGCGGCGCCTTTCCGTCCTTCTTGTACGCGGCCAACATGTCGAGCGCGGGCCCTGCCATGTCAGGGGTCAACTCAACCGTCGCGTTCGCCTCACCATCCTGCATTGCCTTGAAGATGTCCGGCACGCCGTCGATCGAGACGGTGAGCACGTCCTTGCCGGGCCTCAGTCCCGCTTCCTTCATCGCCTGAATGGCGCCAATCATCATGTCGTCATTGTGGGCGTAGACCGCGCAAATCTTGTTGCCGCCAACCGCCTTGATCGCGCTTTCCATGACTTCCTTGGCCTTGGAGCGGGTGAAGTCGCCCGACTGGCTGCGGACGATCTTGACGTTGGCGGTCTTGGCAAGTGCTTCGTCGAAGCCCTTCTTGCGGGCGATGGCCGGGCTGGAGCCAACCGTTCCCTGCAGCTCGATCACCGGGCAATCGCGGCTTCCGACCGTCTTGGTCAGCCACTCGCCGGCGGTGCGGCCCTCGAGCACCTGGTCCGAGGTGACCGCCGAGAGATAGAGGTTCTTGTCCGAGGTCTCGATCAGACGATCGACGAGGACGACCGGGATCTTGGCGGCCTGCGCTTCCTTCAGCACCTGATCCCATCCGGTCGCCACCACCGGAGCAAGGAGGATGCCGTCGACACCCTGCGCGATAAAGGCGCGGATCGCCTTGATCTGGTTTTCCTGACGCTGCTGCGCATCGGAAATACGAAGGTCGACACCCTTCTCCTTGGCCGAGGCCTTGGCAGCGTTGGTCTCGGCGGTGCGCCAGCCCGACTCGGAGCCGATCTGCGCAAAGCCGACGGTCATCCCGCCATTGCCGCCGCCCTGTTTTCCGCAGCCGCCCAATGCCAGCGCGGCAACCGCAACGGCCAGTCCGATCCTCTTCATGCGCCTCTCCATCATTGCACCTCGACCACTGCGACCGATTTGGCCGGCAGGTCAAATGTCAGTTGTCCGCCCGACACCCGGCCGCTGAACGGCTTGGGCGCGATGCGGTTGGGGTTATCGAAGCTGTTGTGGGTGTCGACCGCGGGACCGGTCAGCACCTGGCCAGTCGCGCGCCGGGCGCCGGGCACCGCGGCGGTGATCCGCGCCGGCTTGTTGGCGTCGACATTGGTCAGCGACAGGTAAAGCTTACCGTCGGTACCGCGCGCCGCGATTGCGTCGACGCGCGGCAAGGTGATCCCGCCGTGGGTATAGGTGCCCGCCTCGAAGCTGACCGGCACCACCTTCGCGCCCTGGAACGGCACATACATGTGATAGACGTGGTAGGTGGGCGTCAGAAGCATCTTGGGTCCATCGGTCAGGATCATGGCCTGGAGCACGTTCACCATCTGCGCGATGTTGGTGCCGCGGACCCGGTCCGCATTGCGGGCGAAGATGTTGAGGTTGAGCGCCGCGATCACCGCATCGCGAAGCGTGTTCTGCTGCTGCAGGAAGCCGGGGTTGCTGCCGGGGTTCGGGTCGACCCAGATGCCCCATTCGTCGACATAGAGGCCAAGCTTCTTCTCAGGGTCGTAGCGGTCCATGATCGCCGACTGCTTGGCGATCCATTCCTTCATCGCCAGCGTGGCCTTGATGCCCTTGGCATATTCGTCCTCGCCGAAGCCGACGCTAGGCCCCTTCTTCTCCCAATTGTTGGGGATGGTGTAGCCGTGCAGCGACACACCCTCGATGTCCCAGCTCCACACCTTTGATTTCCACGCCTTCATGACGCTTTCGGTATAATCGCTGTTGCCGCTGTCCCAACCGACCGCGACGCGCTTCATGGCGTTGGGGTGGGACTGCGCCCCGCCGACCGGCGGGACCGCATGGTTCTGGTCCGGATTGAGGTTGCGGCTATAGTGGGCGAACTGCTTCATCTCCTCGACATAATGGTCGTTGGACATGGCGCCGCCGCAGCCCCAATTCTCGTTGCCGAGGCCGAGATATTTGATCTTGTAGGGAGCCGGGTGACCGTTGGCCGCACGTTCCTTTTGCAGCGTCGTCGGCTTGTCGGTCGTCAGATATTCCATCCAGTCGGCGGCTTCCTGGACGGTGCCCGAGCCGACGTTGACGGAGAGGAAGGTCTCGGCGCCAAGCTGGTCGACGAAGTCCATGAACTCGTGGGTGCCGAAGGTGTTCGGCTCGATCACGCCGCCCCAGCTGGCGTTGACTCGCTCGACACGCTTCGGGCCGATGCCCTCACGCCAGTGGTATTCGTCGGCGAAGCAGCCGCCGGGCCAGCGGACGTTGGGCACCTTGATTGCCTTCAGCGCCTGAAGCACGTCGGTGCGAATTCCGCGAACGTTGGGAATGGGCGAGTCCTTGCCGACCCACACGCCGCCATAGATGCCAGTGCCGAGATGCTCGGCGAACTGGCCGAAGATGTCGGGTTCAATGGTGGCTCCGGTGCGGTTCGCCTGCACGTCGATGCGAACGGGTGCGGCCTGCTGCGCGGCTGCGGCGACGGGCTGCAAGATTAGCGCCATGGCGGTTGCTGCCGCCCCGATCCGACCACCCATGTTCAGCATCTTCATCCCTCCAAAATTTTCTTGTTTTCTTGTTCTGTTTACAGCGCGGCGACGGTGACGTCGGCAGCTGCTGCCGGCTCCAGCCGATTGCTGAGCTTGATCGCGAACGGCGCCGCCTCAATCTCGAAGATATCCCCCGGCCGGGTCTGAACATTGTTGGCGAACGACAGGGTCGCCGTGCCAAAGAAGTGAACGTGCACGTCGCCCGGGCGCCGGAACAGGTCATATTTGAAATGATGGTGTTCCAGATTGGCGATGCTGTGCGACATGTTCGCTTCGCCCGAAAGAAAGGGCGCCTCCCAAAGCACACTGCCATCCCGAACGATCCGGCTGGTACCGCGAATGTCGTCCGGCAGATCGCCGACGAGGATTTCGGCGCCCAGGACGGCAGGCCGAAGCTTGGAATGGGCGAGCCAAAGGTAGTTGCCCTTTTCCGTCACATGATCCGAGAATTCGTTTGCCAACGCGAAGCCGATACGCCGCGGATTGCCGTCACCGCCGATCACGTAAATGCCGGCGATTTCCGGCTCCTCGCCGCCGTCGAGCGCGAAATGGGGTGAAGGGATTGGGTCGGACGGGCCGACCAGACAGCCGCCGTCCCCCTTGTAGAACCATTCGGGCTGGCAGCCCGGCATCGTCTCGGGCTTCCCCCTTCGACGCCCATCCGGAACATGCGCATGGAGTCCGTCTCCGCGCCCGCAGCGGCCGCCTTGTGCATCTTGTCGCGCCCTTCGGCTGATCCAAGGTGGGTAAGGCCAGTGCCGGTCAGGTGGAGATGGGCGGGGTCGGAATGAGCGACGGCAGGAAGCAGCCGTCCTTCAGCCTGCACCGCTGCGGCATCCACCTCGTCTCCCAAGCGGCTGCCGACGAGAACAGCCAGGCGCTGACCTGACGCAATCGCTTCAAGCGCGAGGTCGAGTGTGGTCGCCGCACCTTTTACGAGGCGGAACGGCCCATCCGTGGCAGCAGCAACGACCGGCGAACCGTCGGATTGTCGGAAACTCAAAAGACGTAGGCTCATCTCGTGGCCGCTCCGCGGGTGTTTGCTTTGGTCGTCGGCATCGGTGCCGTTTTGGTGTCGAACAGCGCCAGCTCGACCAGCTTTGCCATGGCGGCCCGCGCTCCATCCGCGTTCCGGGCGGCAATGGCATCGAACACGCGTTCATGATCCGGCACGGGATCGCGGACCAAAGGACGCACCCGTTGCTTCAGCGCCGTCGTCCAGGACACCGCTGCAGAGACGCTGCTCGTCAGTGTGCGAAGGAATGGATTGTCGGAGGCGACGAGCAAGGCGGCGTGGAACTCCTGATCCGCGGCGCGGCCCTCGTCTGACGCAAGCGTGTGCTCACTCATCGCCGTCAGCGCGTTGCGCATGCGATCGAGCTGCTCATTGGTGCGCCGGCGGGCGGCCAGGGCGGCCGCCTCCGGTTCGAATATCATCCGAAGCTCGAACAATGATTCCAGCAGATGTTCGTCGGGCTCCGACTGAAACATCCACGAAAGGACGTCTGGATCGAGAAGATGCCACTTGTCGCGCGGCGTGATCCTGGTCCCGACCTTTGGCCGGCTTTCGACCAGGCCCTTTGCAGCGAGGATCCGCACGGCCTCGCGATAGGCAGGGCGTGATACGGCCAGACGCTGGCTCGCGTCGGACTCGGTATCGAGAAGTTCGCCCTCCCGGTAGAAGCCGGACACGATCTGCAGGCCAAGGTCGCGCGCGAGCTTGCCGTGGATGCGCAAAGATTTGATCTCTTCGGCAGCCACGCCGCCCCTCTCCCACTTGCTATTGCCTAGCAATTGGATTTCAATAATCAGACAAAATGACGCTGCGCAAGTCAGAACAGCGGACGGAGGATGCAACGGTATGACGAAATCGACTAAATTTTCGCGCGCTTGGTTCATGGGTGCTGCCGCCCTGGGTTGCTGCCTGGTGTCGGCACCGACCGCTGCACAGAACGACAAGATGACGCCGATCGCTATCCCGGCGCAGCCGACCGCTATCACCCTCAACACCGGGCCGCTGCCGGATGCGAAGTACCAGGAAAGCTGGCACAGCCAATATGGCAGTGTGTTCGCCCGCAACGTGACCGTTGCAACCCTGACGCCCTTCCTTCCCGCGGCTGGCAAGGCCAACGGCACGGCGGTCGTCGTGGCGCCGGGCGGCGGTTTTCGCACCCTGTCGATGGAGAACGAAGGCTGGGACGTCGCCAAGCGGTTGGCTGAACATGGCGTCGCCGCTTTCGTGCTGAAGTACCGGCTCAACCAGACTCCGGCGACCATGCCCGAGTTCGAGAAGTCGATGACCGAGATGTTCCGCGGCGTCGCTCGCAGGCCACCGACGGCGGCCGGCTTCGGCAACCTTGCGCCCCAGATCGCCGACTCCCGCGCGGCGTTTGCTATGATCCGCAGCCGCGCAAGCGAATGGAAGGTCGATCCCAACAAGATCGGCATGGTCGGATTTTCGGCCGGGGCGATGCTGACCATGGCGACTGCACTAGCCGGTGAAGATGCCAAGCCGGCCTTCGTCGGCAACATCTACGGCCCGCTCGCCGCCATGCCGGCCGGCGCCGATGCGCCGCCCATGTTCGTCGCGCTGGCGGCTGACGATCCCCTCTTCGGCAAACCCGAATATGGGCTGATCGACACGTGGCGCAACGGCAAGCGGCCTGTTGAATTCCACCTGTACGAGCAGGGCGGTCACGGCTTCGGCATGTATCCGAAGACCACCACCAGCACCCAGTGGTTCAATAACTTCGTCGCCTGGATGCGCATGCATGGCTGGATCGCCGCCAATCAATAGACTGAATGGTGCCCGTGGATTGAAGCTGCGGGCACCAATTCTTCACCGGGCCCCGCGCTTGACAGGCGTGTGCGGAACGCGCCTCTAGCCTGCCATGGAAAGCATTGGCGGCGACCTGCGGGCAATGAGCCCGCAACCTTTCAAACAGGAACATCTGGAGGCGTTGAAGGCCCTTGGCAGCGAGCGCAGCTATGCGTCGGGTGAGACGATCACCGGCGTCGGCGAGCGGATGGATAGCTTCCAACTGGTGCTGGACGGCGAGGTTGAAGTGGTCAACCCGTTCACCGGCGTGCGCATGGTGCCGTCCACGCTGCGGGCCGGGCAGTTCCTCGGCGAGTTGAACTTTTTGAGCGGCGGTTCGGCCACTTTGCCAATGCGCGCCGCGGAGTTGACTACCCTCCTCGAAGTTCCGCGCGCCGCAATGCTCGAATTGATGTCGCGCATCCCTGAAGTGGGGGATCATGTCCTTACCGTCTTCTCGGCTCGCCGACGCTTGCAAGTAGAGGAAAAAAGAAGCGCTCTGACCGTGATCGGCGCCGATCGCGATCCTGCCGTGCAGCGGGTCGCCAGCTTCCTGTCGCGCAATCGCATTCCGTTCCAGCAGTTCGACCTGGACGAGAAGAATGAGGACGTGGCGCCGATCTGCGCGGTTGCCCAGCACCGGCCATCGGTAATCCTCGGCACCGATACAAGGCTCGACGATCCGACTCCGCGCAAGGTTGCAGCCCTGCTCGGCCTCGACCTTGAGATCAGCCAGGAGCAAGACCTCGATCTCCTGATCGTCGGTGGCGGCCCTGCCGGCGTTGCGGCGGCGGTCTACGCCGGATCGGAGGGCCTATGCGCCCTGGTGGTGGAGGACACGGCCATCGGCGGGCAGGCGGGTACCAGCAGCCGCATCGAGAACTTCATGGGCTTCCCGACCGGCATCTCGGGCGCCGACCTTACCTATCGCGGGCAGGTTCAGGCGATGAAATTCGGGACTCGGTTTGTGATGCCGCGCCGCGTAACAGCGCTCAACCATGATCCGCGAGGGTTCTGCGTCACGCTGGACGACGGCGAGAAATTATGTGCGCGATCGGTACTGGTTGCGACGGGCGTTCAATATCGCGGCCTTCCGGTCGAGCGGCTAGAAGAGTTCGAGGGCGCCGGCGTCTATTATGCCGCGACCGAGATGGAGGCGCGCTTCTGCCGACAGACCGAGGCGGTGGTAATCGGCGGCGGCAATTCGGCAGGGCAGGCTGCGATGTTCCTGTCCCGTGCCGCCCGCCACGTGCACCTGCTGGTCCGCCGACACGAATTGGCCTCGACCATGAGCCACTATCTCCGCGACCGCCTGGAAGCCGACCCGACCATTACTATCCACTACGGCTCTCAGCTTGCCGAGGTGCATGGCGACGATCACCTGCGCGCCGTCGTCATCAAGACCCCGGACGGGAACAAGAGGCTTGATGCCTCCGCCTTGTTCATCATGATCGGCGCTGCTCCCAACACCGACTGGCTGTCGGGAATGGTCGACCTGGACTCCAAGGGTTATGTGCTGACCGGCGCGGACGTCGGTGCCCGAAGCGCTTACGAGACGTCCCAGCCGGGCATCTTTGCCGTTGGCGACGTGCGGTCGGGATCCACCAAGCGGGTCGCTTCTTCGGTGGGAGAGGGATCGGTTGTGGTCAGCGCCATCTGGAGCCATATCGACGCGCAGCGCGCCGAACCGGCGCCCCCGCCCGAGCGCATCGTGGCCTAAAGTCCCGCCGGAACGGACATAGCGCTGCGAACGTTGTCCGGGCGTGTCGAAGATTGCTATCCCGTCCGCTGGTTCGGCAAGGCGCTTGTCGCCGTCGGGCTATTCGCCGCCATCGCATTAGCGATCGCCGCGCCAATCGCTTTCACATTGGAGGCAGCACCGATCCTTCTCCTTCTGGAGATCGCCGGGGGTGGGATCCTTGTCAGCCTGCTTCTCGTCAAGCTTGGCGACCTGATCGCCGATAGTGTTGTCCGCCGAAGGGATACGGAACCGGTCGGTGTACTGCCGCAAACGCGTGAGCCCCGCGACCGGTCGCTACGTTCTCATCCGGTGCGCCACGCCGAGCAAGCGCCCCGCGTTCAGCAAGTCTAACGCCCCTCTTCGGGATGTCCGACAAGGGGTTGCGGAGGTGGAGGACCATCGGCACGGATGCCGTCGTCGCTCAACCGGTCGCCCGTGAGCACCACTGCAACGCCAACGGCGATGATGACCAGCGCAATGGCAATCGCCGGTAAGGTATCCAGCCAGTCGAGCGCATAAGCGACCGGTGTCAGCACGGCGCCGATCGCGACGATCGTGTAGCCGAGACCGATTAGAACCCGGCCAAGCCGTATATCGCGCTGCTTCTTACTCTCGGTCATTGCGTAACCACGTCGTAGACGAGGACCTTGCTCCACAGGTGGCCGCATTCGTCAATAAATTGATGGTGGAGCGGATGGTCCTGGTACGCGGCCTGATCTTCCAGGCTATCGAAGATCATCGTCTCCGACACGGCGAAGCTGGAATCGACCACGTCGCGCTGCTCGGTCGAGGCGGGTACGCCTACTTCCAGGCTACGGACGCCGTCGATGACCGCGAGCCTGCGCAAGCCGGCAATAAGCGCATCGCGATCCTCAACCGACGTTGGCTGCTGAAGCCAGAAGAACACCTGGTGAATGATCTTGTTAGCCGCCATTCCTCACTCCTCGTGACCCTGATGGCGACAAGTGGAGGGCGGCGCAACGGCCTAGGCCTTTAGGGCCGCCCGATCAGAGGCCGAACCAGATCTCCAGAAAAGGGCTCTCGACCGCGGCCACGACGGTCACGGCAAGCAATCCGACACTCACCGCCACCTCGAACAGCAATTCTTTCATGACGAACTCCGACTGGCACGCGGAGCCCGAAAATAGAGGCCGGACGGTCACCCGAAGGTTGCCGACCATGGTTAATGGTCGCCCCTAAACAGGAGAACGGCATCCATTTCGGACCGGCCGCCCACACTCTTGTTGCCAACGGTCCGCGGGTCTAAAAATCTGCGATGTCCACTTATGCAGACCGGCTCGCAGCGCTTCGGGCGCAGCTCAGGGCCGATGGCCTTCACGGCTTCGTTGTCCCGCTCACCGACGAACATATGAGCGAATATGTCGGCACCTATGCCCAGCGGCTCGCCTGGCTGACGGGCTTCGAAGGCTCGGCGGGCTCGGCGGCGGTCCTTCCGGAGGAAGCGGCCATTTTCGTCGACGGCCGCTACACGCTCCAAGTCCGGAGCCAAGTCGACGGTGCGCACTGGAGCTACCAGTCGGTGCCGGAAACCAGCATTTCCGAATGGCTGAAGGACCATGCGCCTCAGGGTGCGCGGATCGGCTATGATCCGTGGCTGCACAGCCGCGATTGGGTGAAGAGGGCGAGGGAGGCGCTGGCTACCCGCGGCGCCCAACTGATCGCGGTCGGGCAGAACCCGATCGACAAGATTTGGTCCGACCGGCCTGAGGCCTCCAAGGCGCGGCTGGTTACCCACCCAGACCGTTATGCTGGCAAGACCTCTGCGGAAAAGCGCGCCGACATCGCCGATTGGCTGTCGAGCAAAGGCGCCGATGCAGCCGTGCTGTCTGCGCTGGATTCGATCGCCTGGGCCTTCAACGTGCGCGGCGCCGACGTTGCACGAACGCCGGTCGCGCTCGCCTTCGCGCTTGTTCACGCGGACGGCACTGCCGACCTGTTCATAGCACCTGAGAAGGTGGACGAGGATGTTCGCCGCCATCTCGGCAATGTCGTCCGGCTGCATGATCGTTCCGAGTTCGAGACTGCCCTGGGCGCACTGAGCGGAAAGACAATTGCAGTCGACGCTGAACGGGCCGTCGCTGCGATCTTCGACGCCTTGGAGGAAGCCGGCGCAAAGATCATTGCCGTTCGCGATCCGACGGTGCTCCCCAAAGCGCTCAAGAACGCCGCCGAAATTGCAGGTCACCGTGACGCCCAGGTCAGGGACGGTGCTGCGATCGCCCGCTTCCTGAAGTGGGTCGAGGAGGAAGCGGTCGGGGGCGACCTCGACGAACTGACTGCCTCGGACCGGCTCGAGGCCTTGCGCCGCGAAGACCTGGACCTGCGCGACCTGTCGTTCGACTCCATCTCGGGTGCCGGGCCCAACGGCGCCATCGTCCATTATCGCTCCAGCGAGAAAACCAACCGCAAGCTGGAAGCCGGCTCGCTCTACCTGATCGACTCGGGCGGTCAGTATCTGGGCGGCACCACCGACATCACCAGGACGGTTGCGATCGGCACCCCTACCGACGAAATGCGGGATCGCTTCACGCGCGTGCTCAAGGGCCACATCGCCGTGGCGACAGCGATCTTCCCGCGCGGCACGCGCGGAAGCCAACTCGACAGCTTCGCCCGGCGCCCCTTGTGGGAGGCGGGCCTCGATTACGCTCACGGCACAGGCCACGGCGTCGGCAGCTTCCTGTCCGTGCATGAAGGGCCCCAGCGTATTTCGCCGGTCGGGAGCGCGCAGAGCGGCGGCGACGAGCCGCTTCAGCCTGGCATGATCCTTTCCAACGAGCCGGGCTATTATAAGACCGGGGAGTACGGCATCCGGATCGAAAATCTGGTGCTGGTCGTCGAACGGCCGCTCGCGGGCGCGGAGAAGCCGACCCTCGGCTTCGAGACGCTGACCTTTGCACCGATCGACCGCCGCCTGATCGTGGCCGACATGTTGAGCCCGCAGGAGCTTGGCTGGCTCAACAACTACCACGCCGAGGTACGGGCCAAGATCGGTCCGGAGCTTGGTGATGCGGAACGTGCCTGGCTCGATCAGGCATGCGCCCCCATCGGCGCCGCATGACGGCGCGGTCGCTCGAGCGCTTTCCCCTACATCTGGGGCTGGGTGGAACCGCCGTTCCGCAGCCGGAGATGGGCGGGCCGGAGTGGTACGAGGCGTACGGCGATCGAACTGCAGGGGACGGCCGTGATGGGCGGCTGGTCAGCCTGTTCAGCTTCTCGGAGAGCTGGAGCAGTTGGGAAATGCACCCGTCAGGGGATGAGGTCGTGATGTGCTTGTCGGGCAGCATGACGCTGCACCAGCAGCGCGCGGACGGGAGCCCCACCACGACGGTGCTGAACCAAGGGGAATATGCGATCAACCCGCCGGGCGTCTGGCACACCGCTGATGCGGACGGGCCGGTGACTGCCCTGTTCATAACCCCTGGCGAGGGCACGACCCACAAGGCCAGGGAGGGGAATGGTGCTGCCGGTGAGGATTGAACTCACGACCTCAGCCTTACCAAGGATGCGCTCTACCACTGAGCTACGGCAGCAATTTCCCGGAGGGTGGCGCGCCTATGGCGGTCACGGCCTCGCACTGTCAAGCCAAAGCCGGTGAAGCCGAAGGATGAAAAAGCCGAGCGGCTCGCGGCGGCGCTGCGCGAGAACCTCCGGCGGCGGAAGGCGCAGGCGCGGCAGTTGAACGAGGCTGACCCGCAGCCCGATCAGGAATAGTCGGGCTCCAGCAGTCCTTCGATGACATGGTGCTGGATCACCGTCTCGAGGTCGTCCGTCACCCGGTAGGTCAGGTGATCGCGCACCTGCGGCGGCAGACTGTCGAGGTAAGCACGGGTGACCTGAAGGTCATGGTGGTGGGCGTTGGTGGCGTCGGGCGCATCGACGCCGATCACCAGAACCGGCCGAGCTTCGTTCGATCGGTTGGCAGTGCCGCGGTGGATGGTAAGCGCCGAACGGGCCGAGATGTCGCCGCGCTGCGGCATCTTCTGAACCGCCCGGTCGATATAGCGGCCCCACAAGCTCTTGTCCGGGAACATGCCGTCCTTGGCGTCCGGAATTGCGTCCCACTGCGTACCGGGCGCGATCTCGAAGGGGCCATGCTCGGGCCGCGTGTCGATGCAGGTGAGATTGAAGGCCAGACTGTTCAGCCGACGCCCTGTCAGCGTCGCCTCGGGCGCGCGAAAGTCGCGGTGCCACGGCTGGTCCTGCGCGCCGGGGAAGGGGATGTCGAAGCCGACTTCGACGATCTTGTAGTCGGGCCCGAGCACGGCCTCGCACACCGCCATGAACCAGGGGTGCGTCGCAATGTCGACGAAGCCGCTGATCCGCTCGGGATGACATTCGACATAGAAGCGCTGGGGGCCGCGGGGGAGCGCGCCGCCGGGCGTCGCCTGAGCTTCCTCGAACAGCGCCATGATCTCGCGTCCGAGATTGTCCGCCCATTGCGTGCTGTAGGCGCCTTTGCAGGCAATGATCCCGTCGCCGTACAAGCCTCCCATGATGGAGGCGACGTCAAACTGCGCTTCGTCACTCACGTGCGGCTCCTTGCGGTCGAAAGCTGCTTGCCTTGATCCTACCGATCCGCTTGGAACGCCTCAAATGCGCTTCTTTTCCGACAACGCCGCTGCCGCCCATCCGGCGGTGATCGACGCGATCGCCGAATCGAACCGGCTCGACACCGCTTACGACGGCGATTCATGGAGCCAGTGCCTGGACGCAGCCTTTTCGGAGCTGTTCGAAACCGACGTGCGCGCATTATGGGTGGCGACGGGGACGGCCGCCAACTGCCTGGCCCTGGCGACGTTATGCCCATCCTACGGCGCCATACTATGTCATCGGGATGCGCATATCGAGAATGACGAGGCGGGGGCGCCGGCGCTGTTTACGGGCGGCGCCAAGCTGACCCTGCTCGACGGCGAAGGTGCGAAGCTCCTCCCGGAAACGGTCGAGGCGGCCTGCGCCCGGGTGCGCAAGGATGTGCATCAGGTCCAGCCGCGGGCGCTGTCGATTACCAATGCGACGGAATATGGCCTGTCTTACCGAGCTTCGGAGGTCGCTGCGATCGGCGACGCGGCCCGGCGACATGGGCTTGGCCTCCACATGGACGGTGCCCGCTTCGCTAATGCCGTGGCGTTTACTGGCGAAAGCCCGGCAAACCTGACCTGGCGCGCAGGCGTGGACGCGTTGAGCTTCGGCTTCGTCAAGAACGGCGGGCTTAATGCCGAGGCGCTGATCTTCTTCCGGCGCGAATTGGCGGACGAGGCGGTGGTCATGCGCAAGCGGTCGGGCCACCTTTTCTCCAAGGGCAGAAGCCTCGCAGCCCAGTTGTTGGCGATGCTGGATGGCGACCTGTGGATGGAGAATGGCCGCAAGGCCAATGCGGCGGCACAGCGGATGGCAACGGCGGCACCCGATCGGCTGGTCCATCCCGTTGAGGCGAATGAAGTCTTCCTTAGGATGACGTCCGATGAGGCGGCAGCGCTCCGCGCGCAGGGCTTCGACTTTTACGACTGGGGTGTTGGCGAAATCCGCCTGGTGACCAGTTGGAATTCGGACGACACGGCGGTGGCCAAGCTGTCCGCCGCAATCGCCAGTCTGTGAGTAGCGAGCAACGGTCGACGCTCGTCGCCGTCGTCATCCCGTTCGTCATCTTCACCGCCATCTGGGGCTCGACCTGGATCGTGATCCGCGACCAGCTCGTCCACGTTCCGGCGCAATGGTCCGTGGCGTACCGCTTCGTCATCGCTGCCGTCGCGATGGCGGCGCTGACGCTTTACCGCGGAGAGACGCTCCGCCTGGACCGGCCCGGCATCAAGGCCGCGGCGGTCATCGGCATCAGCCAGTTCGTGGTGAACTTCAACGGGGTCTACATCGCCGAGCGGTTCATCACCTCCGGCCTGGTTGCGACCGTGTTCGCCCTGCTGCTCATTCCCAACACCCTGCTCGCCTGGGCGATGCTCGGTCAGCGTCCGAGCCGTCGCTTTCTCCTGTGGTCGATCCCATCAGTCGCGGGCGTGCTGCTGCTGTTCGCTCATGAATTGGGCGAGCATCCGACCGAACTGAACCGGATCGCGTTGGGCATAGCGTTCACGTTCATCGGAATCATGGGCGCGTCCTTCGCCAACGTTTACCAGGCGCAGGACAAAGTGAAACGCTACGGCCTGTTCGCCCTCCTCGCATGGTCGATGGCGATTGGCGCATTGTGCGACGCGCTTCTCGCCTTTCTCATCGCCGGCCCGCCGGTGATCGAGGCGCGCCCAGGATACTGGATCGGCCTGCTCTATCTTGCGCTCGCCGCGTCGGCTTTGGCGTTCAGCCTTTACTTTCCCGTCGTGCGGCGGATCGGCCCGGCCCGCGCGGCTTATTCCAGCGTCACCGTCCCGCTGATCGCCATGAGCTTTTCTACCTGGCTAGAAGATTATCGCTGGACCCCCTGACGATCGCCGGCGTGACGCTCGCGCTTGGCGGCATGTTCGGCGCACTGAGCAGCGGCAGGCCGCGTGTACCCGCGCCGGACGCGGCATAACGGTTCGACTCACCGGAGAGTCGGTTCGGCGCACAGCGGGAATCCTTACCGGCGCTCGTGGATTCCAGCGGTGTGGAAAGCTCAGTGATCCGTGGCGCATGGTACCGGCCCGACCAGGCGGAACTCGACCTGCTGTTCGTCAGCGGCCGCCGGTACGTCTATTCGGACGTGCCGCCCGAGGTGGCGCAAGGATTTGCCGCGGCCGCGTCCAAGGGCGTCTTCT
This sequence comes from Sphingomonas piscis, assembly GCF_011300455.1. NCBI lineage: Bacteria > Pseudomonadati > Pseudomonadota > Alphaproteobacteria > Sphingomonadales > Sphingomonadaceae > Sphingomonas > Sphingomonas piscis. Next base: position 1,776,470 of record NZ_CP049869.1, read on the forward strand.
ACAACCGGACTATCCGCAACGCCTTTCCTTGCCGCGAAGTCAGCAGGAGACGGCGTCGCATCGTCCCGGGCTGAGGCGGGTGCGCAAGCAACGGAACCGCGCTGCACGATCTTCGTTCGTTACGCGATTGCAACAGCCTCAACAGGGAGGACGACATGGTTGATCCGGATCGCGATACGGTTGAGCGCGAACATACAACGATTGTGGAAACCGGCGGGGATCGCGGCGGTGGCGGCGTGCTTGCCGTTGTGCTGCTCATCATCGCCGTTCTGGTGCTTCTGTTCCTCTTCCGCGACCAGCTCGGTTTCGGAAGCGAGACGACGGAAGTGAAGGTTCCCGACTCGATCAACGTCAACGTCAACTAAGCCTTCGGCGCGGGATGCGAGTCCCTGCGCACGGCGGGCGCGGTTCCTTCACTGGAACCGCGCCCGTTTGAGTTTGAATTCGGCGGGGTTTAGGTGCGGTCCATGACGCATTCCTATCTGACCGGCTTCGGCAGTCACTTCGAGACGGAGGCGGTGGCCGGCGCATTGCCGAAGGGGCGCAACAGCCCGCAGCGTCCAGCCTTCGGCCTGTACGCCGAACAATTGTCCGGTTCGGCGTTCACGGCGCCGCGCCACGAGAATCGCCGCAGCTGGCTCTACCGTGTGCGGCCGACCGCCGACCATCGGCCGTTCCGACCATATGAAGACGTACCCCTCTTCGGAGCGCCGCCAAGCGCGGCGCCGCTTGCGCCGAACCGGTTGCGGTGGGACCCGCCTTCGGACTTGCCCGGCGGTGACTTCATCGACGGACTCGCAACCATCCTGCACGCGCGGGAGCCACAGGAACTGGAAGGCTGCGCGCTGCACTTGTACCGCGCAACGCGGAGCATGGGTTCCCGCGTGTTCGTGGATGCCGACGGTGAGATCCTGATCATCCCGCAGCAGGGCGCATTGCTGATCGAGACCGAGCTTGGCCGGATGGATGTTGCCCCGGGCTCGATCGCGCTCATTCCCCGGGGACTGAAGTTCCGCGTGCAGCTGAACGAGGGTGAAGCGCGCGGCTACCTCGCCGAAAATTACGGAGCGCCGTTCCGTTTGCCGGATCTCGGTCCGATCGGGTCGAACGGCTTGGCCAACCCACGCGATTTCGAGAGTCCCGGCGCGTGGTACGAGGACGTGCAAGGGCCGATCGAAGTGGTTCAGAAGTTCCTCGGCAAGCTGTGGGTTACGGAGCTCGACCATTCGCCGCTCGACGTCGTGGCCTGGCACGGCAATCTCGCGCCCTGCCGCTATGACTTGTCGCGTTTCAACGTCATGGGGACGGTAAGCTTCGACCATCCCGATCCCAGCATCTTCACGGTGCTGACCAGTCCCAGCAACGTGCACGGTCGCGCCAATGCCGACTTCGTGATCTTTCCGCCGCGCTGGATGGTGGCGGAGGACACGTTCCGGCCCCCCTGGTTCCACCGCAACGTGATGAGCGAAGCGATGGGGCTGATCCACGGGGCCTACGACGCGAAGGCGGACGGCTTCGCGCCGGGCGGCTTGTCACTGCACAATATGATGAGCGGACACGGGCCCGACGTGGACAGCTGGCGCAAGGCGAGCGAGGCGGAACTGAAACCGCACAGGATTGAAGGAACCATGGCGTTCATGGTCGAGACCTGCTGGCCCTACCGTCCGACCGACTGGGCGCTTGAGCGGGCGCAACCGGATTATGACAACAGCTGGAGCGGCTTCCCGCCGGCGACATTGCCATGAACCGTTTGGACGAGACCCATGATACAAAGCGGGTGAGCTGGGTTCCGGGCGCGGAACCTGGATCGGACTTTCCAATCCAGAATTTGCCGATCGGCATCTTCTCGTCGGACGGTGAAGAGCGCCGCGCCGGAATCGCGATCGGAAGTCACATCCTTGACCTCGCCGCTGCCGCCGACCTGCTCGATCCAACATGGGCGAGGGACTTTGCACAGCCGGTGCTCAACAGCTGGCTCTCGCGCGGTCCTGCGGACCACCGTGAGTTGCGGCTCCGCCTGTCTCAATTGCTGAGCGATCCCGGTCGGCGCGACGCGGTTGAACCTTTTCTGGTGCCTCAGGTCGAGGCACGGATGCACCTGCCCTGCCTGATCGGCGACTACACGGATTTTTACGTCGGCATTCACCATGCGACCAACGTCGGCAGGCAGTTCCGGCCTGACAACCCACTGCTGCCCAACTACAAATATGTGCCGATCGGCTATCACGGCCGGGCAAGTTCGGTGCGCGCCTCGGGCCAGCCGGTTGTTCGTCCATCCGGCCAGCGAAAACCGCCGGAGGCCGACGCACCCGAATATGGTCCCAGCCGCAGGCTCGATTACGAGTTGGAACTCGGTCTATGGATCGGCCGCGGCAACGACCTCGGTCAACCGATACCGATCGGCGAGGCGGCGGGCCACATCGCCGGCTATTGCCTGTTGAACGACTGGTCGGCGCGAGACCTGCAGGCATGGGAATATCAGCCGCTGGGTCCCTTTCTCGCCAAGAACTTTCTGACGTCGGTCAGTCCTTGGATCGTGACCGCCGAGGCGCTTGCGCCATTTCGTAAAGCGATTCCTCCCCGCCCGGATGGAGATCCGCAACCGCTCCCGTACCTGAAGGACGCTGCCGACACGGAGGCGGGAGCGATCGGCATCCAGCTGGAGGTGACCTTGTCGACCGAGCGGATGCGCGCGGAGGGCGTGCCGCCGCACGTGCTGTCACGCGGCAGCGCCGATTCCGCAATGTACTGGAGCGCGGCTCAGATCGTCACCCACCACGCCTCCAACGGCTGCAACCTTCAGCCGGGCGACCTCATCGGCACCGGCACCTTGTCGACGGCGGACGACTATGGTCTCGGCTCGCTCCTGGAAATCAGTCGTGGCGGCAAGCAGCCGGTAACGCTCGCAACGGGGGAGACCCGCTGTTTCCTCGAGGATGGGGATGAACTTTCCATGCGCGGCTGGTGCGAAGCCGATGGTGCAGTCCGGATCGGTCTTGGCGAGTGCGTCGGGCGTGTGATCGGCTGATATCTCAAAGCAATCGCATGGAGGGTGCGCCGGCCGCGGTGTGCTTCGCCAGCCTGACTTGAACACGAGATAATCTGCGGGATGCGCCTTCCTCTACCGGTCGCGCAATCTGCTCAGTTCTTATAGGTGCACAGGCGCGACGGAGTTTCTTGCCGACATGGGTTTACTAGATTGGACATCGTCGGCGGCCCGCGTCGCGGATGTCAAACGCAGAACCATCATCGCGTTTGGGGACAGCCACACGGATTCCTTGCGGCGGGCAGTGGCAGGCCGGACCCTGCTCGGTCAGCCGGCACCGGTGACCGTTCTCCGACAATATAAAGAGAAGAAGGGGGTCGCCATTGGCGATCTAAGCTTCGAGCATCTTCTTCGCCGAATTGCGAAGCTCGGCCCCGATGACATTGTCCTGTCGATGATCGGGGGAAGTCAGTACGCCGTCTTCAGCACGGTGCAGCATCCTCAGCCGTTCGATTTCTACGTCACGAACGGCAGCATCGAGCCTGACCCAGAAGCGCAGATCATCCCGTTTCGAACGCTTGAAGAATTCTTCGCCACAACCGTGTTGGACGGAGCAAGCCTGGACGACGGCGGCAAGATCAGAGGCGATCGCCAGAGACTGGAAGCGGTGAAATCGGGAACTCAGGCCCAGGTCATCCACCTTCTTCCGCCACCCCCAGCGTACGATAACGAAAATATCGCGCGTCGCCATGAAAACCTGTTCGCCGACGGCATTCGCGACTTCGGCGTTGCGCCGCCGGAACTTCGGCTGAAGTTCTGGTCGTTGCAGGCCGACATTTTGACGCGATTTTGTGCGAATCACGGGATCGAGCTGATGCCGCCTCCCGGCAAAGCCACATCGAATGGCTATTTGCGGCCGGAATATCACCACGGCGGAGCACACGCTAACCAGGCTTATGGAGAGCTTCTGCTGCAGGCGGTCGAAGCAAGATTACGGACGGATGACAGCAAAATCGGATGAGCAGTCGGATTTGGACGCGTCATCCGCGCGGTCCGGTGTGCGTGTGAGCTGACACCAAGCCGGCCTGTTCCATAAGGCGAATGGTCAACCCGACGTCGAGCGGATGCTCGCCATCGTCGCCAGGAGTCCCGATCGACTTCAGATAGGCGGATTTGTGCTGCTTCAACGAGTCGACGAGGAGGCAATTCTCGAAGCCGCGTCCCCAGTTAAGTATTGCCAGGTTTGCCCGTCCGGTTCGGGAAAATAGCGCGGTGTGGAAGGCCGATCCGATGATGCCCACGATCAATGGCGCTTCCTCGAACAGCGCGATCTGGTCTGACAGAGGCAACGCTTCCGGGTGAACGACGTCGAAGCCGCGCCTTGACAGCTCCGACTCCAGCTCCGGCTCGGCATCGCTCCTGCGCATCTTTCCACGGACTTTGCCGATCGCATCCGTAGCATCAGCCAATCCCGTGCGGGTCAGGTAGACCGGACGACGCCACCTGCGTGCGCTGCTGCTAAGCCTGTTGGAAGCGGCAAGGTGCGGCTCGTCCGCCGCACGAAAGGCCTTCCACCGATATTCAAAGGAAGTCCCCGGACAGACCAGTTCGCGGAAGAGCGTCGGCCCGGGCGCCGAGATGATTCGAGATGAAAGACCCAGCGCATCGAGCGCATCAGTGCTGAAGGGGCGTCGGCCACCGTCCGCAGCAGGTTGCGTGAACAGGAGAGGAAGGGTCGGAAACATGTCTCTGGCCCAAAGCCGGGACATGCCGTCGATGACGAAATGGCCATAGTGACGCGTAAGATAGCCTGCAAACAGCACCGGCCCCTCAACGACGTTGAGGCTTGTTGGAAGGCTGACTTCCGCTTTGGGCCGGGACTTTAACTTGTCTCTGAGAGCCGCCGGCGCTTCCGCCGACAATGTCATCTCTGCGGCTTCGTCAATTCGGCGCCCTTCCGTGGTGTAAAGGCTGGCGAACCCTGGAAGTGCGACGACGTCGTGAAGCTTGTGGATCAGAGGCTGCGCTGGATCAGGATTCCTCAAGACCTTCTTGAGCCGATGCTCTGCTTCGCCGGGCGCGAAGCCATGAAAAGTCTGCTTTGCCATCTGATCTCGGGACAAAGGTGGTGCCGCTTGGGGGACTCGAACCCACGACCCCATCATTACGAATGATGTGCTCTACCATCTGAGCTAAAGCGGCATTCCGGCAAAGGGGCATGGCCCCCGCAGGCGCGGCTCCCTAACAGCAAGGCTGTTCAGGGGCAAGGCGCGCCGCAAGCTGAACGGACATGCTTAACATTTTGGTAAGAGCTCTCGTTCATTCCCCCATGTGACTGAATTGTGGGGCAGTCTCTATGGATTCCTATCGCGAACATCCCAGTGACTTCGATTACGCCGCGGACAACCAGCCCGACCGCGAAGTCGCACTGACTGCAGGCGGTGATGAGCGCCGGATGCATGTCCGCGCCTACAATTATTGGGTGTCGCTGCTCGACGGGCGTGACTTCCCGTCGATCGAGGATCTGGAGCCGGAAGACCTTAACGACTTTTCCGCTCACAGCGTTCTGCTCGACTTCACCTGCGGCCGCGACAATCCGGCGACTCCCTACATTGGCGCGGCTATTCGGGAGGAGTGCGGTCTTCAGGACGAGGTGCGCACCATCTCCGATGTGCCCAGCCGCTCGCTCCTGTCGCGCCTGACCGACCATTACATGCAGATCATCGCCAATCGGGCACCGGTTGGGTTCGAGGCCGAGTTCGACAATCAGCGCGGTGAACCGATCTGCTATCGCGGGATCCTGATGCCCTTTTCGTCGGACGGCGACACGATCGATTTCATCTATGGCGTCATCAACTGGAAGCATGGCGAGGTTCGCACGTCGCAGCAGGTCATCGTGCCAATGCTGGATGTCGACGACGCTGCCGAACCGCAAGCTCAAGATCTGGCGCCTGACGAATCCGAGTTGGTGCTCGATGTGCCAGCGCAGGTGTCGCGAAATCCGCTTGGCGGCTTCTCCGCCAGCATTCCCGACATCGAAGAACCCAGTTTCCCGCGCGCTACCAAGCCTCCCGAAGAAAACGGCTCCGAACTCCCGGTCGTAATCGCCGATCTGGAAGAAGCGATCGAAGAAGATGCGATTCCCGCCATCGCCCTTTCCGACGATGCCGAGCTTGCCGACCGCCTTTGGGCGGCGCGAGAGACCGCGGAGGCGGTGAAGTCGGCGGACGGGCGCAGCCGCGCCGCTTTGTATAGCGCATTGTCGCTCGCCTATGACTTCGCAATCGCGGCGCAGAGTCATCCCGACGATTATGCGGAGCTGCTTCAGGACTCCGGCGTGAAGGCCCAGGCCCGTGCGCCGATGACGCCGATCGTGAAGCTCGTATTCGGGATCGATTACGACAAGACGCGCCTGACCGAATTCGCGTCGGCTTTGTCCTATGCGCAGCGCGTGCAGGTCTCGCTGGGCGGGTTCAAATCCTTCATCGAGACCCAAACCGGCGGCCTTAAGGCGCTGGTCGCCGCGGAACGTCAGGCCAAACGGCCCGAAGCGCGCGCCGACACAAAGCTGGACGCCGCGCGCGATCGCCTTCGCGCAGCTGAACCGGTGGCGCTCGCCGACGTCTCGATCGAGAGTGAATTTGCGTTGGTCGTCACCCGCCGCGCCGCGGACGGAAGTCACGAGGTGGTGGCGCTGATCGACGACGAAGCAATGGTGGAGAAAGCGATCCGCCGCCTCGCATAACGATGGAGGCCGGGGTTGTCCCGGTTGCGACCGCGGGTCTATAGGCCCGTGCAATCGCAGCCATGCGGAGCATCTTCCATCATGACAATCTCGTCGCGCCCGGCCAGTTCCTTGGTCGACGGCGTGCTTGCGGCATTGACCGCCAACGCCCTTCCCGGTGAAACGGAAGGGTTCGATCCCACCCAGCAGTACGACGCCGCCGCTTTTGTCGCTCAGGCCTTGCAGACGCGCGCTGCCCAGCAGTCGGTCGTCGAGCTTCAATCGATCGGCGGCGAAGCGGGCAACCGCCGGATGCGTCTGGTCACCGTCAACGAGGACATGCCGTTCCTCGTCGACAGTGTCGCGGCAGCGGTTGCATCCAATGGGATTGCCATACATCGCTTGCTGCACCCGATCGTGGCGATCGAGCGCGACGGCAAAGGTCATGCACAAGGGCTCGGCCGCGGCGCGCCGGAGTCGATCATCTATATGGAACTGGATCGCGTCGAGGCGCGTGGACGGCGTGAGCTGGTTGACCAGCTTCAGGCCGTTCTCCGCGACGTACGCTCGGCGGTGCAGGACTGGCCGGTCATGCGCGACCGATTGTCCGCCGATGCCGACCGGCTGAGCAATGGCGACACGGAAGGCGCAGAGTTCCTACGCTGGCTGTCGAACAACAATTTCACCCTGCTTGGTCACGTCGATGTTGCGGCGAGCGGTCGAACCTCGGGGCCGCTCGGCATCTTCAGGAACGAACTTGCGATCTGGGATGAGGAGGCTTCGCGCGCGGCACTCGACCATCTTGCGAACAACAAGACCGGCTTGCTGATCCTGAAGTCCAGCCGGGTCTCGCCCGTGCACCGCCGCGCCCCCTCGACATCATCATCGTTCCGCAGGCGAACGGCACCTATTCGCTCCACGCGGGATTGTGGACCAGTGCTGCCTTACGCGCGCCGGCAGAGGAAGTGCCGATCCTGCGCGAGCGTCTTTCAAGCCTCGATCGTGAGCTTGGTTTCGCGCCGTCCAGCCACGGCGGCAAGGCCCTTGCCCACGCCATCTCGACGCTGCCTCACGACCTCTTGGTGGCCGTTGATGAACGCTATGTTCGGGCAGCCGCGCTCACCGCAATGTCGCTGGTCGACCGGCCTCGGCCCAAGCTGCTGCTTCTGACCGACAGCATCAACCGTCAGCTCTACGTCTTCGCCTGGACCCCGCGCGAGCAATTGTCGACCGAGCGGCGGCGCGCGCTTGCGACATTGCTGGAACGGGAAATCGGAAGCCCTCTCAGCAATTGGTCGGTCGAACTTGATGAAGGTGAATTGGCGCTGCTCCGGTACATCCTGCCGCTTGCGCCCGATGCCAAGCTGCCCGACATCGAACGGCTTGATTCGACCTTCGTTGCCATGGTGCGTGGCTGGGCGCCCGCGGTGGAGTCCGAACTGGTCGGGCGCGCAGGCGTGGCACGGGCCGCGCGTCTCGGACTGACCTACATCGGAGCGTTTCCGGAAGATTATCGCACCCGTGCCGATGCGGCGGAAGCGACCGCCGACATCCTCAAGCTTTCGAGCCTGTCCGGACCGGCCGAGCGCGCGGTCCTGATGTGGCGCGACGAGGGTGAACATGCGGGCGAGCTGCGCCTCAAGACCTACGCCCGCGGAGGCCTCGTGCCATTGTCCGAGGTCGTGCCGGTTCTCGAGAATTTCGGCTTCCAGGTTTTGGAGGAAGTGCCGACGGAGCTGTCGGGCGACCTTGGCTATATCCACGACTTTCGGCTTCGGCTCGTCGGCGCCGAGCTTTCCAGGCTTACCCAGCGCTTCCCCGCAATCGAGGCCGCCATCGCCTCGGTGCTGAGCGGCACGGCGGAGAATGACGAGTTCAACCAGTTAGTGCTGTTTGCCGGCTTGGAGATGCGGGCCGTGGTGTGGATCCGCGCCTGGTTCCGCTACTTGCGCCAGACCGGCAGCAGCTTTGGCCTCGTCACCATCGTGGACGCGCTGCGCCGCGCCCCGGCCGCGACCGAGGCGCTGATCCAGCTGTTCGAAGCCGCGCATGACCCTGCGGCCCTCAAGTCACGCGACGCCAGGGTCAGCGCTGCCGCAACCGCGTTCGACGAGGCCTTGGCTAACGTGCGCTCCATCGACGATGACCGCATCCTCCGGCGCTTTCGAGCGCTCATCGACGCGGTGTTGCGAACGAATGCGTTTGCACCCGCGGGCGAGGAGGCGCTCGCCTTCAAGATCGACAGCAGCCGCGTTCCCGGCCTGCCGGCGCCCGTCCCATGGCGCGAGATCTGGGTCTATTCGCCGCGGGTTGAGGGCATTCACCTGCGCGGCGGCCCGATCGCTCGCGGAGGCCTTCGCTGGTCCGACCGCCGCGATGACTTCCGGACCGAGATCCTCGGCCTGATGAAGGCGCAGCTGGTAAAGAATGCGGTGATCGTGCCGACCGGCGCCAAAGGGGGATTCTACCCCAAGCGCTTGCCCCTGTCGTCCGACCGTGAGGCGTGGCTGGCAGAAGGCACGGAAAGCTACCGCATCTTCATCCGGTCTTTGCTGTCGATCACCGACAACCTCGTCAATGACAAGGTCGTGCACCCTGACGGCGTGGTCGTGCTCGACGGCGACGATCCCTATTTCGTGGTCGCCGCCGACAAGGGCACCGCAACCTTCTCCGACGTGGCGAATGCTATCTCGCTGGAGCGCAACTTCTGGCTGGGCGACGCCTTCGCCAGCGGCGGCTCGAACGGTTACGACCACAAGGCGATGGGCATCACGGCCAAAGGCGCGTGGATTTCAGTGCAGCGTCACTTTCTTGAAATGGGCGTCGACGTGCAGACGCAGCCGGTGCGCGTCGTGGGGTGCGGCGACATGTCCGGGGACGTGTTCGGAAACGGCATGCTGCTGTCGCAAGCGATCAAGCTGGTAGCCGCGTTCGACCATCGGCACATCTTCATCGATCCCGACCCAGACCCGTCAGCAAGCTTTGCTGAACGGCAACGGTTGTTCGAACTGCCACGTTCCAGCTGGGACGATTACGACCGAAAATTGCTGTCGAAGGGTGGCGGGATCTTCGCCCGCAGCGAGAAGTCGATCCCGCTCAGCAAGGAGGCTCGGGCGGCGCTCGGAATCGACTTGGAGGCGACCGATCCAGCCACGCTGATCAACGCCATCCTGAAGAGCCCCGTCGACCTCATCTGGTTCGGCGGCATCGGCACCTACATGAAGGCGAGCACGCAATCGCACGCGGACGTCGGCGATCCCGTCAATGACGGCCTACGCGTCGATGCGACGGAGGTTCGTGCCAAGGTGATCGGCGAGGGCGCAAACCTCGGCACGACGCAGGCGGCGCGCATCGAGTTCGCTGCGCACGGCGGTCGGATCAACACCGACTTCATCGACAATAGTGCGGGCGTCGACTGCTCGGACAATGAAGTGAATATCAAGATCCCGCTCAACCGCGAGGTGCGGGAAGGGCAGCTCACCGAGGCGAAGCGCAACGCCCTGCTGGTCAAGATGACCGACGAGGTCGCGGACATCGTGCTGGAGGACAACCGCCTGCAGACGCTGGCACTGTCGATTGCGGAGACTGGCGGCGTCTCGGCATTGCCCAGCCACGTCCGCGCCATCGAATTACTGGAAGCGTCGGGCCGGCTCAACCGCAAGGTCGAGGGGCTGGCGAGCAGCGACGAACTGCTGCGCCGGTCGCAGGAGCGTCGCGGGCTGACACGGCCGGAACTGGCCGTCATCCTGTCGATGGCCAAGCTCGCGCTGCAGGATGCGGCGGAAAGGCTGAAGCTCGGCGACTCCAAGATGCTCGAGCAGCAATTGTTTGACGCCTTCCCGACCGCCATGCGCAAAAGCCATGCGGCCTCGATCCGCAGTCACCCGCTGCGCGACGCGATCCTCGCCACCAAGGTCGCCAACCGCATCGTCAACCGGCTTGGGCCTGACACGGCGCTGGAACTGACGGAGGAGGAGGGCGCCTCGCTCAGCCAGGTCGTCGTCGCCTTTCTCGTTGCCGAACGCCTGCTCGACCTCGGCAGCTTGTGGCGCCGGATCGAGGAAGCGCCCCTGGCGGAGAATGTCCGCATCGAATTGTTCGCGGTGGCTGCGACCACGGTGCGCTCGCACCTGTCCGACATCTTGCGGGCATCGGGCGCGGAGACCGACCCGGCCAAGCTATGCAAATTGTTCGAGCCCGGCCTCAAGAAGATCAGCGGCGCCGCGACGCGCCTGATCCGTGCCGAGGTCCGCAACGAGGCCGTCGCCCGCCGCGAGCGGCTGCTTGCACTTGGCGCCAACGAGGAGGTGATCCGCGACCTCGTGCGTCTATTCGAACTGGACGGTGCGTTCGGGCTCGCGGCCTTGGCGGCGCAGCGCGACTTCGACGAGCTCGCCCTGGTGCGCGGCTACACCATGCTCGGCGAGTCGCTCGGCATCGATTGGGCGCAGCAGCAGCTGGCGCGTTTCACCCCGACCAATAATTGGGAGCGTTTGCTCACCGCCGGCCTCAGCCGGGACTTCGAGCAATTGCGCATCGACTTCCTCGCCCGGAGCCGCGGCAAGGATCCCGAAGAGAGCGTCACTGCCTGGGTCGACAAGCAGGGGCCGCGCCTGGAGCAGTTCCGCGCCCTGATCGCCCGCGCCCGCCGCGAGGGCAGCGTCAGCACGCCGATGCTTGCCCAGATTGCAAGCCAGGCGCGCATCCTGCTCGCGAGGTAAAATGCCGAAGATCGCGTTCCTGACTCCGGCGGAGGATTATCCGGAGGATTGCTCCTGGTCGTTTCAACCGCAGGCCGATGCGCTTCGCGCGCGGGGCGCCACGGTCGATGGCATTCGCTGGACCGAGGCGGGCGATCTCTCCGGCTACGACCTCATCATGCCGCTGCTCACCTGGGGCTATCACCTCCGCTACCCGCAATGGCTGGACTTTCTGGACCGGCTCGAGCGTGAGCGATTGCCGGTCGTAAACCCGCCCGAGTTGCTGCGCTGGAACAGCGACAAAGCCTACCTCGCGGAGCTGCCGTCGCATGGTGTGTCGACCATCGCGACGGTCGCAGTGGATGCTTGCTCCGACGGCGACCTCGAAGAGGCGCGACAGCGCTTCGGCAAGCAAGAGATCGTCGTCAAACCGCCGGTCTCCGCCGGTGCGTGGGGCACGTATCGGCTCGCCGCCGGCGAGCGTTTGCCCGACGACTTGCAGGGGCAGCGCGTCATCATCCAGCCCATGATCGACAGCGTCGTGACCACCGGCGAAAACTCACTGCTGCTGTTTGACGGCGAACTCAGCCATGCAGTGGTCAAACGCCCGAAGCCCGGTGACTTCCGCGTCCAACCTTCACTGGGCGGCAGCACCGTCCGGTGCGACCCTCCTCCCGGCAGCGAAGCGCTGGCGAAAGCAGCGCTCGCCGCCGCGCCGGCGCATGCGACCTACGCGCGCATCGACATGGTCGAAGGCGAGGGTGGCCAGCTGATGATCATGGAGATGGAGCTGATCGAACCGGCGCTGTTCCTCGGCGAAGCGCCCGAAGGCACGCCGGCGTTCGTCAACGCCGTGCTCTCAGCCGCTGAGCGAGCGCGCGAATAACCATTGCCGGATCGCGGAGGTGAGGTTCGGCGGCGACTTCACGTTCAGCCGCGCCGCATCGATCTGCGCAACGAGGGCGTTAACCGGCAGTCCCTGATCGTGCGCTGAAATCTCCAGCGCCCGCCAGAACAAGGGCTCCAGGCTGATGGAGGTCGGATGCCCCGCGATCAGCACCGATCGCTTCACGGGCGGGGCGTAACCGACGGTCTCCATCCACCTACTCCAGCAAAGCGGCGCGGAGTGAATCCGCGCCGTCGGCCGGGCTTGCTGACGCAACCCGCCGTCCGCACCTCGCCGTTTCTCCGGCAGCTAAAGATTGCTGCGCAATCTCGTCGCTGCCGTCGGCGGCTCAGTACATGTGTTGGCCGCCGTTGATGGACAAGGTCGAGCCCGTAATGAACCCGCCATTCTCGTCACAAAGGAAGGTCACGCCGCGCGCGATCTCATCCGCTCGGCCGAGACGTCCGACCGGAATCCGCTGAACGATCTTACCAAGCACTTCTTCCGGCACCGCAGCGACCATGTCGGTGTCGATATAGCCCGGGGCGATCGCGTTCACCGTCACCCCGAACTTGGCGCCTTCCTGCGCCAGCGCCTTGGTGAAGCCGTGGATGCCAGACTTGGCGGCCGCATAGTTGACTTGGCCGTACTGCCCCGCCTGCCCGTTGATCGAGCCGATGTTGACGATCCGGCCATAGCCGCGGCTAGTCATGCCTTCGAAGACCGCCTTCGCCATGTTGAAGCAGCCGCCTAGGTTGGTGTCGATCACGTCCTGCCACTTGGCGTGATCCATGCGCTTCATCGTGCCGTCGCGGGTAATTCCGGCATTGTTGACCAGCACGTCGACCGGCCCAAGCTCCGCTTCGACTTGAGCGACACCGGCTTGGCAGGCGTCGAAGTCCGACACGTCCCATTTATACGCCTTGATGCCGGTGCGCTCGGTGAACTCGCGTGCCCGCTCCTCATTGCCCGCATAGTTCGCTGCAACCTGAAGCCCCAAGTCACGAAGCGCGATGCTGATCGCCTCACCGATGCCGCGCGTGCCGCCGGTGACGATTGCCACTCGAGCCATTGATCCTCTCCTCCTGTTTTGCGGGAAGGCTTATTCGGCGGGCAACCAGCCTGCAAGCTCGCGGCGCACAATCGCTTCCAGCATCGTCATGCCTTCGTCGCTGGCGTTGAGGCAATCCAGTCGGGCAAAACGCTCGCCGCCCGCCGCCTCGAACGTCTCGCGCCCGCGAATGCCGAGTTCCTCGATCGTCTCGACACAGTCGGCCGAAAAGCCTGGTGCGGCGATAGCGATGCGGGTGACGCCTTCGGACGGATAGCGGGCCAGAACCTCGTCGGTTGCAGGCTGCAACCACTGCGCGCGGCCGAACCGCGACTGAAACGCGACGTCCACCGAGCGCCCAAGTGCCTCCGTGAGCAGACGCGCGGTTTTCTGGCAGTGGCAATGATAAGGATCGCCCAGCTCCAATGTCCGCTGTGGCATGCCATGGAAGCTCAAAAGCAGCCGCTGCGGCTCGAAGTCGAGCGACGCCAGCTGCCGCGCCAGGCTCGCCTGCAGCGCCTGGATGTGCAGCGGATCGTCATAATAGGGCGGGAGCATGCGCAAGCTTGGCTGATGCCGCATCGGCGCGACGGCAGCGAACACCGCATCGCTCGCGCTTGCCGTCGTTGCTGCGCAATATTGCGGGTAGAGTGGAGCAGCGAGGATACGCGTGCAGCCAGCGGTCATCATCCGCGCGACGGTCGTGCGGATCGCCGGATTGCCGTAGCGCATCGCGAATTCGACATGCACGTCGGGTCCCAGACGATCTGCCAGTGCCCGCGTCTGTGCCTTGGTGATCGCGGCCAGCGGCGACCCCTCATTGGTCCACACCTGCGCGTAAGCGTGGGCCGACTTCTTGGGGCGCGTGCGCAGGATGATGCCGTGGAGGATCGGCTTCCATGCGATGGCCGGTATCTCGATGACGCGAGGATCGCTCAGGAACTCGGCGAGGTAGCGCCGCACCGCACTGGCCTCCGCAGCATCGGGCGTGCCGAGGTTGATCAGCAGAACGCCAATCTTCGGCTTCGAGATCGAGGGATGATCGGGAGGAGGAATCATGCGGCCATCACGTCGAAGGGCAGACTCCGCATCCGCTTCCCGGTGCCGGCGTGCAGGGCATTGGCGAGCGCCGGCGCGAGCACGACCGTGGCAAGCCCGTTGACGCCGCCGGGAGCCGCCGCGCTCGGCACCAGGTCGACGCGAATGTCGGGTACCTTGTCGATCCTGGGCAGGCCAAGGGCCCGGAAAGTTCGCGACAGCGGCATCCCGCCCGACCATTCCGGCGCGGCCACGGTCGCTTGGCCCAGAGCCCACATCAGCCCGCCTTCGATCTGCTGCCGGACGATCCGCGTATTCACGATCCGGCCGCAATCCACCGATGCCACCAGCCGGTGAACTTCGATGCGCTGATCGCTGCCGATGCTCGCCTCCGCCACCAAGGCGATGTGTGAGCCGAAGGCCGAGGCGACGGCAAGACCCATGATGCTTCCAACTCCGCCGCCATCCCACCCCGCCGCACTTGTGGCCCGCTGCAGGCAATTGGCGAGCCTAGGGTTGGTGCCCAGCATTGCGATCCGGTACGACAAGGGATCGAGCCCCGCCGCTCGTGCCATCTCGTCGGCGAAGCTTTCGGTAAAAAAGGTCAGTTCCCGCTCCGGCGATCCGCGCATGTACCCAGGCGCGAATGGAAGGTCGGGCGCAACCGCGTCGATACGGACATTGGGCACGCTGTAGGGAAAGGCGGATGCGCTCGCCGTCAACGCCTCCAACGGTACATCGCTACCGGTCAGACGGGCGATGCTTGCGCCGAAGCCGTCTGCCGTTACCACCCGCATCTTCCACGCCGCCGCTGCGCCCGACGGGCCGTTCAGCCCATACATGCGCGCCAATGCACCGGGCGCAGGCCGGCCGTGGTTCTGCGCAACGTTCGGGGAGAGGCCCACCTGAACCGGGCGCTTCAGCTGCCGTGCCAGCGCAATGGCGATCGGAACGGCGGCATTCTCCAGCGCGACCCCACCCTGATCGCCGACGGGCATCGGGTAGAAGGCGACTCTCCCCCCGCCGCATGGTCGGCCCGCATCCGCGCCAGGCCTGGCGCCTGGGTACCCGCCCAGACCTCGACCCGGTCCCCACTCACGCGCGCTGTCGCGTTTGGAGCTTCCAGCCCGAAGGGAAGCGCCGGTGCGACGCGATAGATGGCGCTTAATGCCCTCGAGCCCTCGACAGCGCCGGCGTAATCGCCCCGCTCATACCAGCGGGTCGCGTCGCCCGCGGCCAGCGCATCGTCGAAGAGGGCATCGACCGGGATCGGGTTGTTCTTGGCCTCGATCCGCACATCGGCGGCTTTCAACGCCCGCTCCGCCGCCCACCAGGTGTCGCCGATCCCGGCTACCCAGCCGTCGCCGGCGACAATGCCGGCGGCCTTCGTGAAACCTTGAATCGAGCCTCCCTCGGGCGCGAGCCGAACCGAGGCGAAGAGCTGTTCGGGAAGGCGCACATCCGCGCCGAAACGGAACGCACCGTTGCTCTTCGCCGGCTGGTCGAGGCGCGGCATCGGCTGGCCGGCGAACGGGCGATCACGAGCCCGCAGCCGGGGGCGGATGGCGACCGGCCGGCGGCTTCCTCTGCCAGCTCACCGAAGCCGATGCTGTTGCTGCCATTGACGACTTTGCCGTCCCTGGTGTCGCAAGCACCGGGCGCGACGTTCCAGCGCGCTGCCGCGGTCGCCACCAGCATTGCACGCGCGATCGCCCCGGCTTCCCGCATCGGCTGCTCGAACGCGGCCACGGACGTCGACCGGGCCGTGATCCTTGCCGCATCGTCGTCGAGCTGAAACCGCCGGATCGGGCCAAGTTCTTCGAAACAGTCCTGCCCACCGGCGAGGGGATTGACGAAGCCTGGGCCGAACGGCGCAGGCTCGACCCCGACCATCTCCCACGCCGCACCCAGCTCATCGGCCACGAGTTGAGGAAGGGCGGTCCAGATGCCTTGACCTGTCTCCACCTGCGGCACCGCGACGATCACTCGGCCATCACGGCCGATCTTCAGGTAGGAACCGAACCGCGCTTCGTTCCGCCCCTGGGGCTGGGCCAGCCAGCGCCAGCTGCTCCAGCCGACGATCAGCCCGACGCCGATGCCGCCGCCGATCAGCACTGTGCGCCGGTCCATGTTGAGAAGCTGGCTTTGCCCTTTCATGCGGGCCGCCTTATGAGGCGCGCACCTTTTGGGGGAAAGCCCTTTGCTCGCCGATCCAGACGCCAATTTCCTCAGCTACAACGACCTTGGGCTAGACCCGGTCATCTTTCAGATCGGCGCCTTCGCGTTGCGCTGGTACAGCCTCGCCTACATCGCCGGCATTTTCCTCGGTTATTGGTATCTACTGAAGCTGATCGCCAAGCCGGGTGCACCGATGGCGCGCCGCCACGCCGACGACCTTGTCTTTTACGGCGCTCTCGGCGTGATCCTGGGCGGGCGGCTCGGCTATGTTCTTTTCTATCGGCCGGGCTTTTACCTCTCGAACCCGGTTGAGATCATCCGCCTTTGGGACGGCGGCATGTCGCTTCACGGCGGGGTGATCGGAACGACGCTCGCCATCCTCTACTTCGCGCGCAAGCATGGGCTCAATTGGCTCAGGGTCCACGATTACGTCGCCTGCTGCGCGCCGTTCGGCCTGGGGCTCGGCCGCGTCGCCAACTTCATTAACGGCGAGTTGTGGGGCGCACCGAGCCACGTCCCCTGGGCGGTCCGCTTCAACGAGGTCAGCGCCGCGGGCGAGCGGTTCGTCGGACCCGCGCGCCACCCCAGCCAGCTCTACGAAGCCGTCCTCGAAGGCATCGTCCTTTTCGCAATCCTTGGCTTCATGTTCTGGCGTACCAAGGCCCGCTATGAACCGGGCAAGCTCGTCGGCGCCTTCATCTTCTTCTACGGCCTTTTCCGGTTCCTGGTGGAATTCATCCGTGAGCCCGACGCACAATTTCGCGGCACGATCATTGAGGCGAGCGGCCTTCACATGGGCCAGTGGCTATCGGTGCCGATGATCCTTGGCGGCGTCTATCTCATGGCGACGGCGAAGAAGCGCCGAGTTCGCGTGGAGGCGATTGCGGGTACGGAGAGCGTCGCCTGACCCCACTGGAGCGCGCCATCCGCGAACGGATCAGGAGCGAAGGCCCGATCAGCGTCGAGGCCTATATGGAGGCCTGCAACGCCTATTATTACGCGACTCGCGACCCGCTCGGGACCGCCGGCGACTTCACCACCGCGCCCGAGATCAGCCAGATGTTCGGTGAGATCGTCGGCGCCGCACTGGCGGACTGCTGGGCGCGGGCAGGGCGGCCAGCCGACACGTCCTACGTCGAGCTCGGCCCGGGGAGGGGGACGCTTGCCGCCGACGCCCTTCGGGTCCTTCGAACCGTCGGACTTAACCCATCCGTGCACCTCGTAGAAACCAGCCCGATATTGCGCGAAGCTCAGGCGCGGCTGATTTCAGATGCCCGCTGGCACGACTGCATCGAGGATCTACCAACGGGAGGGCCGCTGCTCGTCGTAGCCAACGAATTCTTCGATGCCCTGCCGATCCGTCAAGTCGTGGTTGGGATCGAGCGGCGTGTACAGGCCGCGGCCGGTGGGCTGGCGTTCGACCGCGACGGCGAGGTCGTAGAGCTATCGCCCGTGCGTTCGGAGGTCATGACGCAGCTTGCACGGAATCTGGTGAACCAGGGCGGCGCAGCGCTCATCATCGACTACGGACACGAACGAACCGCGCCGGGCGACACGTTGCAGGCCGTGCGCCGCCACCGCTTCGCCCATGTGCTTGAAGCGCCGGGCGAGCAGGATCTCACCAGCCACGTCGACTTCGAGGCGCTCGGTGCCGCGGCAAGATCGGCCGGCGCCACGGTCACCCAGGTCGTCCAGCAAGGGCCGTGGCTGGAGCGGCTCGGCATTATGGCTCGTGCGCGCCAACTCGCCGCCGCGACTCCGACGCGGACCGAGGAGATCGAAGCTGCCCGCGCCCGCTTTTGCCGGCCGGATCAGATGGGCAGCCTGTTCAAGGTCATGGCCGTGACCGCACCCGGCTGGCCGACACCCGCAGGACTGACTGGATGAGTATCACCTATCGAACACCCACCACGAAGGACTGGTCGACCATCGACCATCTGTTTCGCGTCAGCTTTTGCGACACCTTCGCACATCTATATGCGGAGGAAGATCTCGACGCTTTCCTCGCCGACTTCACCGAACAGGCGTGGACCGCTCAACTGACGGACGCGGCTTATGCCTTCTTGTTGGCCGAAGATGAGGGCGAGCCCGTCGGCTATGTAAAGCTCGGTCCCCGCGAGCTGCCGGTCGCATCGGCGGAGAACAGCATCGAGCTTCGCCAACTGTACCTGCTCAAACACTGGCACGGGCAAGGCATTGCCGAGCATCTGATGCGCTGGGCAGTGGACACGGCAAAGGAGCGCGGAGCCGCGGAAATGTTCCTGACCGTCTACACCGACAATCATCGCGCCCGCCGCTTCTATGAACGCTGGGGCTTCGACTATGTCGGACCCTACACCTTCATGGTCGGCAATCACCGCGACGAGGACATCATCATGCGGCGGCCTCTGTGAGCGTAGAGGCGGTCAAGGCAGGATTCCGGGTTCCACACGGCTTTCTCGGCAGGCGCGGCGGGGTGTCCACGGGTGAGATGGCCGGCCTCAACGTCGGTCCGGGCAGCGGCGACGACTCCGAGGCGCTCGGGGAGAACCAGCGCCGGGCCGTCGCGGCGGTACTTCCCGGCGCCACCTTGCTCCTCGTTCACCAGACTCATTCCGCGGATGTGGTGACGGTCACCGAGCCGTGGGAACTTGAGGCCCGGCCGCAAGGCGATGCCATGGTAACGAGCGAACGCGGGCTGCTCCTTGGCATACTCACCGCCGATTGCGCGCCTGTCCTGTTCGCGGATGAGGAAGCGGGCGTGATCGGCGCGGCCCACGCCGGCTGGCGCGGGGCCTTTGGAGGGATCACGGACACAACGATCGCGGCCATGGAACAGCTTGGCGCCCGCCGCGACCATATTGCAGCCGCTGTCGGTCCCTGCATCGCCCGCACCAGCTACGAGGTGGACGAAACATTCCGCACTCGCTTTCTCGACCAGTCGCGGGACAATGAAGCTTTCTTCACCGACGGTTCGGTCGGCAAGCCTCACTTCGACCTCGAAGCCTACGTCGCCGCTCGCCTCGCCGCCGCCGGCATCCGGAGGGTAGAGACGCTTAGCCTCGATACCTACGCCGACCCAGGTCGTTTCTTCAGCTACCGCCGAGCGACGCACCGCGGCGAGTCTGCCTACGGACGGCAGGTCAGCCTCATCGGCTTGCCCTAGCGGCGCTCCGATCATCCGCGCTAAGGCACCGGCATAGGAGACACATCCGTGCCTGATGAAAATGAACTCAGCGGTTCGCCGCGCCGCCGTCCAAAACCCTCGAAAACCCAGCTCGGCAATCACAAGCTCAGCCCCTCGACCCTGATGATGGGCTTCGGCTTCGATCCCGCGCTCAGCGAAGGATCGCTCAAGCCCCCGATCTTCCTCACGTCCACCTTCGTGTTCGAGAATGCCGCCGCCGGTAAGCGCTTCTTCGAGGGCGTGACCGGAAAGCGTCCCGGCGGCGCTGAGGGCCTTGTCTACTCGCGCTTCAACGGCCCCAATCAGGAAATTCTCGAAGACCGGCTCAGTATCTGGGAAGATGCGGAGGATGCGCTGACCTTCTCCAGCGGCATGTCGGCCATCGCCACCCTTTTCCTGACCTTCGTCCAGCCGGGCGACGTCGTCGTCCATTCCGGCCCGCTCTACGCGGCCACCGAGACGATGATCGCGAAGATCCTGGGTCGCTTCGGCGTGTCCTACCTCGACTTCCCGGCAGGAGCGACGCGGGAGGAGATCGACGCCGTCATCGCCGCTGCGAAGGCCAAGGGCCGCGTCTCGCTCATCTATCTCGAAAGCCCAGCCAATCCGACCAATCAGCTTGTGGATGTCGAAGCGGTCGCTGCGGCGCGCGACGCCGCCTTCTCCGGCGATGAGCGCCCGCCGATCGCGATCGATAATACCTTTCTCGGCCCGCTCTGGGCCAAGCCGCTGAAGCAGGGCGCCGACCTCACCATCTACAGCCTGACCAAATATGCAGGCGGCCACAGCGATCTCGTGGCCGGCGGGCTGGTCGGGGGCGCTCAGTTGATCAACGCGGTGCGAATGATGCGCAACACCATCGGCACCATCTGCGACCCGAACACCGCCTGGATGCTGCTTCGAAGCCTGGAAACGCTGGAGCTGCGGATGAGCCGCGCCGGCGACAATGCCGCCAAGGTTTGCGCCTTCCTGCGCGATCACCCGAAGGTTGAACGCGTCGGCTATCTCGGCTTCCTTGAAGAAGGCTCACGCCAGGCCGACATCTACAATCGTCACTGCACCGGCGCCGGCTCCACCTTCTCGCTTTACCTGAAAGGCGGCGAGCGCGAGGCTTTTGCCTTTCTCGACGCGCTGCAGATCGCGCACTTGGCGGTCAGTTTGGGCGGCACCGAAACCCTCGCCAGCGCACCGGCAGCGATGACCCACCTGTCCGTGCCCGACGAGCGCAAGCAGGCGCTCGACATCACCGACAATCTGGTGCGCATATCCATCGGCGTCGAGGACCCGGACGATCTCATCGCCGACTTCACGCAAGCGCTGGACGCGATCTAATCACCGAGCGCAGCGAAGCCGGCGTGTAGCGCCGACTGCAGCAGCGCGTGCAGATGAGAAGATGCGGACGGCCTGCGCGTCGTAGACGTGACAGGACCGACGGCGCGGAATTTACTTCTGCGCCGCAGACGATCGCAGTCGGCATGGATTAAATCCGCGCCGGCTGCGACGGCTCTTCGCGCTGCTTAGGATTGCGCAGCAATTCTGCGCTGCGCTTGGGTCTTAGCCCCAATCCTCGATCCGCCAGCCGCGCGCCTGCGCGAGCCGGCGGAGACGTCCATGCGGGTTCACCGCCACCGGCTCGTCCGACCATTCGAACACCGGCGCGTCGGAGACGTGGTCGGAATAGAAGCGGACGTGACCATGCTTACCGGTCAGACCTTCGGCTTCCAGCCAGATGTCGATCATTCGCTTCTTGGCCGGGCCGTAACAATTCTCGCCCTCGATCCGTGCGACGAGCTTCTCGCCCAAGCCGACGACTGAACCCGTGGCCACGACATCGTCGAAGCCCAGCCGCTCGGCGATTGCCTCGGCGTACAAGCGGTAGGACGCGGTCGCCAACACCAGTCGTCGTCCCTCGGACGTATCCCGCGCGATCGCGTCCCGAGCACCCGGCCTGATATTGGCCGCCACCGTTTTGTCCGCAAAGCTCTCCACCAGCGGCCTGAGCTGCGATGGCTGCACCAGATGGCCAAGCATCAATGCGTGGTTGATCTCCTTCAACCGCGCACGGTCGATCAGCTTGGCCGTATAAATCACCATCGACACGGCGGCGACCGGAGTCAGCGCAAGCCGCCACGGCTGCCGCCGACGCGCGCAGTGAAGAAGGAATGGCGTATAGGTGGCATAGCGAGTGACCGTCCGGTCCATGTCGTAGATGGCGAGGTCGGTCACTGGCGGCCCGCGAGGATCGCCTCCACCTGCTGGTGGTCGCTCGGCTTGTCGACGTCGATCGCCGCCAAGGGGTCGGACAAGCGCACGGCCCGGATCGATACGCCCAGGCGAACGCTGATCTTGTGCAACAACTCCTCGATGGTGAGCCGCCGCAGCGCTGCCTGGAAGAATAGACTGGGTCCAAGCGACCACAGCAATTTGCCGACCTTTTTCCGGTCCTGCTCAACCGACCGCCACACCTCGATCACGGTTCTGACCTTGTCCGATCGCAGAACGAACAGGTTCGCGCCCGTGAATGAGCCGCCTTTGAACGGGATCCAGGTCCGCTTCGTGTCGGGAAAACGCCCCAACAATCGCCGCTTGCTGACGACGCCGATGCCGACGTCGGACCGGGTCGACTTCCAGCAGACGTCGCGCACCATCTCCGGCGTCAGCAGCGCATGATCGGCGGTGGTGACGAGCAGTGGCCAGACCGTTTCCGGATCGTCGCAGAGGCTGAGCAAGGTCTCAGCGATGGTACCCGCTGACGTCCGGACCTGTAGCCGCTTGTCCTCTGGCAAGGTCGCTGCGATCCGCTCCGCCTCTTGCGCCAGCACCGTGACTGTCGCGATTGCATCGCAATTCAGCAGCGCTTCGACCGGATGACGCACCATCGGCACGCCGTTGACCGGGATCAATGCTTTAAGATTCGCCCCCATGCTGAGCGCGAACGGATCGCCTCCCGGCCGGCTGCCCGCGAGCACCACGGCATGCCAGCGCATGCTCACCGGTCGAGCCAGGAGCGGATCGTTCCGCCGCGCTCCGCGACTGCATCCGCCTGAGCCAAGCGCACTGCGTGGAAGATCAGGCTGACGATGGTCCACACCGCGACCAACTCGATCCCGACATCGGGCCGTGCGAACAGAAGGGCGCCCACGAGCAGCACCATGTTCGGGTTGCGCCGCGCGGTGATCAGCCGGAACTGACTGTCGATCGGTCGCCAGACGTGAATATGCATTCCGTAGCGCCGCATGAAGATGCCCTCGATCACGCGCTGGAGAATGTAGCCGCCGACGATCGCCCACATCAGCATCGACGCATACACGGGCTCCGGTGCCTCCCCGTAGGCAGCAAGTCCGTGCATCCACGCCCACCACCAGAAAGGCGGGTGGACGAGGTCGATGCCGTGATCGAATATGTTGCCCCACTTGGACGAGGCGCCGGTGCATCGCGCCAGCTTTCCGTCCACGGTGTCCAGGACCATGAACACAAAGCCGGTCGCAACACCTGGCCAATATTGCCCGCGCCAGAAGAACCAGAAGGCGAGGGCGCAGAAGATCGCGCCGACCGCCGTCACCAAGTTCGGCGTGATCCGCGCATGCGCCGCCCACTTGGTCAGGTAAAAGGCTGGCCGCCGCCACAGGTATAGCGTCAGCACGTCCGTGACGCCCTTGTAGGCGGCGTCATAATAGGCGCGCTCGACCTGGTCGCGGTTGCTCTCCTCAAGCGGAAGAACGAACGGCCGCTCGCGCTTGCGCAGCTCGGCATAATTGAGCTCGGCCGTCTCGGCGTCCAGCACCGTCAGTCCATCGGGTAGGCTGCCCGTCGCGATCAGCTCAGGAGAAGCATCCGCACCGTCGGCCAGATGCACGATGACTGGCTGGCCGCGATAGAGCAGCGCCGTGTCGGGGGTCTTTCCGATCGCCTTCAGCCATGCCGGGTCCCAAGCGAACGCGAGATTGCCGAGCAAGGCGCCGCGCCCTGCTTCGCCGGAATCGGCAGGCGGAAACTTCGCATTGCCGGCCAGCCGCCGGGCGTGAACTGCCCGGTCCATCCCGAACAGCGGCACCGGATTGTCACCGACCGGTAAGAATAAGGGGGGCTGCGCGTCGCTCACCGTCTTGCGCATAATCGGGCAGGTGCCCGCTGGAAAGTGGGCGACATGCGCACCGCCCTTGCCGTCCGAAGGCAATTCGCGCACTAACCGGCGGGAATGGCGCGGCGGCAACGACAGACAGTGGATGCAGGCGACGGCGGCCTCTGCGCGCTGACCGGCACGCTCACCATTACTCGCGCCGCCACAACCAATCGTGAGATCGAGGGGGCGCCCGATCCGCTCACCATCGATATGGCAGGCGTCGACCGCATGGACACGGTCGGTGCATGGGTGATCTACCGGGCAGTTCGCGATCGCGGTGCCAAGCTCGTCAATGTCTCGGACGAACAGCGCAGCCTGCTGGATCAGGTCGCGGAATTCGACGCACCGACCCAGGTGCGCCCGGAGCAGGCGCCGGGCTTCACCCGCATGCTGTCGGAGCTTGGCTTCTGGACGTCTGAGGTCGGCCGCACCCTCGTCGGTCTATTGGGCTTCTTCGGCGCGACATTGATGGGCTTCGCGGCGGTCATCCGCCGTCCCAAGAAGTTTCGCTTCAATGCCGTCGTCCAGCGCTTCGACGTCGTCGGTGTCCGCGCACTCGGCATCATCGGGCTGATGAGCTTCCTGATCGGCATCGTCATCGGTCAGCAGGGCGCAGTCCAGCTGCAGCAGTTTGGGGCTGAAGTTTACACCATCAACCTCATCGGCCGCATCACGGTGCGCGAATTGGGCACGCTGATGACGGCGATCATGGTCGCGGGCCGTTCCGGCTCCGCCTTCGCGGCGCAGATCGGCACCATGAAGATCACCGAGGAAATCGACGCCATGCGCACCATCGGCGTGTCCCCGATCGAGGCGCTGGTGATCCCGCGCATGCTCGCCAGCGTCTTGATGATGCCCCTGCTGGCTTTCTTCGCGATGATTATGTCCCTCTTGGGTGGCGGCGTTTTCGTTTGGCTGGAGCTTGGCTATGCGCCCGCCACTTACCTGCAGCGCTTGCAGGAAGTCGTTCCGCTGACGGACCTTTGGATCGGCCTCATCAAAGCTCCGGTGTTCGGCTTCATCATCGGCCTGGCCGGCTGCTTCCAGGGCATGCTGGTCCAGGGCAACAGCGAGGAAGTGGGCCTTCGCACCACCACGGCAGTCGTGCAGTCCATCTTCCTGGTTATCGTGCTCGACGCCGTCTTCGCCGTCTTCTTCAGCTCGGTCGGCTGGATATGAGCGAACAGCCGATCATCAAGATTCGGGGCCTTAGCAACAGCTTCGGCGACCAGGTCATTCACCAAGGCCTCGACCTCGACGTGCGCCGCGGCGAAATCCTTGGCGTGGTCGGCGGCTCTGGCACCGGCAAGTCGGTACTGATGCGCTCGGTCATCGGACTTCAGCGGCCGACTGCCGGCGAGATCGAAGTGCTCGGCGAGAATATGATCGACCGGTCGGAGGATGAGGCCAAGAACATCCGCCGCCGCTGGGGCATCCTGTTCCAGAACGGCGCGCTCTTTTCCACGCTGACCGTCGCGGAAAATGTCGAGGTGCCGATCCGCGAATATTTTCCGCATCTGAAGCCGCCGCTGCTGGACGAGATCGCCGGCTACAAGATCGCGATGAGCGGGCTGCCGGCTGACGCGGGTCCCAAGTATCCGTCGGAGCTGTCGGGCGGCATGCGCAAGCGGGCGGGCCTGGCGCGGGCTTTGGCGATGGATCCGGAATTGCTGTTCCTTGACGAGCCGACCGCGGGTCTGGACCCGATCGGAGCGGCCGCGTTCGACGAGCTCATTCGCTCACTTCAGAAGCGCTTGGACCTCACCGTTTTTCTGATCACCCACGATCTCGACACGCTTCACGAAATCTGTGACCGGGTTGCGGTGCTCGCCGATCATAAGGTGATTGCGGTTGGAACGATTGCGGAACTGCTCGCTTTGGACCATCCTTGGATTCAAGAATATTTTAATGGGCCTCGCGGCAGGGCTGCGTCGGTCAATCACGGGGAAGCAGTGCCAGGCTGATGGAAACGCGGTCCAATCACGTGATGGTGGGTGCGGTGGTTCTGGCATTGCTTGCCGGAACCCTGCTCTTCATCGTCTGGCTTGCGCGCCTCAACACCAACGAGAACAAATGCTTCGACATCTACTTCCCGGCCGTCGGCGGCCTGGCGAAGGGTTCGACGGTCAGCTTCTCGGGCGTTCCCGTCGGCCAGATCGAGAAGATCTCGCTGCTTCCGCAGCGACCGGAATTCGTCTGGGTGCGGATCAACGTCGAGGCGGAAACGCCGGTGCTTCAGGGCACCACGGCGCAGATCAAGAGCGTCAGCCTGGCCGGCGCCAACGAGATCCAACTCGACGGCGCGGTCAAGGGCGGCAGCCCGATCACGCAGCTCGGTCCGCAAGGCTGCCCGGTCATTCCGGCAAGCTCGGGCGGCCTTGGCGCCCTCCTCAACAGCGCGCCGGAATTGCTCGATCGCATTCAGCGGCTGACCGAGCGCCTGACCGAGCTGCTCAGCGACCGTAACCAGAACGCCATTTCCGACATCCTCGAGAATGTCGACGCGACCACCCGTATCCTTCGCGAGCGGGCGCCGGAGCTTGCCGATGCAATGCAGGACGCACGCATCGCCGCGCGCAACGCCGGTGTCGCGGCGCAGAACGTCGCCAATCTCGCCGCAAGCACCGACCGCCTGGTGCAGGAAGAGGGCCGTCCGGCGGCGCAGGATCTTCGCCGAGCCATCGCCGGTGTCGAGCGCGCGACGACCAACCTCGACGCCATCATCGCCGACGCACGTCCGGGCGTTCAGAACCTGACCAAGTCGACGTTGCCCGAAGCCAACCGCCTGGTCCGCGACCTTCGCGAGTTGTCGGAATCGCTTCGCGGCTTTTCCGACCGGTTGAGCAGTGGCGGCATCGGTGGCGCGCTCGGTCCGGAAAAGCTGCCCGACTATAAGCCGAGGAAGAAATGATGAAGCTGTTGCGTCTTGCTCTTCCCCTGGCAGTCGCCGCGGCCCTTGGTGGCTGTTCGCTCGGCAGCCTGCTCGGCGGTGGCGGCAAGGTGCCGCCGACCTTGCTCCGGTTGACCCCGGAAGCGACACCCGTGTCGATCCAGCGTTCGGCGAGCGCCGGCCAAGCGGTGACCGTTGCTGTTCCGGTGATCTCAAAGGAACTGCGCACCACCCGTATCGCGGCGCAGGTCAGCCCTTACGACGTTCAATATTTGACCGATATTCAGATGATCGACACGCCCGACCGCCTGTTCCAGGATCTGGTCGCCGAGACGCTCCGCCGCCGCACCGGCCGCGTGGTGCTCGATCCCAAGACGACGACGCTGGATCCGGGCATCGTCGTCAATGGTGAACTTCGCCGCTTCGGCTTTGACGAGGCGAGCAGTTCGGTGGTCGTCGAATATGATGTCGCTCTAGCGCGCGCCGGTGGCACCGCGGTGGAAACGCGCCGCTTCACTGCGACCGCCCCGGCGACTGCCGTGGGTGCCAGCGTCGGCCCGGCCCTGAACCGCGCCGCGAACCAAGTCGCGCTCGACGTCGCAACCTGGATCGGCGGCTAGCCGAGCCTCAAGCCAGGCTCTTGGACACCTGCTCGAACGTGTCCTTGGACAGCTTCGGCGCAGCCAGGATGCGCTCCAACTCCGCCCGCATCAGCGCCGCGCGCTTCGGCTCGAACCTTTTCCAGCGTCCAAGCACCGGCACCTGCCGCGCGGCTACCTGAGGGTTCAGCGCATCCACAGTGATGATCATATCGGCCATCAGGCGATAGCCCTCACCGGTCGCGCGGTGGAACACCCACTGATTGACACCGAAGCTGCCGACCACTGCGCGAAAGCGATTGGGGTTCTGCAACGTAAAATCCGGATGCTCGAGCAGTGCCTTGACCTGTTCGACACCGTCGGATCGCTGCGCCGCGGCCTGAAGACCGAACCATTTGTCGAGCACCAGCGCATCGTCCTTGAAGCGGTGGTAGAACGCCTGAAGGGCCTCCGCGCGCTCGGGAGCATCGAGCGACACCAGCGTCGTCATCGCGCCTTGCCGGTCGGTCATATTGTCGGCCGCATCGAACTGCGCCTTGGCGAGTGCCGCACCACGCGCAGGATCGCCGGCGGCAATCAGCCCAAGGGCAACGCTGCGCAAGCGACGCGCCCCCTTGCCGTTCGGCGACAAGTCGATCCCGGCGGCGCCGCCGGCCTGCGCATCGGCCAGTTCCTGCTCCAATTCGCGGCCGAGCGTCTCCCGCAATGCATCGCGGGCGACGTGGATCGCGTCGGGATCGACGTCCATCATCCGGTCGCCGATGATCCCCTCCGACGGCGGCAGGATCGCTTCGCCCTTGAACCACGCGTCAAGCGCGTTCGACTGGAGGGTATTGCGGACCGCCTGCACGACGGGTTCCGGATCGACGTTCTTGCCTTCCGCGCCGGCGATCAGCACGCGAAGCATCATCTCCTGAATGGCCTCGTAGCGGGCAAACGGGTCGGTGTCGTTGGCCGCGAGTTGCTCCAGCTCACCCGCACCCCGCTGGACGTCGAGCAGGATGGGTGCGGAGAAACCGCGATTGATCGACAGGATTGCGGGCTCGTTCACGCCCTCGATCCTGACTTGGTCCTCCGCCTTGTCGAGCAGGATCAGCCGCTCCCCGACGATCTCTCCACTGCCGTCCGCTGCAAGCAGCGCGGTCTTGAGGGGGATCGGCATCGGCTGCTTCACCGGCTGCCCCGGTGTCGGCGCGACCGCCTGGGTCAGGTGGAGGGTCGCGCGCTCACCATCCTGCTCCAGCCGCGCGGCGACCTTGGGCGTGCCGGCCTGCGAATACCACACCTTGAACGCGGACAGGTCGACACCGCTCGCATCCTCCAGCGCTTTCACGAAATCGTCGCAGGTCGCCGCTTCGCCGTCGTGCCGCTCGAAATAGAGGTCGGTGCCGGCGCGGAACTTCTCGGCGCCCAGCACCGTGTGGAACATGCGGATGAGCTCGGCACCCTTGTTGTAGATGGTCGCCGTGTAGAAGTTGGAGATCTCGATATAGCTGTCGGGCCGCACCGGGTGGGCGAGGGGACCCTGGTCCTCGGGGAATTGCGCCGCCCGAAGCATCTTCACATCCTCGATCCGCTTCACTGCGGCGCTGCCGTGGTCGGCCGAAAAGCCCTGGTCGCGGAAGACGGTGAAGCCTTCCTTGAGGCTCAGCTGAAACCAGTCGCGGCAGGTCACCCGGTTGCCCGACCAGTTATGGAAATATTCGTGCGCCACCACGCCAGCCACATTGTCGAAGTCGGCATCGGTGGCGGTTTCCGCGTCGGCCAGGATGTAGCGGGTGTTGAAGATGTTCAGCCCTTTGTTCTCCATCGCGCCCATGTTGAAATCGCTGACGGCGACGATGTTGAACAGATCGAGGTCGTATTCCCGGCCATAAACGCGCTCGTCCCAGGCCATGCTGTCCTTCAGCGCCTGCATGGCATGGCCGGTCTTGGGGACATCGCCGTCGCGGACGTAGATGTTGAGCTCCACCTCGCGGCCGCTCATCGTCGTGAAGCGGTCGTTGTTGGCGACGAGATCGCCGGCGACGAGCGCGAACAGGTAGCAAGGCTTGGGGAACGGATCTTCCCACTCCGCCCAATGCCGCCCGCCTTCAAGCTCACCGCTCGCAACGCGATTGCCGTTGGACAGCAGCACGGGGAAGAGCGCCTTGTCGCCTTCCATATGGACCCGGTACTTCGACAACACGTCGGGACGGTCCGGGAAGAAGGTGATGCGCCGGAAGCCCTCTGCTTCGCACTGGGTGCAGAGCATGCCGTTCGACGCATACAATCCCATCAGCTTGGTGTTGGCCGCGGGATTGAGCTTGGTCTCGATACCGATTTCATGACGGTCCCCGGGCAAGTCGATCAGCAGGTCGGGGCCGTCCATCCGCCAGGCATCGGTCACCTCCCCATCGATCCACACGCCGGCAGGGGTGATCTCGTCGCCGTTCAGGCGAAGCGTCTCCGATTGATCTCCGGCCGGGTTGCGCGCGACCAGCAGCTTCGTCTGAACCCGCGTGTGCTCATCCCCAAGTGTGAATCTAAGGCCGATCTGAGGCACCAGCCAGTCGGGCGGCCGGTAATCAAGGCGGCGGATCTCGTTATGGACGGGGGCGGCGGGTTGGTCAGGGTTGGTGCGAACGTCAGGCATCCGAAGCACTTAGGCAGCGCCCCCGCCGCCCACAAGGCGGGTCAGTTCAGGTGGCCTTTATCGGTGCGTGCCGATTCCGCCCAGCAGTCGAAGCTCAACATCAATGTTCGAAGCAGCGGCGCCCGTATGGCGGCAAGCATTGCCACGCTCACCGTTCCGCACATGAGCAGGAGGAAAGCTGCGATGATCATGAACATGTCATCGCATGGGTGCATGACGTGGGCGTGCCGAGGCGGTTACGGTCCAATGACGGCATTCGGGGCTGTGGAGCGCGAGGCGGGTTGATGCGTTCAGCGGGCAAACAAGAAGGAGAAACGACATGAGCGGTTTCGAAGATATCCGTGAACATATGCAGGTGGTGGGTGCCGACGAGGTGCCGCTGGGCACCGTCGATCGGGTCGAAGGCGACCGCATCAAGCTGACCAAGGCGGACAGCGGCGTTACCCATGGCGACCATCACCACTACATCCCACGCGGCCTGGTTGCCGCGGTCGAGGGCGACACAGTGCGCCTCAGCTCCAACGCGGATGTCGCCGCGTCCCTGTTCGAGGAAGAGGAAAGCGGCGAACCGCTCTCCTGATCCCTTGAGGTTCTAATTTGAGGGCGTCGGGCGCATCAGCGTTCGGCGCCCTTTGCTTTGCCCCATGCCCGCGCCGCCGTGTAGCCGAGGTAGCCGGTACCGAAGAGGGCATAGAGTTCTTCCGGAATGCCGCGGAGGTAAGCGGTCATGCCGCCTGCAATCCCGGTCGCCATGCGCGGGTCGACCGCCGCGATCAGGCCCATCGGGATCGACCACAGGATCAGCGCATACATCATGTAGAGGAAGCTTGGTCGAGCGCGGCTGGTCCACGGGTCGGACGAGTTCGCTTCCGCGATGATCGCCTGCATCTGCGCAGCGATGCCCTGCATTTCCTGGTCGCCCTGCAGCTTCAGCAATTCCAGCTTGGCTTTGTCCCGCGCCTGCGGGTCGGGAATGATCTTGTCGAGCAGTTTCGACAGCGGCGCGACAATGGCTTCAATCATAGGCATGTTGGAATTCTCCCGAGGGGAAGTTGACTTAGGTGACGTGTTTTCGTGGTCGAAGTGTCGCCTTCGTTAACCAACACGGTTGGCTAGCCAGCCGTAGAGGAAGGCCTCGTTCGCTGGACGCCGTTCTGCCAGCCGGAGGTAGCGCTCACCTTGTAACGCTTCGAGCGCCCGCAAGAGCACCGTCTCCCCGCCGGTGCGTCCACGGGCAGCCATGAAGGCGTCCAGCGCCTCCAGGGTGCAGCTGCCGATCCGCCCGTCCGGCGTGAGGTCGGGGTAATCCGAGCCATTCCGGTTGAGCGCCGTCAGCGCACGCTGAAGAAAGGTGACGGCGACGGACGGACCCATGTTGATGCCGGTGTCGAACAGCTCGGCCGCGATCTTGGCCGCTCGTTGCGCGACCTGGTCCAGCTTCGGCCGAAGCCAATATAGCCGCCGGTAGATTCCGGCTGCCTCCTGGCGGGGTAATTGCTTCATCGCCCCACGGTAACCATGGGCCCGCGCCACCGCCTCGGTGATCCCGAAGCGGGTCGGACCGCCCCGGTCCGCCGGATGGTTCACATAATCGCCTTCGCGCTCGATCACCGCGTCGATCAACGGATCGACGACGTTCGCTTCCTCACTCATTCCCCACTCCCGCAATCATCCACCGAGTCGCAGAACAATAACCAAATAGGTTTGCTGTAGGACAATGGTTTTGCGCGGTTGTGCCGGACGTGAGTAGCGCTACTGTTGAGCGATGCTTCGTTCGCTCGCCTTCGCCGCCGCGCTCCTTGTCTTCTCAGTGCCCGCTTCTGCCCAGCTCAGCAGTCCCGAGCAGCTGATGGTGCAGACGGTTGATGCCGAGCAGGAGCGAACCATCGCCATGCTCGAGCGCTGGGTGAACCAGAACAGCGGCACCCTGAACCCGGCGGGCATTCGCGCCGTGGGCGAAATGGTCCGCGCGGAACTGGAGCCGCTCGGCTTCAAAGTGCAGTGGGTCCAGGGCACGGCCGACCGCGCGCCGCACCTGGTGGCCCGCCACGCGCCTCGTCCTCGGGGCCGCGGCAAGAAGATGCTGTTGATCGGCCATCTCGATACGGTGTTCGAACCGTCTTCGCCCTTTCAGCGCTGGGAGCGAAAAGGAGGCGAGGCGACCGGCCCCGGTGCCGGCGACGACAAGGGCGGCATGGCGGTGATGATCTCGGCGCTTCGGGCGATGAACGCCGCCGGTACGCTGAAGCGGGCGGATATCACGGTGTTCCTCAGCGGCGACGAGGAAGATGCGGGCAGCCCGATCGAGGTCGCCCGACGCGACCTGATCGCCGAGGGCAAGCGGGCCGATGTCGCGTTCGACTTCGAAGGGCTGGTCCGGGACGGAGGGCGCGACATGGGCTCGACCGCGCGCCGCAGCTCCGGCGAGTGGATGGTCCGCGTTACCGCGCGCAGCGGTCATTCAAGCGGGATCTTCGCTCAAGGGTCTGGAAGCGGCGCCGTTTACGAATTGGCGCGAATCCTCGACACATTCCGCCGCGAGGTGCCGGAGGACAAGCTGACCTTCAATGTCGGCATCATGGCGGGCGGCACAACGGCGGAGCTGAGCGATGGCCGCAACGAGGTTCGTGCCACCGGCAAGGGCAACATCATCCCCGGCGTCGCCATTGCGCGCGGTGATCTTCGCGCGATCAGCCAGGAGCAGATCGACCGCGCCAAGGCGAAGATGAGCGCCATCGTTGCCCGTTCGCTCAACGGCGCCAAGGCGGAGATCGTCTTTGAGCCCGGCGATTATCCGCCGATGAGCCCGACCACCGGGAACCGCGCGCTGCTGACCCGCCTCAACGCGGTCAACCGCGACCTCGGCCTCGACGAGCAGGGCGAGCTCGATCCCGTGAAGCGGGGCGCCGGCGACATCAGCTTCGTCGCAGCGGACGTCGACGCGCTCGCGGGCCTCGGCGCCTCAAGCTACGGCGACCATGCGCCGGGCGAGACGGTCGATTTGCCCTCCATCTTCCGCCAGGCGAAGCGCGCCGCAATCCTGCTCAGCCGTCTGTCGCGGGAGCGGCGGTGAAGCCTCGCTGCTAGGGTTTTCGCCCAATCAGACGTTCGTCACCTGGGATCGGGCCTTGGCGGGTCCAACCATCGCATGGACAAAGCAACCGGAATGACGCCAACCCCGAACGGATCGATCATGACGGAGCAACCGACAATCCTGCTGTTCGGTGATAGCCACAGCCATGCCGTTCACCTTGCAGTGGAAAAACGGCGGACTAAGGGCCTTTCCTCGCCAGTAACCGTCCATCGAATTCGCAAAAGGAAGGAGACCGGGGAGTGGGTCGGCAACACCAGCTTTGACGGCTTTCTTAATCACATCTCCACGCTAGGCCCCAGCGATATCGTTCTTTCGGCGATCGGCGGGAACGAGCATGCAGCTTTCAGCATCGTTCAACATCCCGTGCCGTTTGACTTCCACATGGAGAACCTTGCGCTGACGAAGGGTAGTCAGATCATACCTTATCGAATGATCATGCCTGCCCTTGCAGAGAGCATCGAGAGAGGTACTGCACGAAAACTGAAGGCGGTGTGTGAAGCGACAAGTGCCCGTGTTGTGCACCTCATCCCACCACCGCCGATCGCCGCTAATGAATTCATTTCTCGCCATCGTGAGCCATTGTACGCAAGGCAGGGTATCCACAGCTCGGGCGTTTCATCTCCGGAACTGCGGCTGAAGTTTTGGCTCCTCCAGTTGCGCATCCTGTACAAACATTGCCGGGCCTACGGCGCCGAGGTGATGCTACCGCCAGCAAAGGCCGCAGAGGCCGGTTTCCTGCGCGCCAAATATTACGGAACCGATGCAACGCATGCGAACCGGCATTACGGCGAACTCGTGCTTCGATCAGTGGAGGCACAGTTCTGTTCTCACGGCACTCAGCGCTGAGCACGGGGACCTGACACGTTCTTGTGTCGGAAATGCTTGGACGTGGCACCGCTCGTGAACGTCCGCTTTCCACCCGTTGCACATACTTACCTGATCGCGTCGCTTGCCAACCAACCCTATCTTCTTCGCGCCGCCGATTGCGCGACGCCCAAGTCGGGACGGCTCGGGTTGGCCGCGATCAACATCTGAGCGCAAGCGGACGGTTCCTTAACCTCGCGCGTGCGAGAAGCGCGGCATGTTCCACCGTCCGATCTCCGCCGGATCGCCGCTGGCGCCGACCGTGCATCTGCCGGAGCTGATCGGCGCCTTCAGCTATGCGCTCGACATCACCGAGGGACAGCCGGCCGGCCATGCGGTGCGATGCGCCTTTATCGGCGGGGAAATCGGCAAGGCCATCGGGCTTGGCACGGCCGAGCGGCGGGAGCTTCACTACGCCTTGTTGCTCAAGGACCTGGGCTGCAGCAGCAATGCGGCGCGGATCAGCGAGCTTTATGCCGCTGACGATCTCGCCTTCAAGCGCGGCTACAAGACGGCGGGGACCTCGCTCGCCGCCACCCTGTCTTTCGTTCTCAAGAATACCGCGCCCCGCGCCAGCTTCGGCGAGCGCGCGGCAAAGGTCGGCACCATTCTTCGCAACGGCAAGCAGTTCGCCGACGAGCTGATCGCCGCGCGCTGCACCCGCGGCGCCGACATCGCCCGGACGCTGCGTTTCTCCGATGCCGTGATCGCGGGTATCTATGCGCTCGACGAGCATTGGGACGGCTCGGGCAGGCCCGACGGCTTGGCGGGCGACGCCATCCCCTTGTTCGCACGCATCGCCTTGCTGGCGCAGGTCGCGGACGTCTTCCGAAGCGAGTTCGGAGCGGAGGCGGCTGTCGCCGAAGTCGGACGAAGGGCCGGGAACTGGCTCGATCCGAAACTTGCGGAGGCATTCTCCGTCATCGCTCGTGAGCCATCATTCTGGGCCACCCTTGCCTCGCCGTTCCTCGACACCATCGTCAGCGCGGCCGCTGGCTGCGATGAGCAGGTTGCAGACGAGGACTATCTCGACGCCGTTGCCGCAGCCTTCGGTCAGGTGGTCGACGCCAAGAGCCCCTACACGGGCGGTCATTCGGTCCGCGTGGCCGAATATGCCGCCGCGATCGCGCCGGAGGTGGGCGTCGACCCGGCCCGTCGCCGCTGGCTCCGCCGCGGCGCCTTGCTTCACGACATCGGCAAGCTGGGCGTCTCCAACGCGATCCTCGACAAGCCGGGCGGGCTCGACGAACCCGAATGGCAAGTGATGCGCGACCATGCCGTGCATACGCAGGAGATCCTCGGCCGCATTGCGGCGCTCAAGGATTTAGCACCTGTCGCCGCCGCACACCATGAGCGGCTGGACGGCACGGGTTATCCGCTCGGACTGACGGACCATGCGATCAGCCGCGAGACGCGGATCATCACCGTTTGCGACTTCTACGATGCGCTGACTGCCGATCGTCCCTACCGCGCCGCAATGCCGCCCGAACAAGCGTTGGCGATCATCGGCGACGAGGTCGGCCGTGCAGTCGACGGGGACTGTTTCGCGGCACTCTGCAAGGTTGTGCGCGCTTAGGGACCGATGTCCCCGCCGTCACGGCGCTTGACCTTCTGCCGCACCGACTTCGGCCGTCCGAGAGCGGCGGAGACCAGTTCGTCCCAGCCATAAGCGTCGGCGCGAAAGCGGATCTGGTTCGCGCCGTCGAGGTAGGCGGTGTGGTAGAGCAGGCGCACGGGGATCTTCTGCTTGAGCTGCACGAACGCCGTGTCGCCCTTGGCGAGCTTGGCCGCGAAATCCTCGGTCAGTCCCTGGTCGGCGGCGATCAGATCCGCAAAGCCAAGCGCATCGAACACGCGGACGCAGCCGTGGCTGCCATGCCGCTCCGCCGATTGGAACAGCGCCTTGGAAGGCGTGTCGTGCAGATAAATCGCATGCGTGTTCTGCATGTCGAATTTGACCTGCCCTAGGGCATTTTTGGGCCCCGGAAGCTGCACATAACGGCCGTTCTTCTGAACGATGCGCTGCGCCGCGAAGTAGGCGGCGCCCTTGGACGCAAGCTCGTCCTGCTCGATTGACCGCGGTACCGTCCAGTCCGGGTTGGCGACCAGCCGGAACATGGGCGAACCGAGCTGCGGGGTCTCCCAATCGGTTTGGCCGACGACCACCACGCGCCGGTCGCGCAACCGCCCGTCCTTCCAATATTCGAGGAAGGTCGCGGCGGTGTTGACGTCGATGCGGGTCTGCGGCGCTTCGCGGGCGAGCCAGCGCCGGCGCTCCATGTTGACGGCGATCTGCCGCGCCCGGTCCTGCGCACTGGTGTTGAGGATAGCGAGCGTGTCGGGGCCGACGACACCGTCGTCTTTCAACCCATAGTCACGCTGCAGCGCCTTGACCGCCGCTTCCACTTGCGGAGCGAACAATTGGTCGCCTTCCGACTGCGCATAGTCGGCCGCCAGATAGCCGTTTTCACGAAGGCCATCGATCAGCCGCCCGACGCGCGGGTCGGTCACACCCACCTTCAAAGGCTCTCCGGCCGCAATGGGCTGTTCGGTGCCGGACGAGGCGAGCTGGGCATAATGAAGGAATGCCTTCGACAGCGCCTGATATTCCTCCGTCTGCGGCGCCTGAGCCTCCAGCCACTCGCCGACATTTTCGTCCTGGATAGCCTTGGTCAGGCCCGCCACCATGTCGACCTTCGGGCGGGGCAGGGTGTAGACCTGAAACACCTCGACCGGGTTCACCCGGCCTTGCGCAAGCGCGAGTCCGTAGGCCAGTGCCGCCTTGGTCAGTTCCGCTTCCCGGCGCGCGGGATCTTCAGGGGTCGCTTCGGGCAGAAACATGGTGGGGAGCAGGGCATGTTCCGGCGCACGGTGGATCGTGTCGGCCAAGTCCTGTGCAAGCCCGTCGGTCCATACCGCTTTCCAGTTGCGCGCTTCGTAGAACTTCCGGCTGGCCGGATCGCTGACTGCGGCCTTCAGCGCCGCCGGGGAAACGTCGTCCGGATTGACCTCAGCCCATTCGACGCTGTGGGCGCTGTCACTTCGGCCGCAGCCCGCGAGGGATAGGGCGGCTGATGCCAGGATGATCGATATGGTGGAACGCAACTCGGGTCCTTTGGCTGTGACTCGTTTGTTCATTACCCGCGACACCCCGCGCCTGTTCCCCCGGGGCAGAAGTTGACATTGGTTAGTCCCGGGCGTTTGTTCTGCTAGCCCGGATCGGCGGGCTGCAAAAGGAGGGGCTCCGGCAATGGCTTCGCGCATCTCAACACCCTGGCATCTTTGGCTGGTCGGTGGACTTGCCACCCTGTGGAACGGCTTCGGCTGCTTCGATTACACAATGACCAACGTGCGGGGCACGGAATATATCGGATCAATGATGCCCGGCCTTGATGCCGAGGCAATGATGGCCTGGATCAATGCATTTCCCGCCTGGGTGCACGCCGGCTGGGCAGTGGGCGTCTGGTTCGGCCTCATCGGCTCCATCCTGCTGCTGGCACGAAGCCGCTTTGCCTTGCCGGCGCTGATAGCCTCGCTGGTCGGCGCAGTGGTCACCTTCATCTATCAATTCACCAGTGCGCCGGAGGCGCCGCAAGGTGCCGACGGCGGCGCCATGCCGCTGGCGATCATCGCCATCGCTGTCGCGCTGGTCGCCTACGCCGCGCAGATGAAGAAGCGCGGGGTGCTCCGCTAACGTTTGCCGCCGAAGCCGCGGCGCTGCTCGCGGCCGAAGCGGCCTTTGCGGGTGCCCGGCTTGCCTTCGGTTGAGTTACCGAGCGGACGCGGGGCGACGCGTTCTCCGTGCGGAATACCGAGGTCGTCTTCTTCGAGTCTGCGAATTTCGTCTCGCAGCCGCCCGGCTTCCTCGAACTCCAGGTCGGCAGCGGCCTTGCGCATGCGCTGCTCGAGATCGGCGATATAGGCCTTCAGGTTGTGGCCGACGAGGTGCGGGCGTTCGTCGTCACCGGTGTCGACCACCACGCCGTCGCGCGTCGAAAGGTGGGCCAGCACGTCGCTGATCTGGCGCTTGATCGTTTCCGGCGTAATGCCGTGCTCGGCATTGTAGGCGAGCTGCTTCTCGCGCCGCCGATCGGTCTCGTTCAGCGCCCGCTCCATCGATCCGGTCACCCGGTCGGCGTAGAGGATGACACGCCCCTCGACGTTGCGCGCTGCACGCCCGATGGTCTGGATCAGCGACGTTTCCGAGCGGAGGAAACCCTCCTTGTCCGCGTCGAGTATAGCGACGAGCCCGCACTCGGGAATGTCGAGACCCTCGCGCAGCAGGTTGATGCCGACCAGCACGTCGTAGACGCCCAGCCGAAGCTCGCGGATCAGCTCGATGCGCTCCAGCGTCTCCACGTCCGAGTGCATGTAGCGGACGCGCAAGCCCGCCTCGTGAAGATATTCGGTAAGGTCCTCCGCCATCCTTTTGGTCAGCGTGGTGACCAGGGTCCGATAACCCTTGCGCGCCGTCTCCTTGGCCTCGTGCACCAGATCGTCGACCTGGTCCTCCACCGGCTTGATCTCGACGGGCGGGTCGATGAGGCCGGTGGGGCGGATCACCTGCTCGCTGAACACGCCGCCGGTCGCTTCCATCTCCCATGATCCGGGAGTCGCCGACACGAACGTCGTCTGCGGCCGCATTGCGTCCCATTCGTTGAAGCGCAACGGCCGGTTGTCGATGCAGCTCGGCAGCCGGAAGCCATATTCGGCAAGCGTGATCTTCCGTCGGTGGTCGCCCCGCGCCATGGCGCCGATCTGCGGCACCGTCTGGTGGCTTTCGTCCACGAACAGAAGCGCATTGTCCGGCAGATATTCGAACAGGGTCGGCGGCGGCTCGCCCGGCAGGCGGCCGGTGAGGAAGCGCGAGTAATTCTCGATCCCCGCGCACGATCCGGTGGCCGCGATCATTTCCAGGTCGAAGTTGGTGCGCTGTTCCAGCCGCTGCGCCTCCAGCAGCCGGCCTTCCGCAACCAGCTCCTTCAGCCGTTCTTCAAGCTCATGCTTGATCGCGCCCATCGCCTGCTTCAGCGTCGGGCCGGGCGTCACATAGTGCGAGTTTGCGTAAACCTTGACGCTGTCCAGCGACGCGACCTTCTTGCCGGTCAGCGGATCGAACTCGACGATCTCCTCGATCTCGTCGCCGAAGAAGCTGATCCGCCATGCCGTGTCTTCGTAGTGCGACGGGAAGATCTCAAGATTGTCGCCCTTCACCCGGAAATTGCCGCGCGCGAACGCCTGGTCGTTGCGCTTGTACTGGAGGGCGACCAGCTTGCGGATGATCTCGCGCTGGTCCTCGCTTGCGCCCTTCTTCAGGCTGAACACCATCGCCGAGTAAGTCTCGACCGACCCGATACCGTACAGACAGGAGACGGACGCGACGATGATGACGTCGTCCCGCTCCAGCAGCGACCGCGTCGCCGAGTGGCGCATGCGGTCGATCGCCTCGTTCACCGAGCTTTCCTTCTCGATGTAGGTGTCGGTGCGCGGGACGTAGGCTTCCGGCTGATAATAATCGTAATAGCTGACGAAATATTCGACCGCATTGTCGGGGAAGAAGCTCTTGAATTCCCCGTAGAGCTGCGCCGCCAGAATCTTATTGGGCGCGAGCACCAGCGCCGGCCGCTGCAAGGTCTCGATCACCTTGGCCATGGTGAAGGTCTTGCCCGAACCGGTGACTCCCAGCAGCACCTGGTCCTTCTCGCCGGCAAGGACCGCTTCTGTCAGTTCCTTGATTGCGGTCGGCTGGTCACCCGCCGGCGAATAATCCGACACAAGCGTGAACTTCCTGCCCCCTTCAGCTTTCTCCGGGCGCGCGGGGCGGTGCGGGACGAACTCTTCGCCGGTTTCCGGCTCGGCAAGGGAGGTGCGGATCTGAATCGCCATCGGGCTTTATATGGTGCGCGACGATGACCGGAACAACCGAAGAACGCTGCTGGCTGTGCGCGCGTCCGCTCGGCGGCCGCGTGCAATATCATCATCCGGTCCCCAAGAGCCGCGGCGGCCGCGAGACGGTCCCGGTCCATCCGATCTGCCACAGCATTTTGCACAAGACGCTCGACAACAAGGCGCTCGCCCGCATCGGGATGGACGTGGACGCCCTGCGCGCTCACCCCGACATTGCGCGCTTCCTCGGCTGGATCGCGTCGAAGCCGCCCGATTTCCACGCCCCCACGCGGCGGCCGAAGTGAGCCCATTGCCAACCGCAACGTCACGCATATGCTGCCCACATCAAAAGAACAGGAGGGGATGACCATGCGCTCGTTTCTCGGCACGGCAGCGGCTGCCTTGATGCTTTCGGCCTGCGGCGGCGACGCCACGGAGGCGAACAATACCGCCGACGCGGCACCCACCAGCCTCCAGGCCGGCGAATATGAAATCAGCGCCAGGGTCGACGACCTGCGCTCGACCGACAAGACGACGCCTTCGACGAAGCTGGAAGTGGGCGGTGCGCCGGCGGTAACCCGCGCCTGCATCGGACCCGACAATGCGATCCCGCCCGCCGCGCTCGGCGAGGCCGGCGACAGCTGCACCGCCAGGGAGACGTACATCCGCAACGGCCGGCTGAACCTTCAGTTGATGTGCAAGCGGCCGGGCAAGGGCGATATCACCCACGCGGTCGACGGTCAGTTCAAGGCGGACAGCTTCGACGCGCAGGTGATCAGCGGCACGTCGTTCAGCGGTACCGGCGACTATGCGATGACCCGCTCCATCACCGCCAAGCGGGTCGGCGATTGCGCGGCCAAGGGCGCATGATCGTCAGCGCTTCCGGCTAAGCCGCCCGGAAGCGCTTTCCTGCGCAGCGCCTATCGGGCACAGACGGACGGGTGACCAGCACCGCGCTCACCGTCGTCATCAACGCGGCCGGCGGGGCTGCTTCGGCTGACGCTGCGGTCGAACAGACAGTCCGCGACCAGTTCGAAGCGGTCGGCATTGCCGCGGACTTTCGAACCGGTGACGCCGACACCATCAGGGCGGCGTGCAAGGAGGCCAAGGCCGGTGCGGCGAAGGCCGTCGTCGTCGGCGGCGGCGATGGCAGCATCAGCCTCGCAGCTTCAGAACTGTGCGGCAGCGATACGGCCCTGGGCATCCTTCCGCTCGGGACGCTCAACCATTTCGCGCGCGACCTCGCCGTAGGCACGACGGTCGAAGAGGCGGTGGGGACCATTGCTGCCGGCCACAGCCGCCGCGTCGACCTCGCCGAACTAAACGGCCGAACCTTCATCAACAACAGCGCGATCGGCCTTTACCCGCTGATGGTGTTCGACCGCGAGGCGCAGCAGAAGCGCCTCGGGCGAAGCAAGCGGCTCGCGATGATCGTGGCGTCGCTTCACACGCTGGCTCGGTTCGATCATCAGCGATTGACGCTCACGGTCGACGGCCGCCGCCGGCAGGTCGACACGCCGTTGCTGTTTGTCGGCAACAACGATTATCTTCTCGAACTGCCGCGCGCGGGGCAGCGCGACCGGCTGGACGACGGCAAATTGTGCGTCCTCGTCATGCGCAGCAAGAGCCGGCGAGCCTTCGCGGCCGCGACCTTGCGGGCACTGCTCGGCCGCACCCGCCCTGACGACATGGTCCGGCTGGATGAAGTCGAGGAACTGATCGTCGAAAGCCGCCGGTCGCGGCTGCGAGTGGCACTGGACGGGGAGGTCGAGCATCTCCCGCCGCCGCTAACCTACCGGATTCGCCGCGCCGCGCTTACGGTCCTGGCGCCGCCGCCGGCCGATCAGCCGCGCCAGTAGCTCGGATAGGCCTTCTTTAGCGCCGCGAGCTTGGGCATGTCCCAGCGGACGATGTAGGAGTGTCGTGGATTGCGGCGGAGGAAATCCTGATGCTCGGCCTCGGCCGGAAAGAAGGCGCCGGTCTCGATCTTCGTCACCACCTTTCGCCGCTGGGATAGCGCGGCGAGAAAGCGCTGTGCCACCGCGCGCTGCTCAGCCGATTGTGGGAAGACGGCGGAGCGGTAGCTTGTGCCCTCGTCGGGGCCCTGGCGGTTCAGCTCGCCGGGGTTGTGGGCAACCGCCGCATAGATTTTGAGCAGTTCGGAATAGCGGATTATGTCCGGATCGTAGGTGATGCGAACCGCCTCGGCATGGCCGGTTCGTTCGCTGCTGACATCGCGGTAGTTCGCCGTCGCACGCGTGCCGCCGGCATAGCCCGAAACCACATCCTTCACCCCTCGGACATGTTCGAACACGCCCTCCACGCCCCAAAAGCAGCCGCCGGCCAGCACCGCCGTCTCGGTTCGGGCCGATGCGGAGGCAGGCACGGCAGCCAGCAGAATGGACAGCAGGAGCGGCAAGGTTCGGGTGCGAGGCATGGGCATCAACTCCGTCGAAGGGCACACCCTATCGCCGGCGAGAGATGAACCCAAGATGTTGTGGTGGGCGCCCCGCTTTTCGAACCCGCAAGAAACCGCAGTTTTGGTCTGTGTTGCGGCAGCTGACCCACAAAATTTTGCGTTAACGCGCATTTACCCGCTTGCGTCTGGCAACGAATGAGGCACAATATATGGCAGTAGCTGAGGGGCTTTGCTCAACACCTAGTGTTCTGCGCCGGAACCACTATATTCCGCGAACAGACTTTTGCGCCCTGTGGATATCGGGACGGGCCGAGAGAAAAGCGCCTCTTGGGCGACGAAAAGGAGTAGGGTCAAGCCCATGACTCCGAGTCGAACATTACAGGAACATCCGGTTGCCGAAGCACCGGATCAGGAACGGGGAAGCGCGATGGATTTTGCAACCACGAGCGAAGTGACCAGCGACGATGTGGCCGCGCCGGCCCGGACCAGCAAGACCGTCGATGCCCGTGCCTTCGATGTGAAGACCGATGCATCGCGCGATGCCCTGCTGACCGAGTTCGGCAAGGACACGCTGCGCGACCGCTACCTGCTTCCCGGTGAATCCTACCAGGACCTGTTCGCCCGCGTGGCCTCCGCCTACGCCGACAATGCCGAGCATGCGCAGCGGGTCTATGAGTATATTTCGAAGCTGTGGTTCATGCCGGCGACCCCGGTCTTGTCTAACGGCGGCACCGGCCGCGGGCTGCCGATCAGCTGCTACCTCAACAGCGTGTCCGACAGCCTCGACGGCATCGTCAACACCTGGAACGAGAATGTCTGGCTTGCTTCCAAAGGTGGCGGCATCGGTACTTACTGGGGCAACGTCCGCGGCATCGGCGAGCCGGTCGGCCTCAACGGCAAGACCAGCGGCATCATCCCGTTCGTGCGGGTGATGGACAGCCTTACGCTCGCGATTTCTCAAGGCTCGCTGCGCCGCGGTTCGGCGGCCTGCTATCTCGACATCAACCATCCGGAGATCGAGGAATTCCTCGAGATCCGAAAGCCAAGCGGCGACTTCAACCGCAAGGCGCTGAACCTGCACCACGGCGTGCTGATCACCGACGAGTTCATGGAAGCGGTGCGCGACGGCAGCGAGTTCACGCTCCGCAGTCCCAAGGATCAGTCAGAGCGCGGCAAGGTCGACGCCCGCGCCCTGTTCCAGAAGCTCGTGGAAACTCGCCTTGCGACGGGCGAGCCCTACATCATCTTCATCGACCAAGTGAACCGGTCGATGCCCAAGCACCACCGCGACCTCGGACTCAAGGTCTCGACCTCCAACCTCTGCTCGGAGATCACACTTCCGACCGGCAAGGATCATCTCGGCGCCGACCGCACCGCGGTCTGCTGCCTGTCCTCGCTCAACCTGGAAACCTGGGACGAGTGGAACGGCGACAAGATGTTCATCGAGGACGTGATGCGTTTCCTCGACAATGTTCTGTCAGATTATATCGCCCGCGCGCCCGACGAGATGGCGCGTGCCAAGTATAGCGCCGAGCGTGAGCGGTCCGTCGGCCTCGGCGTCATGGGCTTCCACTCCTTCCTGCAGGCGCGCGGCCTGCCGTTCGAAGGCGCCATGGCCAAGTCGTGG
Organism: Sphingomonas piscis; assembly: GCF_011300455.1. Classification (NCBI taxonomy): domain Bacteria; kingdom Pseudomonadati; phylum Pseudomonadota; class Alphaproteobacteria; order Sphingomonadales; family Sphingomonadaceae; genus Sphingomonas; species Sphingomonas piscis. The sequence goes on from NZ_CP049869.1 coordinate 1,820,336, forward strand.
AACATGCGCATCTTCAAGCATATCAAGGCGCAGGTCGACGAGGCGTCGATGCACCTGGCGACCGAGCGCGGGCCGTGCCCGGATGCCGCCGACATGGGCGTGATGGAGCGCTTTTCCTGCAAGATGGCGATCGCGCCGACCGCGTCGATCAGCATCATCTGCGGCGGCACCTCGGCCTGCATCGAGCCGATCCCGGCCAACATCTATACCCACAAGACGCTATCCGGCAGCTTTTCGATCAAGAACCCCTATCTCGAGAAGCTCCTCCAGGAAAAGTCGAAGGACAGCCAGAACGTCTGGAACTCGATCCTGGAGAATGGCGGCAGCGTGCAGCACCTCGACTTCCTGAGCCAGGAAGAAAAGGACACGTACAAGACCAGCTTCGAGATCGACCAGCGCTGGCTGATCGAGCTTGCGGCTGACCGCACGCCCTATATCGACCAGGCGCAGTCGCTGAACCTGTTTATCCCCGCCGACGTCGACAAGTGGGACCTGCTGATGCTCCACTTCCGCGCGTGGGAGCTGGGCATCAAGTCGCTTTACTATCTCCGCTCAAAGTCGGTGCAGCGCGCCGGTTTTGCGGGCGGGGTCGAGGCCGACAACACGCCCGAGCTCAAGGAAATCCAGCTCGCCAGCACGACGGACTATGATGAATGCCTGGCCTGCCAGTAGCGCCGTTGCAGGCGGTGGAGGCGTGTCGGCGCTGATGGCGTTCGACCGCGCTCCTGGGCGCGCGCCCGTCGTCACCAGCGACGCGGAGCGTGAGACGGCGGGTCATCGCCTGATCAAGCGCATCTTCCCGGAGGCGCAGGTCTCCGGCTTCGCGCATATCGATCAGGAAGTCGCCTTCTTCACCCAGGTCGCGGCCTTGCTTCGGCCCGACGACGTGGTGCTCGACTTCGGTGCCGGCCGCGGCGCCTGGCTGGAGACGGAGCCGAGCCTCTACAAACGCTGGTTGCACAATTTCCGTGGCCGCTGCGCTCATGTCGACGGCTGCGACGTCGATCCGGTCGTGAAGGACAATCCGACGCTGGACGCCGCCGCCACCTTCGCGCCCGGCGAGGCATTGCCCTATCCCGACAACCGCTTCGACCTCATCGTTTCGCGCTATGTGTTCGAACATCTGCCCGATCCCGAGTGGGCAGCGCGGGAGCTGCTGCGCGTGCTTCGTCCCGGCGGCTGGATCTGCGCGCTGACGCCCAACAAATGGGGTTATGTCGCGCTCGCCTCGCGATTGCTCCCGAACCGTCACCACGCCCGCGCCTTGTCGAGCGTCCAGCCCGGCCGGCAGGAGCGGGACGTCTTCCCGACCGTCTACCGGCTCAACCGCCCGGCGGACGTGCGCCGCCATTTCGGTCACGGCGCCGACGTCTTCCACTACAGCACGTCGGCGGTGCCCTCCTACCATTTCGGAAGCGCCCTGCTGTTCCGGTTGCTGCGCCTGGTCCACCGCCTGACCCCGCCGCCGTTCGACGTCGGCCTGCGTTTCTTCATCCGCAAGCGGGAGGCGATGTAATGCCTTTGAAGACCCTCACCAGCTTCGCCCGGAAACGCCTGCCCAAGCCGAAGACCAAGGCCGGCAAGGCGGGCATGATCGCGGGCGGCGTGGTCGGCGGCCTGCTCGCGCTCGACCTCATCGCGCTCGCCGCAACCGCGGTGATCGCCGCGACGATAGGCAGCCGATGACCACCCCGGCGCTCCTCGAGCTGCTTGCCGGCATCGTGATCTTCGTGGCCGGCCTGTGGCTGTACCGCAAGCGGGGCCGCGAAGACGGCCGCCGCGGCAGCCAGACCGCCGTGCTTTTGTTCGCCGTCGCCGCGATCATGATCATCCACGCGACTGGGCTGCTCGACTATCGCCCGGGAGCGGCCGGATGACCGCCGCCACCACCTTCTTCCTGGTTGTGGGCGTCATCGCGCTGATCGCCGGCATCGCCCTCATGACGGTCGCGATCCGCGGCGGCGTCAACGATCGCCCGCGCAACCACATGATGCTGATCGCCGGCATGATGAGCGCCGCCTTCGGCCTCATCCTCGGCGGCTTCGCCATCGGCTACGCGACTACCGCGCCGCTCGACTTCAACACTTCCGAACCCGACATCCAAGGAGCCTGACGATGCCCCTCCTCCAAGCCAATAAAGCCTACAAGCCGTTCGAATACCCCTGGGCGTTCGAATATTGGAAGCGTCAGCAGCAGATCCACTGGATGCCCGAGGAGGTGCCGCTGGGTGAGGATTGCCGCGACTGGGCGCAGAAGCTCACCGACCATGAGCGCAACCTGCTGACGCAGATCTTCCGCTTCTTCACCCAGGCCGACGTCGAGGTGCAGGATTGCTACCACGACAAGTACGGCCGCGTGTTCAAGCCGACCGAGATCAAGATGATGCTGACCGCGTTCAGCAACATGGAGACGGTGCACATCGCCGCCTACAGCCACCTGCTCGACACGATCGGCATGCCCGAGAGCGAATACAGCATGTTCCTTCAGTATAAGGAGATGAAGGACAAGCACGACTATCTCTCGACCTTCGGCGTCGACACGGACGAGGACATCGCCAAGACGCTCGCCATGTTCGGCGGCTTCACCGAAGGGCTGCAATTGTTCGCCAGCTTCGCGATGCTGATGAACTTCCCGCGCTTCAACAAGATGAAGGGCATGGGCCAGATCGTCAGCTGGTCGGTCCGCGACGAAAGCCTCCACTGCGAAGGCATCATCCGCCTGTTCCACGCCTTCGTGAAGGAACGCGACTGCCTGACCAAAGACGTCAAGGAAAGCATCATCGACACCTGCCAGAAGACGGTGCGGCTGGAGGACGCCTTCATCGACCTCGCCTTCGAACAGGGCCCCGTCGAAGGCATGACGCCCAAGTCGATCAAGAAGTACATCCGCTACATCGCCGACTGGCGCCTGGGCCAGCTCGGCTTCCAGCCGATCTACATGGTCGACGAGCACCCGCTGCCGTGGTTGGCGCCGCTGCTCAACGGTGTCGAGCACGCCAACTTCTTCGAAACCCGCGCGACGGAGTATTCGAAGGCGGCGACGCGTGGCGACTGGAATACGGTCTGGGATAATTTCGACCGGCGGCAGAAGGCCAAGGGGTCGGCGGCTAATGATGGGGAGGGTGGCGCTGCGCCGGCGGGTGAGGCGGATATGTTCGCTGCTGCTGGGGTTGCGGCGGAGTGAGAGAAATAAGAGATATGACTGACGAAGAGTGGCACCTCTATCGTGCGCGCGAGTGGGCGGCGTCCAGGTACCGCGCAGAGGGCCATCATGTTTTCGCGAAGCAGGTTGAAAGTGGTCTTCGGGATGAATGTTCGCAGGTTAGGTTAGGAGTCTTCATTTTCGAGAATCCTCGGCCTCATGACCCGGCATTCATTTCAGCGTGGAAGGAGATGGCGGACCTAACCGAAGCTGGAGCAGCCTGATCTTACTATGAGCGAGTTTCGCGAGAAGTGGCCTGAGATGCGCATGAAGCATCTCGAACTGGTGCAAAACGCGATTACTCGCATGGGTACCAACAGCGCGGGTCTCAAGGGATACTGCATGGGGATCGTGGCTGCTTTGATTGCGCTCGCCGGTGCGATTGAGAAGCCACGGATCTTGTTTTTAGGCCTTCCCATAATCGTGGCGTTTGCGGTGCTTGATGCAAGCTACCTAGTCCTGGAGCGCGGTTTCAGGGATCAGTACAACGAGTTGCGGTTGAAGCCGCTCGAGTCCGAGCCGGACTTCCATATCGAGCCGAAAGAGTCCGCAACACTGGCGGACGCACTACTGAGTTGGTCGGTTCTAGGGTTCTACGGCGCTGGAATCCTGATCGTGGTCGCTGTCGGAGTGTTCATTTGACGGGAGTTCCGCGAATGCACAGCAACTCACTTCTTCTTGGTTCCGCTATGAAGATCAAGCGTCGGCGCGTGTTCTTCTCATTTCACTTTCAACGAGACGGTTGGCGCGCAAATCAAATCCGGCAATCTTGGCGGTTCGGCAATGAAGCCACTCGCGCTGGCACGGGCTTTTTCGACGGAAGTTTGTGGGAGTCTGCTCAGAGGAAGGATGATGCATCTTTAAAGGCCCTAATAAACACAGGCTTGGAAAACACGTCAGTTACCTGCGTGTTGGCAGGCACTGAGACCTACGCGCGACGGTGGGTTAGGTTTGAGATCGCGAAAAGCGTTGCGCGTGGGAATGGCCTCTTGACCGTGTGGATCGACCAAAAGCGAGACCCAAACGGTTTGACCTGTGCAAGAGGGCCGGACCCCCTCGGCTATATGGGCGTGTATCTAGCGGAGCCGGGAAAAATCTATCTGGCGGAATACCATTCAGGACGTTGGCAGCGTTACTTGGACTACCGAATGCCGGTGCAGCTTCCTTCTTCTTGGAGGGCACCAACAAGCAGCAACGTAATCCCGCTTCACAATTACGCGCGGAACCACTGCTACGTGACAGAGGGAGGCTCCACCAGCTTCGCGATGTGGATCGAAGCTGCCGCTCAGTCAGTCGGTCGGTAGCATGCTCTTCACCGAAGGAGAGCTTCGTGCCAAGGTTCAGTTTCGCGAGACTGTTACAGCGAAAAAAGCCGATCAAATATTGACGGAGTCGCGCGACTTAACTTCGTCCAACTTCGACGTCTTCCTGTCCCACTCCATTCTGGACAAGGAACTAATCGCAGGAGCAAAGCTCGCCTTAGAAGAACGTGGGCTTTCTGTGTATGTCGATTGGATCACTGATCCTCAGCTGGATCGCACCCGTGTGAGCACAGGAACTGCCAGCCACCTTCGGCGTCGGATGAGGCAGTGCCAGATGCTAGTTTATGTGCACTCAGAGAATGCCGCAGTTTCGAAGTGGTGTCCTTGGGAACTTGGTTATTTCGACGGGATGCGCCGTGGAAACGTCTTCATCATGCCAGTAGCATCGAACATCAAATATGGCTTCGAAGGCCAAGAGTATTTGGGGCTGTACCCTTATCTGGTTCGCACTAGCGACCGCGCTAACGTTCTGGTCATGGAGGCGAATGTTCCCGCTTTCATTGAGCAAGCAAAATCGGCGATACTCACCCGTAAGTAGTAAAGCCGTTACGAAGTAAATCCGTGACGTCGAACGGGTTGGCCTGACGGCCACCCGCCGGCCGGGCTTTCGCATCTCTCGCACAGCTTCGGCGACGCTTCGCGTCGGCGGCGCTATGCTCGGTGCTTCAGCCTTGCCGACGAGTCAGATCCCATCGTCTCAACATATGTCCGATTCCGCCGATCAACAGCAGGTTCAACGTTCCCAGGACAGGGTTGAAGCTCAGGTCAGGCATTTCCGGCGGCAAGAACGGCTTTGCGGTAGGGTCGAGAAAGACTATGGCGGTAGTGACGCCGGCAAACAGCGTAAAAGCAGCCACGATCATCAGCGTAAGCCCAAGATCGGCCCACCTTGCTCCAGGACTCGCCCAGGCGCCGAGAAGCAGGAAGGCGAGGGCAAACAAGCTCATGAACAGCATGACGCCAAGTGCAATGCCAAGCCCCGCCCCGGCGTCGATCCAGGCGATCATCGCCTCGCCGCTGAGCAACCAGCCTCCGAGGAAGAGGAGGATGATGCTGGTCATCCGGCGCGCCGTCACGGCTGCTCCAACTCCATGGGCGCACCTTGCTGGAACCATGCCGACCCCGCAGGCCGGAACAGGAAGTAAGCAATCACCGCCAGGAACAATACCCCAAGCAAAAGCGTGGAGATGATCGGCACGGTGACGAGCCCGAACAGCAAGCCGAGCGCTCCCCCGCCACGTACAGGTATCGTGACCAGTTCAAGCCCTTCAGGATCCCGAAGCCGCAAGCCAAGTTGATGATCGCGGACAGGACGCCGATTGCCTGATGGACGCCAAGTGAGAACGGACTCCGCTCTAGCATCCGCGCGACCACGGGATTGTTGAACATTGTCAACGTACTGAACACGCCAAGGATGGACGTGATAATCAGGAACCAACCGATAATGGTCAGCGAAAGCGGCCGTTTGATCATGAAAGCGTCTCCCCCGAGCGGGGCCAACCTATTCACTTTTCCGTTGTGGACAAGCTACGCTTTGAGGTGGGAAGTCGTCACGGAGTAAATCCGTGACGTCGAACGGGTTGGCCTGACGGCCACCCGCCGGCCGCGCTGAAGCATCTCTTCGCGCTGCTCGCGCGGCGCTTCGCGCCGGGCTCTCTGCGCTCGGTGCTTCAGCTGCACCAGCTCCTTCTTCCTCCGCCATATTCCCGCGCCAGGCCTTCGGCGATCAGCGTCTCGCCCACGTCCCGCCCGTCCACCGCAACATTGCGCAGCTTGCGGCCGTACACGTCCTCGTCGCGGTCGATGCTGGTCAGGGTAATGGCGCCCGAATTGACCAGCTGCTGCAACCGTCCCGCCGCCCGCTCGCCCAGCGCCAGCTCGCTGTCGCAGCCATAATCATGCGTCTCCGGCGCATCGATCCCGGCGATCCGGATTTTCTGCCCGTCCAGGAAGATGGTGTCGCCATCCACCACGCAATTCGTTCCGCCGCCCCATTTGCACGCGCCGAACGCCTGTCTTGAGCTTGTCGTGGGGTTCGTCCGCACCGAGGGCGAGTCCGAAACCGTCGGCACCGGCGCATTGCCCGAATTCGTCGGCACCAGCGCCTCAGCCGAAGCCGTCGGTACCGCCGTCCGCTCCGCCGTCGAGTCCTCGGTTGGCAGATAGTGCCACACGGAAAAGCCGACGAACGCCGACAGCAGGATCGTCAGCCGCCAAAAGGGAAGGTCGGCAGATTGGGGACGGGGGCGCCGCCCACGCCGGCCGCCGTTGCTGACATGGTCCATCCCATGCCAGCTTCGCCGCGTCCGCTGAGGGGCGCGAAGAGGGGCCGCCTCGCCGCCGGGATGCCAATGCTTGCTCACCGCCGCGGCATAGACGAGGCGCGGTTGCGAACTCGTTAGCTATCGGCTCCGGTTCGGATGCGACCCGCACTGCGTCTGCTAGCGCCAGTAATCATGCCGCTCGCGCCCGTCGAAACCGGCCCGAAGCCAAGCAGCACTTCTTAAAACCTCTTCCCCGATCCGCATGGGCACGGATCGTTGCGGCCGAGCTTTTCGACCAGCTCCTTCTCTCTGCCGCGCACGAAGCGCAGCCCGCGCTTCACGCGCGTCTCGCTGGGGAAGCCCTTACGCCGCTTGGACGTGCGCTCGAAAGCAGGGCAGGTCGGCGTGTGTTTGGATCGTCTTCATGATCGCCTCCTGTGCTTGCGGAGGCGGGCGAGTAGGGGAAAGCCGTCACGGAGTAAATCCGTGACGTCGAACGGGTTCGGTCAGCGCGGCTGACCGCCCCGTCGGCCGCGCTGAAGCTTCTCCTCGCGCTGCTCGCGCGGCGCTTCGCGCCGGGCTCTCTGCACTCGGTGCTTCAGCGGAGCGGCACGATCCTTAGCGCGTCGATGGGGCTGGCGCTGGTGCGCATCATGTCGGTGGCGTCCTGGATCAGGCGGTCGAGCTTGGCCGAATCGAAGCCGGGGTAGCCCGGCCGCAATTCCAGCGCAGTCTCAACGCACAGGATGATCCGCCGCTCGCCGCCGTCCAACTCCCACTCGTGCCAGGACTGAAGCACGCAGCGGTCGTTGTCCGCGCTCGTTGCCCGTTCGGGATTGTCGCTCATCGCGGCGCCTCGTCCTGCTCGCCATCGGCGTGCCCGATATCCGGATTCTCGTTGATCCCATCCGTCGCGGCCTCTTCGGCATCCCGGGCGAAAGCCTGGTCCAGCTCGGTTCCGCTGACCTGGCGATGCAGGGTTCCGGTGGGTGTCGGGACGACCAGCACGGTGGAGGTGCGCCGAAGCGCCCGGTGGCCCTGCGCCTCCCACGCTTCCTCCCGCGTCTCCACCTCATAGGTGCCGGCGGGGTAAACCTCGGGCGCCTTGCCGAGCATGAAGGGCCGCGCGAAGACCAGGCGCCTGCTGGTCACGCGTTCAAATCCGTCTTCATGGCCTGACATGGTTTCGCATCTCCTCGGGGCCGGGAGCGCGAACCTGTCTCTCAGTCGCCAAGCGGCAGGGGTCGGCCTTGGCGATTCAATACAAGCGAACGAACGGCGCCTTCGGGTGCAAGCAATCGCACTTGGCGTGGGGCGCCGGCGTCATCCGCGCCCGATGGCGGCGTTCCGCCAGTTTAGGTGATCCGCACTGCCCGTGTTACAAGGGCGTATCGCACGCAGACATCAGTAGGCGCGTGCGGCTGAGAGATCCCCTTCATCCCAGTGGATGGCGCGCTCCCGCTTACGAAGGGAGTTCCGTCATGGATCTCAACTATCTCTACAAACGCCACCAGATCTCGCTCCACATGTCGGATCACGCCGCCTGCGCCCAGGCGCGCGGCATCCACCGCGATTTCACGCGCGCCTATGCGGCATTGATCGGCGTCGAACGCAGCCGGCTTGGGGCCGCGGCATGACCGTCAACGACAATCATCCCGACGCTGGCGAGATGGAGCGGCTCGGCGTCGTCCGGGTCCAGACCGAAAGCTTCCTGTGGGGCGGCTTTCGCTACGGCACCGCCCGCGAAGCCATGGCTGCCGCACGCCGGGGGCCGTCCAAATGAGCCGTGCGCTCTTCGTGAACCTGACGGAGGCGCAGGTGATCGCCAGCTGCGAAGCCGAAAATGTCGGCATCTCCGCGATCGAGCGCATTCCCCAGGGCGGAACGCGCGTCGTCTGCATGAGCGTCGAGGGCGCGGGCACCATGACCCGCAAGTTCAAGGGCAAGCTGATCACCGAAGAGGTCACCCGCGAACGCCACCGTCCGCGCACGCCCCTTTGGTAAGGTAAGCCTCAGCACCGTTGACCGCTCCGTCCGCCGGGCGCGCTACGCACCGGGCTCGCTGGGCTCCGTCCTTGCGCCGCTCGCCGGCGACGTCCGGTCCGCAAATCCATTCTCCCGCTGCTCATAAGTCACCGACCAATCGAGGGTCGCCATGCGCTCGGCGATCAGCTCCGCGACCAGCCGCTTCGGGTCCTGCTCGTCGTCGGGATTGATGCGATAGCCCTTCTTCACCCGCGCCGCGAAGTCCGGGTCCTTGCCCCACACCCACTTGGGCAGGCGCCGCAACCAGATCGCCACCACAATCGCCAGCGCGCGGCCCTCAACCTTGATTCGCTCTCCCATGGGAGGAACAAATAGAGAACGATAGGGAAGCTGTCACGACGCGTCTGGCGACCCGCGCCGAATTTCGCTGACCTGCTCGGCCGATCCGAACGGCCATCGGAAGGCTCATTCGACTGTGCTTAAGTCCGCACCTGGCGCGCGAACACCGAAACAGTTGAGAGTTTAAGCTGGCGCAAGAGGCGCGCGCTTCGGGCCTAACAATTGTTGCACCGATGCTGTAGGGTGGATTCCGCTACTAGTCGCATCTGACGGTCTTCGGGCGCTTTGCGGCTCCTCATTCCTTCTCTTCGCTTCTCCTAGCCGAAGCGGGACCGATGTCGGATCCGCCCAAACAAGGAATGACCATCATGCCGATCGGCACCGTAAAATTCTTCAACGAGACCAAGGGCTACGGCTTCATTCAGCCGGAAGACGGCGGCACCGACGCCTTTGTCCACATCAGCGCCGTCGAGCGCGCCGGCATGAGCACGCTGCAGAAGGAACAGCGTGTGAGCTACGAGCTTGAGGAAGACCGCCGCGGCAAGACCAGCGCGGTCAACCTCCAGAGCGCCTGACGCCTACCGCCCTCCCTCGGGAGGGCAACCGGCCCGCTCACCACCGGGCGGGCCGGACTCACATTCCAGCGGAAGGAACCCAGCATGACGATCAGCACCCGCCTTGGCGAGATCGACACCTACCGCGCCCGCGCCGCCGAATGCCGCGCCCAGGCCGACGAAGCGACGCTTCAGAACGTCAAGGACCGCTGCCTCCGCGCCGAGGAAGCCTGGACCGGCATGGCGCAGCGCCTCGAACGGCACGAAAAGCTGAAAGCCGTCGCGGCGCCGTCGGTAGAAGCAGTCGCGGAGTAACATTCCAGCGTGCCGTAGCTACGGCTGGAACCGCGCTGACCACCTGATCAGGCGCGCAGCACCTTCTCCATCGCCTTGCCGCGGGCGATCTCGTCGATCAGCAGGTCGAGGTAGCGGATCTCCCGCATCAGCGGCTCCTCCACCTCGTGCACCCTCACGCCGCATACCGTCCCGCGGATGGTCTCCCGCGCCGGGTTCATCATGGGCGCCCTGGCAAAGAATTGTTCAAACGTCCTGGCGTCGGCCACCGCCGCGGCCAATTCCTCATCCGAATAGCCCGTGAGCCAGCGGATCGCCTGGTCGACCTCCGCCTTGGTGCGCCCCTTGCGCTCCGCCTTGGTGACGTACAGCGGGTAAACGGAGCCGAAGCTGGTCGAATAGATGCGGTGCGCCACAAGTGGATCGTTGCCCGCCGCGGCGGAAAGCGCAAGCGCCGCTAGCCGTGCACCGTCTCGCCGCGCTCCAGCATGGCGACGAACTTGGCGACGTTGCGAGCCCGCGCTTCGGCCGTCTTCACCGCGCCGATGCGATAAAGAATGGCGTAGCGGTTGGCGCCGCTCAGGGTCGCGAAGAAAGCGGCAGCCTTTGGGTTGTCGTCCAGGGCGGCACGGAGATCGGGCGGCACCTCGGCCTTGCTCGCCGGCGCATAGGCCGCGTCCCAGCGGCCGTCAGCCTTCGCGGCCTCGACCTGCGCCATCCCGCGGGGACGCATTCTTCCTTCGGCGATCAGCTGCCCCGCGCGCTTGACGTTGACCTGCGACCATTTGCTCCGTGCCCGCCGCGGCGTGAAGCGGATCAGCCACCAGGCGTCGTCATACTTGTCGAGCTGCCCGTCGATCCAGCCATGGCACAATGCGGCATCGATAGCTTCGGCCTTGGACACGCTCGCGATTCCGGAACCGTTCTTCGCGAGCTTGAGCCACATCCCGCGCGAGTCCGCCGGCTGCGCCTCTAGCCAGCGCTCCAGCGCGGCGAGATCCTCAAACGCAATGATCGGCAGGCCTGCGCGCTCTTCGGTCATGTCGGGCAACTCAGTCGCACAGCTTTCCGGTTTGTTTGCAGTATGCGGCGGCAACGTCTTTCTTAAAGTCCATGCCTTCGATCGCCGCGACGGTGCCCGCGATCACCTGCGGCTGGCTGGCGCGCCAGCGTTGACCCGCCGGGCTTTCCATAAAGGCGGCGACCGCCTTCAGCTCGTCGACGCTCAGCGCCTCGGCATAGGCATGGCCGTTGGCGCTTAGCGCCTTGTCGATGCCTGAGCTTGCGGTCCTTTGCGCGATTCGGCGAAGCTCGGCCTGCTCGGCGGCGGTCAGTTCCTTGTGCCGAGCGACGAGCTCGTCCGTGTCTTTCTTGACCATCATCGGCAGCAAGGTGCCGAGCAAGCCCGCGTTGGCGATGCGGCGGCCAAGCGCCTCCGCCTCCGCGCTCGGCGCGGCAGCTGCAAGGACCAGTGCCATCATCAACGCCATCGTCGCTCTCCCGATACCCTCGACTAGCCTAGCCATCGCCGTTGCTGCTGGCCAGAAATGACACGACATCCGGTGCCGTCGGCGCCAAATTTGCGGTCGTGCGTTGGGGGAGGCAGGCAATTCGGGAGACAGGCAAGATGAACAGGCTTTGGGGTCGTGCGGCGTCATATTGTTCGGTGCTGATGCTCGCGGCGGCGACAGCGTCGCCCGCACCCGCGATCGAGCCCGGACGCGCTGCCCGGATCAGCAGCACGGTGACGAGCGATGTGCGCGTTCATCGTGGCGGCGGCGACTGGATGAACCACCGCCGCGACCGTCGTGGCGCCGGACGCCGCGGCTGGGGCGGTTTCGATAATTATGGATATTATTATGCGCCAGGCGAGTGGGCGCGGTCGAACAACCGTGCCTGGGAATCGGACAGCTTCAACGACTGGTGGCATGACGATCCGAGCCGCTCGATGCCGCGCTGGACGCAAGGAAACCGCCGCGAGTGCCGTCAGCAATATTGGACCAGCGCCGGCTGGACCTGCTGAAATGGCGGGAACGGTAACGTTATCGTTCCCAGTTCCAATTCCGGCGAATAGGACGTAGCAACCCTCCAAAGCCACCGACGATCGGTGGTGCGATTGGGGGTGCTGGGATGCGAACGACGTGGGTCATTGCGGCGCTGGCCGCGTCGGCACTAAGCAGCGCGGCCCTGGCTTCTCCATCGGTGATGACGACGCTTCCGGACGATCCGCGGGCGGTGGTCGTCAAGGCAGTCGGCGACGGCCGGGCGGACGATACCGCTGCGATCCAGCAAGCGATCGACAAGGCGGCAAGCACTGGCGCCGGCGGCATCGTTTTCCTGCCGCAGGGCCGCTACCGGATCACCCGCACCCTGTTCATCTGGCCCGCGGTGCGCCTGTTCGGGGTCGGCGCGACCCGCCCGGTGATCGAACTTGGCGATCGCACCCCGGGCTTCCAGCGCGGCATTTCCAACATGATCGTGTTCACCGGCACCAGCAAGGTGAATGCACTGGGTAACGAGGGACCGCGCATCGCCTTTCCCGTGCCCGGCAGCGTGCCGTTCAACCCCAGAATCGGGGACGCCAACAGCGGCACTTTCTACTCCGCCTTGAGCAATGTGGATTTCAAGATCGGTAGCGGCAATCCGGCCGCCACGGCGGTCCGCTTCCACACCGCGCAGCACAGCTTCGTCAGCAATGCGGACTTCGATCTCGGGTCCGGTCTCGCCGGATTGTACCAAGTCGCCAACGTTGCGGAGAACCTCCACTTCCGTGGCGGTCGCTACGGCATCCTCGCGGAGAAGACATCGCCGGCCTGGGGCTTTGCGCTGGTGGATTCCACCTTTGACGGGCAGCGGGATGCGGCGATCCGGGAGCATGAGGCGGGGCTCACCATGCTCAACGTGTCCTTCCGCAACACGCCGGTCGGAGTTGAGATCGACAAGGGGAATGGCGACTGGCTGTTCGGCAAGGGGCTGCGGTTCGACAATGTCCGCCGGGCCGGCGTCGTCATTTCCAACGAGAAGAGCGCAACCACACAGGTCGGTTTCGAAGATGTGACCGCGACGAACACGCCGGTGTTCGCCCGCATGCGCGACAGCGGCAAAGAGGTTCGCGGGCAGGGGCGGGCGTATAATGTCGCGTCGTTCACTCACGGCCTGACGCTGCCGGGCATGGGAGCGATGGGGACCTTCAAGACGGACATGAAGGCGGCGCCGATCGCTTCGGCGCCTGCAGCAAGCACGCCGGTGCTTCGCTCGCTCCCGCCGGTCGGCGAATGGGTCAATGTTCGAACGCTTGGCGCAAAGGGCGACAATGCGACCGATGACACCGCCGCCATTCAGCGCGCGATCGACACCAACAAGACCGTCTATTTTCCGGCTGGCTTCTATCTTGTCACAGATACGCTCCGTCTACGGCCGGACAGCGTGCTGGTCGGGCTCCATCCCGGTCTCACGCAAATTGTCATTCCGGACAAGACGCCGGCCTTTCAGGGCGTCGGTGCGCCCAAGGCGCTGGTCCAGACGGCAGAGGGCGGCGAAGCGGTCGTCGTCGGGCTTGGGCTTCACACGGGCGGGATCAACCCGCGTGCGGTCGGACTGCTGTGGACGGCAGGCGCCAACTCCATGGCAAGCGACATCAAGTTCCAGGGCGGCCACGGCACGGACCTGTTCGACGGCAAGCGCGTCACGCCGATCAACGACAATGGCACCGGCGATCCCGACCCCGCCAAGGGCTGGGACCGGCAATATTCCAGCCTTTGGGTGACGAAGAACGGCGGCGGCACCTTCTTCAACATCTGGAGCCCAAGCACCTACGCTCACCCGGGCCTCTATGTCTCCGACACGACCACGCCGGGCAAGATTATCCAGGCATCGGTCGAGCACCACGTGCGCACCGAATTCGCCTTCAACCGTGTCGCCAATTGGGAGCTGTATGCGCCGCAGACCGAGGAGGAAGCGGGCGAGGGGCTGTACACGGTCGGGCTCGAGATAAGGGACTCGCGCGACATGCTGGTCGCCAATTATCATGGCTATCGCGTGACCCGCACCCGCGAGCCGGCGCCGGCAGCCGTGACGCTCTACAATTCCCGCAACATCCGCTTCCGCAACATGGCGGTGAATGGGGAAAGCGGCCTGCCGCCGTGCGACGACGAGGGCTGCTTCACCTACTTGCGGCTCACGAAATATCCGTTCGACAATGCGATCCGCGATGTCGCTAAGGGTATCGATGTGCGCGAGCGGCAATTTGCAGTGCTCGACGTCACGGGCCAAGCGAGCAAGCCGGCAGTATCGACTTTCGGCGGCGCGCAGGTGGAGAAGCTTGCCAGCGACTTCCACTCGATCGGCGGTGGTGCGGTTGGGGCTGACGGAACGCTCTATTTCACCGATCGCAAGCGGCAGCGGATCTACGGTTGGTCGGATTCCAAGAAGCTGGAGATCGTTCGCGACCAGCCGCTTGATCCCGTCAACCTGGCCGTGGATGCGTCGGGCAACATCATGGTGCTGTCGGCGGCGGAGCGCGGCGGGCCGGTGTACAGCTTCATGCCTGGCAGTCCGGACGACCAGATCAACGTCATCAAGCCGGCACCCGTCGCTGGAACTGCCGGTGCGGCGGTTGCGATACCGGCGAATTGGTGGGCAAATTCAGAGTTCCGCGACCGGCTGAACCCTCGGACTTACCAGTTCGAAACCATGGCCGAGATCTTCGCCAAGGAAGCCGGCGCGGGCAGGCCGAAGCAATATGTATCGCCGGACGGGTCGCTGGCGATCCCTGCATGGCGGGTGGTTCAGCAGGGGCCGGACGATTTCCGCGCGATGCGCTTCTCGCACGGACTCGACACCTACGGCTTCGTCACAGCCAAGGTCGGCGAGCGGGTGCTCGTCGCCAATTCGTCAGAGAACAAAACCTATAGTGCGCTCGTCGGCAAGGGAGGTTCGCTGACCGATCTTCGGGTGGTAGCGGACCGGGGAGGCGAGAGCGTCGCGAAGGGACCGGACGGACGCATCTACGTCGCCAACGGTCAGATCTTCGTCTACTCGCCCGACGGCGCGGAACTGGGCCGCATCGACGTGCCCGAGCGGCCCCTGCAGCTCATCTTCGGCGGCGCGGACCGGCGGTCACTGTTCGTGCTGACCCACCGGTCGCTGTACCGGGTGCGGTTTCCTTAGGCCTGCCAGCTTCCGCCGAGCGCGCGGAACAAGGCGATCTGGGCTTCGGTGATTGCCGCGTCGGCCAAGGCCAGCTGCGCCTGGGCATCGGCGACGGTGCGTTCGGCGTCGATCAATTCCAGCGAACTGATGTCGCCCTCGCGCTGACGAGCGCGGGCAATTCGTGCAGCAGCCTCCGCCTGGTTGCGCGCCGCGGCCAGTGCGGTCCGCCGGGCAACGCTTTGCTGATACCTGGAGAGTGAGGTCTCCGTCTCCTCCAGCGCGCCGAGCACGGTTCCGTCGAACTGCGCGAGCGCGGCCTGTGCATCGGCTTCGGCGCCGGCAATGCGCGCGCGCGCGGCGGTGCGGTTAACCGTCCAATTCAGCAGCGGCCCAATCACCCATGACAGAGCATTGCCGGTGAAGAGGTCGCCGATCGGGTTGGTCGCGCCAACCGAGCCGCCCAGCGAAATGCGCGGATAAAGATCTGCGGTGGCCACGCCGATGCGGGCCGTTGCAGCGGCAAGCCGGCGCTCGGCGGCACGAACGTCCGGCCGGCGTGCGAGGAGCAGGGCACCGTCGCCAACCGGAATCGGGCGGTCGAGCTTCAGCGATGAGGTGCGGAAGGTCGTTTCGACGGGCAGCTCGCGCGGTGCGCGCCCTGTCAGTGTCGCCAGCCGGAACAAGGCCGCTTGCCGCTCCGCCAGATACAAGGGAATTTCGGCCAGCCTTTGGTCGCGAAGACCAGCGATGCGGGCGACATCGAGCCCGTTGCCGAGCCCAACATCCTTGCGCCGCTGGGTCAACGACAGCGAGCGGTTCAGCAAGTCGACGATCCGCTGCGCCACCGCAGCTTGTTCCGCGGCCGCGACGGCGTCCGCATAGGCGCGGGTGGTGTCGGCGACGATCAGGACGCGGACCGCGTCGGCATCGGCGGCGGAAGCGGCGACGTCGCCGCGGGCCGCTTCGACCCGGCGGCCGATGCGGCCAAACAGGTCGACTTCGTAGGAAACGTCGGCGCCGACATCGCCGACGATGTTGGAGCGGTCCTGGCCCGGAATCTCCGGTCCTGGCGTGCGTTGATACTGGACGCCACCGCCGACGCCGATTTGCGGCTCACGTGCGCCGCGCTCTTCACGAAGCAGGGCACGGGCACGGGCGAGCCGCGCCTCGGCGACACGGATGTCGGTGTTGGCGGCAAGCGCGTCGGCAACCAGGCGGTCGAGCACCGGGTCGTTGTAGAGGCGCCACCAATTCTGGTCCGGCTGAGCGGAGGACACGAGCGTGGAATTAACGTCACCGATGAACGGCGCGGCAGCCGCCGGAGCGACCTGCTTGGCCTGATAGGTAGGACCGGTGGCGCAGGCGGCGAGGGCAAGGGCGCCGGCGCTGGCGAGGAGGATGCGGGTCATGGCTGTTCCTATTCAGCGGGGACGAGCGCCGGCTCGGCCCCGGTGGACGCCGTCGGCGGCTGGCGATCCGGTCGGCGACGGTGCGGCTGACGACGTAGAAGGTCGGCGTGAAGATCAGGCCGAAGGCGGTCACACCAACCATCCCGAAGAACACCGCGGTTCCAAGCGCCTGGCGGAGCTCGGCACCGGCACCACTTGCGATCAGCAATGGCACGGAACCGAGAATGAAGGCGAAGCTGGTCATCAGGATCGGCCGCAAGCGGTCGCGGGCGGCACGTACCGCCGCTTCAATCGGCGACATGCCATGCTCCTCGTCCTGGCGAGCGAACTCTACGATCAGGATGGCGTTCTTCGCGGCAAGCGCGATCAGCACCACCAGTCCGATCTGCGTCAGCACATTGTTGTCCATGCCGCGCAGGTTCACCCCGATCATCGCCGCAAGCAGACACATCGGGACGATAAGGATGATCGAAAGCGGCAGCACCAGGCTTTCGAACTGCGCCGCAAGCACGAGGAAGACGAACAGCACCGCAAGACCGAAGACCAGGGCCGAGGTGTTTCCGGCCGCACGCTGCTGATAGGCGATGCCCGTCCACTCATAGGTGTATCCCGGAGGTAGGCTCTGGGCGGCGAGATCCTCCATCGCCTTCAGCGACTGCCCGGACGAGTAACCGGGTGCTGTGTCCCCGTCGATCTCCACCGCCGGAAAGCCGTTGTAGCGGGCGACGCGGAACGGCCCCGTCCGGTTCTCGAAGGTAGTTATCGATCCGATCGGCACCATTGCGCCTGAGTTGGAACGGGCACGCAGGTTGGCGATATCCGACTCGCTGGCGCGGTAAGAGGATTCCGCCTGGGCGGTCACGCGATAAGTGCGGCCAAGCAGGTTGAAGTCGTTGACGAAGGCCGAGCCCAAATAGACCTGCAGCGCTTCGAACACGCGGCTCGGCGGAACTCCCAGCATTTCGGCCTTGTCGCGGTCGATGTCGGCGAACACTCGCGGCGTGTTGATGTCGAACAGGGTGTACACCTGCTGCAGACCCGGCGTCTGGTTGGCCTTTGCGATGAGACCCCAGGCGATGCCGTTGAGCGTCGGGAAATCGCCGCCGCCCTGATCCTTGATCATCAGGCGGTAACCGCCGGCCGAGCCGATACCCTGAATGACAGGCGGCGGGACGATGAGCAGGCGCGCCTCGTTGATGTCGGCGGTCCGCTTTTGCGCTTCGGCCATGATGCCGGGAAAGGTGACGCCGAGCTTCTTGCGCTCTTCGAACGACTTCAGTGGGACGTAAGCGGCGGCGGCATTCGGCGCCTGCGTCTGGGACGCACCATCGAAGCCGGCGAGCATCACGGAACCTTCCACGCCCGGGATCGGCAGGATGCGCGCGACGACCTTGCGCAAGACGGCGTCGGTACGCTCGAGCGATGAGCCCGGCGGAAGCTGGATCACAGTCAAGAAGTAGCCCTGATCCTGTTGCGGGATGAAACCGCTGGGCGTGATCGCGAACAGGCCGAAGGTGGCGGCGATCAGAGCCGCATATGCGGCCATCATGCGCTTCGGCGCTTGCACCAGTCGGCGGGTGAGGTTGGCGTAACGCTCGCTGAAGCGGTCGAACATGCCGTTGAACCAATGACCGAAGCGCTCGACCAAGGCGGCCGCACGGTTCTTCGGCGGCGCGTCCGAGTGCGGCTTCAGCAGCAGCACGGCAAGCGCCGGCGACAGGGTTAGCGAAACCAGCAGCGAGATGACCGTGGCGGCCGAGATGGTGACCGCGAACTGGTGGTAGAAGGCACCGGACAGGCCGTTGAGGAACAGGGTCGGCAGGAACACCGCGCAGAGTACCAGAACGATCGCGACCAGCGCGCCGCCGACTTCATCCATCGACGTTCGCGCAGCCTCCAGCCCAGACAGGCCCTTGGCGAGGTTTCGCTCAACATTTTCAACCACGACGATGGCGTCGTCGACGACGATGCCGATCGCCAGCACCAGCCCGAACAGCGACAGGTTGTTGAGCGAATAGCCGACCGTTAGTAGCACTGCGAAAGTGCCGATCAGCGACACGGGGATTGCGATTACCGGAATGATCGCGGCCCGCCAGCGTTGGAGGAAGACGATGATCACCAGGACGACGAGCAGGATCGCCTCGGCCAGGGTCTCGATCACCGCGTCGATCGACTGGGCGATGAACTCGGTGGGGTTGTAGATGACCCGATATTCCAGCCCGCGTGGGAAGGTTTTGGAGGCGACCTCCATCTCCTTTTCGACGGCGGTTGCCGCTGCGAGCGCGTTGGACCCCGGCCGCTGGAAAACGGCGAGAAGAACGGTCGGCTCACCGGAAAGATAGGTATTGGACGCATAATCGGCAGCGCCGAGCTCGACCCGCGCGACGTCTGAGACGCGAACCTGGCGGCCGTCCTGATCGGTCCGGATCACCACCTTCGAAAACTGCTCGGGATCGGTCAGGCGGCCCTGCGTCTGAACGTTAAGCTGAAAGGCACCGCCGCCGGAATAAGGCGGCTGGCCCAGGGTGCCGGCCGCGACCTGGACGTTTTGATTGCGAAGCGCATCGACGATCTCGCCCGCGGTCAGATTGAGCGCGGCGGCTCGATTCGGGTCGATCCAGACGCGCATGGCATAGTCGCGCGCGCCGAAGATGCGCACGTCGCCGACACCGTCGATGCGGGAGAGGCGGTCGCGCAGCTGGCTCAGCGCGTAACCGGACAGGTAGCTTCGATCGAGGCTCTTGTCGGGTGACACGAGGTTGACGATCAGGAGGAAGTCCGGCGACGTCTTCTGCGTCACAACGCCCAGGCGCTGAACCTCCTGCGGCAGGCGGGGCGCAGCGATTGCAACGCGATTCTGAACCAGCACCTGCGCGGCGTTGAGGTCGGTATCCTGCTTGAAGGTGACGGTGATCGTCACGCGCCCGTCGCCGGTCGATTGCGACGACATGTAGATCATGCCGTCGACGCCGTTGATCTCCTGCTCGATCGGCGCGGCCACGGTGGAGGCCACCGTTTCGGCATCGGCGCCCGGGTAAACGGCGGTTACCGTCACCGTCGGGGCACGATGTCCGGATATTGGGACACCGGCAGCGCGAGGTAGGCCATCGCCCCCATCACGGTGATCAGGATCGAGATCACGGCCGCGAAGATCGGACGCGTGATGAAGAAGCGTGAAAGGCGCATCTTGTTTGTCTCCCCGGCCGCGGCCGGCGTATCTGAAAGCGTGCGGTCTTTAGCGGCCGACGAAGGTTGCCTGGCCGCTTGGCGTGACCTGTGCGGCAGCCGGCGGGGCGGAGTGGTGACGGGCGAGATGATGCCCTTCTTCACCTGCGGCTTCATTCCCGGCATCACCGACTGGGCACCCGCGATCACGACGAGGTCGGAGGTGCTCAGGCCCGACCGGATGACCCGAAGACCATCGATCAGCGGGCCTGTCTCGACCGGGCGAGGCGTCAAATTGCCGTCCTTGCCGGCAACCATCACGATCTTGCGAGTTTGGTCGGTCGAGATCGCGGCGTCGGGCACCAGCAGCGCTGTCACCGTGCCGGACGTTGCAAGGCGCATGTTGCCGAACATGCCGGGCGCCAGGAACTGGTCCGGGTTACTCAGCACTGCGCGCAGACGGATGGTGCCGGACCGGGTGTCGAGTCCATTGTCGGTGAAGTCGAGACGTCCGCGCCAGCGGTAATCGGTTTCGTCCTGAAGACGAATTTCGACCGACGAGGGGCCAATCCCGGCTTGCTGCGCTCGGCGAGCCTTGAGGAACAGGGCCTCGGACGCGTCGAAGTTGAAGTAGATCGGGTCGAGCGAGTTGATGGTGGTCAGCAAGGTGCCGCCGCCGGCTCCGCCGCCCTCGACGATGTTGCCGGCATCGATGCGGCGGTCGGAAACGCGGCCGCTGATCGGTGCGCGCACCTGAGTGAAGCCGACGTCGAGCGCGCGTCCCTGGATTCGGGCGGTGGCCGCGGCGAGCGACGCCTGCGCGACCTGAACACGCGCGCGGAGCCGGTCGACGTCGCTCTTGGATACGGCATCCACCTCGAGCAAACGGGTGGCGCGGCCGAGATCGGCCTGCGCCAGCGCCAGCTCGCTGCGTGCGCTCTGTGCTGCCGCGCGGGCTTCCGCGAGCGCGGCCGAGAAGGGGCGCGGATCGATCGTGAACAGCAGTTGGCCTTGCCGGACAACGGAGCCGTCGGTGAAGTGAACGCCGACAATGGCGCCGGACACGCGAGGGCGCACCTCAACCGTGCGGCTCGCCTCGAAGCGACCCGAATATTCGTCCCACTCGGAGATCTGGCGCACCAGGGGGGTCGCTGCGGTAACAACCGGTGGCGGCGGGGCGGCCGCCACCGGCGCGCCGGAGAACTTGCCGAGCAGAAGCCCGGCAATGATCACCAGCGGCAACGCAATCAGCGCAAATTTCTGAGTCGGCGACAGACGGTTGAACCGCTGCCGGAGAGCCGGCACCTGTTCGGCCCAGACCTTGCCTTCATCCTTGCCGATCATATTCACTTGGTCTTGCTCCGGTTACGTGCGGAGCGCGCCTTGGCGATCCGGCGTTGGATGAGTTCGTACTGGTCCTGCGAATAGCCGGCGTCGAAGAAGCCGCGCAGCACCTCTTTCCCGATGTTCCAGCGATAGCGCCACGCCTGAACGGCAACCCTGCGCAGCGCCTCGAGCCGCTCGTTGGCGAGCTGGTTCGCAGGCTTGAGACCGAAGATCGCATAGATGATCTTGCGCAGGCGGGTGGGTGCACGAAGGCTGGCGAGGCTGTCCAAGCGCGCCATGTCGACGATCGACCACTCGAGGTCGGACAGCAGAGCGGCGGGTGCAATTGTCTCAGTCGCCGGAGTAGAGGCCACCAGCTTCGGCATGCGCAATGCGTTGCGCAGCGGGGTGGCCGGCTCTGCCCATTGTTGCATCGGAAGCGTTGCCATCGTCATTCTCCAGCTCGGGCAAGCGTGCGCTGCCCTTCGCGCACGGCGGGCCGAGCGCAGGTTCGATCGTTCGCGCCGAGGAGCGTCCGCGCAGCGTGACTGCCCGGACCGCCCTTAGGCGGTGAGTGTTACTGAGGAGCGTCTCCGTGCCGAGTGAGGGCTCGCCCTTTTCGCGATGATACGCATCACGGTGCCGGCTTATGTCCGGTCTTCTATACTGACCGGTATATAAAGAGCGAGCCGGTCAGGTCAACAGCTTTTTTTACCGAGCGGTACTGAAATGCGAATTATTTACCTGGCCACATGCCGAGACTGGTGTCGATCAAGGATTCCAGCTCCCGCCTAGTGGCACCGGCGGCCGCCTGGACCGACATGGCTTGAAGGATTGCAGTGACGTAGGAGCAAAGCCCGTCGGCGCTGGTGTCGCTCGGCAGGTCGCCTTCGGCCTTGGCCTGCTCGATACGGGCGCAGATCGCGTCACGCGATGATTGCCGACGAGCGTTCAGGTCGCAACGGATCGAGTCGGCTTCAGGCCCGCAGCTCAGGGAACTCATGATCCGCATGCAGCCACGCGGCTGACAGTCGCTGAACTGCATGTCGAGTGCGCCACGCCACAAACGCTCCACCACCTGGCGCGATGTCGGTGCCTTCAAGGCCTCGCCGACATATGCCAGCTTCTCGCGCTCGTAGAGATCCAGCGCCTTGCGAAACAAGGCTTCCTTGTTGCCGAACGCTGCGTAGAGGCTCGGACGCGTAATCCCCATCGCCTCGGTGAGGTCGGTCAGCGAGGCGGCTTCATAACCCTTTTGCCAGAACACGCGCAGCGCTGCCGCAAGGGCATCGTCGACATCGAATTCGCGCGGGCGCCCCTTGCAAGGCCGGATTGCGTCAAATTTCATAACGAGCGGTACATAAGTCGCATCGTGTTGATTGTCCACCGGAACTGTCGGGGGAGAACTTAAGTGAACAGCGCCCGGTACAATCCGTAGAGGCTGGTCAGGGTGACCAAGCCGCCGACGAATGTCAGCAACACGTCCGGGTTCACGCGCTTGGCAATCATCGCGCCGAATGGCGCCGCGAACACGCCGCCGATCAAGAGCCCGACGGTCGCAGTCGTAAAAGCTTCCCAGCCGAGCGCCAGCAGGAAGGTGGCGGAAATCGTCACCGTCAGGAAAAATTCGGCCGTATTCACGGTGCCGATCGTCTTCCGGGGATTGCTGCCCTGGACAAGAAGGTTGGAGGTGACGATTGCGCCCCAGCCACCACCGCCCGCCGCATCGAGAAATCCGCCGACGAGCCCAAGCGGGGCAACAACCTTTGGGCTGCGCTCTGTGTGACGGTGCATGACGCCGCGATAAAAGAGGTAAAGTCCGAGGGCGGTCAGGTAAGCGAGCACGAACGGCTTGGCGATGCCTGCATCCACCGTGGTCAGAACGTAAGCGCCAAGAACGCCGCCGATGACGCCGGGAACGACAATCCGGCCGAATAGCTTCCAGTCCACATTGCGGTGCGCGACGTGGCTGATGGCCGATACGGCGGTTGTGAACGTTTCCGCCGTATGCACGCCGGCCGAAGCCTGGCGAGGCGGCACCCCCATGCTCAGCAGAAGAGTGCTCGAAATCTGCCCGTACGCCATGCCCAAGGCGCCATCGACCATCTGCGCGGCGAAACCGATCAGGACGAACAGCAGCAGCTGGTTCGGGTCAGCGAAGACGGTCTGGATGATGGAATCGAAAATGGGGCTTTTTCCCTCGGCCGGGCGCGCGCCCTTTGCCCAACGGCGGGGTTATTCGCAAGTGGCGGGATCCCAAAACCAGCCCCGGCGTCTGGCAATCGTGCGGCAGGCGTCCTAAATCATCGCCGTTTGTTCAGGGGAATTCGTCAGGTGGCGTCCGGCTTTCTTTCCTATCTCGACTCGGTCAAGTCGCGGGATCCCGCCGCTCATTCACGGTGGGACGTCGCCTTCTATCCTGGCGTTTGGGCACTTGGGCTCCACAAGGTCGCCCACTGGCTTTACGTCGGGAAGCTCTTCTTCCTTGCGCGGCTTGTGAACCATATTTCGCGGTTCGTGACGGCGATCGACATCCATCCGGGTGCGAAGATCGGCCGCAACTTCTTCATCGATCATGGCTTCACCGTCATCGGTGAAACTGCCGAGATCGGCGACAATGTCACCATTTATCAGTGCGTGACGCTGGGCGGCACCAACCCGACGACGGGGGTCGCGGGCAAGCGCCATCCGACGTTGCGCGACGGGGTGGTGGTCGGATCGGGCGCTCAGGTGCTTGGGCCGATCGATGTCGGCGAGGGCGCCAAGATCGGTGCCAACAGCGTGGTCACCCGCGACGTCGCGCCGGGTGCGACGGTGGTCGGAATTCCGGCCAAGGCAGTGCCGGTCGACTCCGTTCATTACAGCGCGGGTTTCGTCCCCTACGGCACGCCGTGCGGCGAGGATGTCGACCCTGCCCGCGTGCGCGTTGCCGAGCTGGAGCGTGAACTCGACGACCTTCGCAAGGATGTCGAGATGCTGAAGGCGCAGCGCCAGCCCGCGCCCAAGGTGAAAAGCGCTTGAGCGTCATCACCCCGTTCCCATCGCCGCGCGACCGCCAGAGCGTCACGACGTTCGACCGCAAGGAACTCACCCGGATCCTTGATCTCTATGGGCGAATGGTCGCTGCCGGTCACTGGCGCGATTATGCAATGGGTTGGGACAAGGATGTCGCGGTTTTTTCCGCTTTCCGGCGTACTGCCGAGCGTCCCGAGATCCGCATCGAAAAACGTCCCGCGCTTCGGCTGAAGCAGGGGGCGTTTGCATTGATCGGCGAGCATGGAATGACGCTCAAGCGGGGCCATGACCTTGGTGCGGTCCTGGCCCCGATCGAGCGCCGCCTCATGCGGCTGGTTGAGGAATAGGCGCCGCTCGGTCCAATACCGGGAGCCGAAGCCGAAGGCTTTGTGGCAGCGGCGACACGATCGCTGAACGAGCCTGATGCCAGAAGGCCGATAGCGACAGCAGGGCCGAGCCGATCACCAGTGCGGTCAACGCGACGTTGAGCTCGACGGCGCCGAATTCGCGGAACAACGATTGAAGCGCGAACAGGACGTAGGCGAGCGCCGACACCAGCAGCGCACGGCGGTCGATCGCCAGCGCGGTGATGCCCAGCGCAACATAAAGCGCGATGACGACGACGCCTTCGGCAATGCTGGCGCTGCCGTCGTTGAGGCCCAGCAGGCTGAACACCGGGTGGACGATCATCGGCGCCGCCAACAGGTGGAGCCAGAAGGCCACGTCCGATCGGCGGGTGGTGCGGGTCCGGTCGGATCCGTCCCACCTCATCGCGAACAGGAAGACGGCGATGCCAAGCACCAAGACGAAGCCAAGCGCGACGTCCCGGGTGTACGAAGTGTCGCCGATTGCAGCGAATAGCAGGGCGAGAGCGATCCCCGACGCCGCCGCGGCGCCAGCGGCAACCGTTACGGGGACGCGGAAGGTGCGCCAGTGAAACCATGCGGCGGCGGCACTGACGGCAAAGGCAATGCTGCCGAGAATGGCGACCATGACCTTGCCGGCGTCGCTGTTGCTGTCGCCATATCGTTGGGCAAGTTCCTGTTCGCCCATGCTGAACATGATCTGCGCTTCGACCAGTGCAACGGTCGCGAACACGGCGCCGACGAAGGCGAAGACCAGCAGAATCGATGGCAACGCCATGCGCCGCCTGGCGGTGAAGAATAATGCCAGGGCCCAAGCCGTTCCGGCGATCGCCAGCGGGCCAAGGAAGCTCGGTCCCCCACGGTCGACGACGATGCCGGTGGACTGTCCGATCGACTGGCCGATCCAGCCGACCGCGACCAGCAGAATGGCCGCTGCGATGGACACGAAGATGTCGTTGAAGCCGGTGAGGAGCCGGAAATTCTCCTCGTCGGGGACGCTGGTGGAGCGCTGCCCTTCCACGAATGTGCGAAGCGCGTCGGCCGAGGAAGCGCTGATCGCCCCCGCCGCGACCGCTTCGTCGATCTCGTTCTGACTGTACATGATGTACGCCTCCCTGTTGAACCCGGAAGGCTAAGCCTACTGTATTATTGTGTCAATACAGTGGATCGGTAGGGGTGACCGGCGCCGGGTGAAACCGGCGCCGGTCGAGGGGACTGGTGGTCTTAGCGGCAGCGGACGCGGCGGCTGCGGTCGATATGGCGGCCAGCAAGCGCGCCGACCGCGGCGCCGAGGATGGTGCCAGTCGCTCGTTCGCCGTGCGTGTCGACGGCACGGCCGATGAGCGCACCGCCCGCCGCCCCGACGATCAAGCCGGTCGTGCCGTTGGGACGACGGCAGCGAATCCGGCCTTGGGAATCCCGCCAGGTTTTGCCCTGATAATAGCCTTGCGCGAACGCCGGCGTCGGAAGGGCAACGGGCGCCGCCATCGACGTCGCGGCCAGTGCCAGCATGATCTTGCGCATCAGTATCTCCTGTTTCTGTTATGCGTTTGACGTGAGTAACGCCCGCTTGGTGGAGGCTGTTGCATGAACATTCGGCAACGCGATCGTCAGGGTTAACGCTGATCGTTCCGTTAACGACGAACCGTTGATCTCTGCTTGGCGGACCGAGTCCATTTACCATCAGGGATACGGCAGCCACCGCGAGAGTTAAGGTGTCAAACCTTCAAGGAGACGAACATGGCCAAGAGCGCGAGCAAGGCGACCGGCGCCGGATCACGCAAGGCGTCGGACAAGACGACCAAGAGCGATGCAAGCAGCAAGACTCCCAGGAGCGCGCCGCGTAAGGATGTCGCGGTGCGTGCGTCCGGGCAGGGCGGCGACCAGTCGCGACAGGGTGCTGCGGAAGGTGCCGCAGATATGTTCCTGAAGCTGCTCCAAAGCCCGATCGTTGCCGACCTGCTGGCCGTTGCCGCGACGGCCGCGCTTGCATCGCTCGCGGAACATGGTTTCAACCGCGGCGGAGCGAACGGCAACAACAAGCGTGCCGGCAAGGCCGTCAAGGAAGCCGGCAAAGCGGCCGCAGCGGCAATCGGCCGCCGTCTCGCCACGGAAGTGGAGGAGATCCGAAAGGCAGCTAAGCCGAAGGCCGACGCAGAAGCGTAATGCGGGCGGGACCGATGTCCCGTTCCACCTCTACCTCCAAGCCGCCCGCGCTCACCGACTGACCGCGGGCGGTCTCGATGGAACACCAGCCGCCGGCGGCCAACCAGCCGGCGGCGGCGATGGCGCTGAGCGCCGCGGTACCCGCGCCGGGGCCGTAAGGCGGATCTGCGAACAATATGTCGAACGGCTCAGCGCGTGGAAGCGACAGCGCGGAGCCGGCGATCGTCTGGATGCGACTGTCAGCGCCGAGCGTAGCCGCATTCTCGCGAATGGCCTTGAGTGCCGCCGGGTCCTTTTCCACGAACGTGGCCGACGCGGCGCCGCGTGACAGTGCCTCGAGCCCGAGCGCGCCGCTGCCGGCAAAGAGGTCGGCGACCCGCAGGTCTTCGAAGGTGCCGAGCCGGCTCGTCAACATGGAGAACAGCGTCTCGCGGACGCGATCGGCGGTTGGGCGCGTCGCCGCACCGGCGGGCGCCCGCAGCGGGCGGCCTCGCCATTCGCCGGCGATAATCCTCACTTCAGGGTTGCGCGGAACTGCTCCAGCGCTTGGCGATCAATCTCCCGCACCTCGCCGGGCTGCATGTCCTCGAGCGCGAACGGCCCGTAGGAGATGCGGATCAGGCGGGACACCTGCATGCCGAGATATTCGAGGACGCGGCGCACCTCGCGGTTCTTGCCTTCGGTGAGGCTCATCTCAATCCAGCAATTGCGGCCGGTGCGGCGTTCCATGTTGGCGTCGATCGAGCCGTAGCGCATGCCTTCGATCTCGACCCCCTCGGACAAAGCCTCGAGCTGTTCCTGGGTGACGTCACCGAAGGCACGCGCGCGATAGGTCCGGACGACTCCCGTGCGCGGGAGTTCCAGCTGCCGCTTCAACTCGCCGTCGTTGGTCATCAACAGCAGGCCCTCGGTCATGTAATCGAGCCGGCCGACGGGGATCAGCCGCGGCAATCCGGCGGGCAAGCGGTCGTAGATGGTGGCGCGGCCTTTGGGATCGCGCTCCGCGGTCAGGGTCGATGGCGGCTTGTAAAAGGCATAGAGTCGGGCGGCCGCGGGAGGGCGGACCGGCTTGCCGTCGACGGTCACGTCCGACAGGTCGGTCAGCAATGTCGCGGGCGTGGTCAGCTTCTCGCCTTTGAGTGCGATGCGGCCCTCGGCGATCATCCGCTCCACGTCGCGTCGGGAGGCGACGCCGGCGCGGGCGAGCAATTTGGCGATGCGCTGCGGCCCGCTGTCCTGCGCCTGCTGGGCACGCGCTTCAGCCCGACGCGCCATTCTGTTACGGGGCGGCACCGGTTCGGACTTCGTTCGTTGCGGGGACAAGGGTTTCTCGTTTCAATGGAGCGCGAATGCTGTTCGGCAAGCCGAAGCGTAAGGTCAAGCGTATCCTCATCGTCGAGGATGAGCCGCTGACGGCATTCGACAACGAAACCACGCTGAAAGACGACGGCTACGAGGTCGTGGAGACGCTGGACGGCTTCGACGAGGCCTTGAAGGCGATCGAGCGGGAGCCTGTCGACCTGATCTTGAGCGACGTCCGCCTTCGCAGCCAGCAGACCGGCATCGATCTCGCGCGCGCCGCCAAGGAGCGCGGCATTCCCACCCTCTTCGCCACAGGCCAGGCCTACCCGCATGCCCGCGAGGTTGCGATCGGTTGCCTGATGAAGCCTTATAGCGAGAAGCAGTTGAAGGCGGCCATCGAAAGCGTCGACCGGCTGCTGCAGGGCGGCAAGGTCAAGGTTCCAAAGGGCCTTCAGCTCTTTCATCCGGAAACCGGCGAGCCGGTCTGACGCCCGCGCGGGCTGTTCCATCCGCGCGCTCCGCTGCTAAGCAGGGGCAAGACTGGAAGGAAGCGGATGGCAACGGAAATTCAGCACGACGAGGTCACCGGCTGGCGCGCATCGCTGCCGGCAGGCATTCGCCCTTATACGGAAGCGGCGCCGATCGCGTCCTTCTTTCTCGGCGTCTCCTCCGGCTTCCCTTATGCGATGATCGGTGCGACGCTGACGACGCGGCTCGCGCAGGACGGGATCACCAAATCAACGGTGACAACCTTCACGCTCGCCTTCCTCGTCTACAATCTGAAGTTCCTTTGGGCTTGGATCGTCGATGGGGTTCGCATTCCCGTGCTTGGACGGTTGGGCCAGCGGGTCTCATGGCTTATCGTTGCCGGATTGCTGGTGATGGCCGCTGTGGCCAATCTGGCGCTTCAGAACCCGTCGCAGGACATTTACCAGACGGCTATCGCAGCCATTCTGGTCGGCGTTGCCGGGGCTACGTTCGACATCGTCATCGACGGCTACCGAATCGAGCTACTGAAGCCGCGTCAGCTCGGCGTCGGCTCGGGCATGTCGCAATATGGATGGCGGATCGGATCGGTGGCAGCCGGTGCGCTGGCGCTGGTGCTTGCGGCGCGGGTCGGTTGGCAAGCGGCGTACCTGGCCTGCGCGGCATTTGCCTTGCCCGCCATGTTAACGGGTCTGGTGATGGGCGAGCCGGAACGTCATCGCGATCCTGTCGAGCGTAAGGGTATCGGCCAGGCGGTCCGCGCGATTTACGGTCCTTTTGCCGAGTTCTTCATGCGCAAGGGCGCGCTGCTCGTCCTCCTTTTCATTCTGCTTCACAAGATTGGCGACACGCTGGGCCAGTTGGTGCTGCGCCTGATGCTTGATGACCTACAGTTCACCAATGACGAAATTGCCATCTGGGACGTAGGCGTGGGCTTCTGGGCTTATCTGATCGGCATTTTCATCGGTGGGTGGCTCTATGCGCAGATCGGGATGAAAAGGTCGGTGCTGATCAGCCTCATCCTGATGGGCGTTTCCAACGCGACATTCGCATTCCTTGCCGCAGCAGGACATTCGAACGTCGGCCTCGCAGCCTGCATCGGGTTCGAGAATATCGCGAGTGGCATTGGCGGCGTTGTGGTCGTGGCGTATTTTTCGGCGCTTACCGACCTTCGCTTCACGGCGTCTCAATATGCGCTGATATCGGCGGCGGCGAGTGTCGTCGGTCGTGTTCTCACGGGGACGACTGCCGGCGCGATGGTAGAATCGATGGGCTACGTAAACTTCTACTGGCTCACCACCGCTGCGGCGCTCCCTGGCATTGTGCTGTTCTGGTGGATGATGCGCACGGGCCTGATTGATCAGTCGATCGGCACCGCGGGGACCAGAGGCAGTGGCGATGCGCGAGCCGATGGCCCGCAGGACGACGTCAGTCCGGCAACTGGCCGTTGAGCTTCAGCGCCTCGCCGGCGAGGTAGAGGGAGCCGAACACCAGCACCGCCGCGTCGGTCGGGGCGGCAGCGATCGCATCTTCCAACGAGGTTGCAACGCTCGCGGCGAAGCCGAGCTCTGTGGCCATCGCGGCAAGTTCTTCAGGGCTGCGGCAATCGTGACCTGTTATCGGCAAGGTGCTCACACTCGGGGCGATGCCGCCGAATGGCTGGAGCACGCCGGCCGCGTCCTTGGACTTCAGGCTGGCGAAGATGAGGTGAAGCCGGCGATCGCGAAACTGGCGCTTGGCCCAACCAGCGACGAGGCGAGCGGCCGAGGGGTTATGACCGCCGTCGATCCATACGTCGCGGCCACGGCTCAACGGTCCATCGGTTAGCTGCTGCAGACGCGCCGGCCAATTCGACCAGCCCATCGCCGCGGTGAGCGCGCTCGGCGGGAAGGAGATACGCTGCTGATGACGAAGAAGGGCGACAGCCAGGGCCGCGTTGAGCGCCTGGTGCCGACCCGGCAGGCGCGGGATCGGCAGGTCCAGTTCGCCCTGCTCGTCCCGATATCGAAGGGTCTTGCGCTCAACGATCGCATCCCATCGGGCGCCGCGCGGGCTCCAGATCGCCCCGACGTCCTCCGCGATCTTTCCGATGCGGCCGCCGATGGCGGGCGGATAGAGCTGCGTCACCAGCGGAACGCCGCGCTTGGCGATCCCCGCTTTCTCCGCCGCGATGTCGGGTAAGCGGTTTCCCAGGAACTGCTGGTGGTCCAGACCCAGGCTCGCGATGCCGGTGATGAGCGGCCGTTCGATCACATTGGTCGCGTCGAGCCTGCCGCCAAGTCCGACTTCGAGGATGCAAGCGTCGGCTTGGGTGCGAGCAAAAGCGAGGAAGGCGGCGGCGGTCGTGACTTCGAAGAAGCTCGGCTCGATCGCTTCGCCGGCGTCCAGCACTTCAGCAAGGAGACTTGCGAGCACTTCATCCCCAATCAGGCTGCCGGTAACGCGAATGCGCTCGTTGAAGCGCACCAGGTGCGGGCTGGTGAAGACGTGGACGCTCTTGCCGGCGGCCTCCAGTGCAGCACGAAGGAAGGCGCAGGTCGAGCCTTTGCCGTTGGTTCCGGCCACGTGAAACACGGGCGGGAGATCGTCCTGAGGACGTCCGAGCTTATCGAGCAGGCGCGTGATCCGGTCGAGGCCGAGCCGGTCGCCGCCTGGGGACAAGAGCGAAAGCCGGTCCAGCTGCTCCTGAACGGCCGGGTGATCCGACCGCGCGAAATCGGCCATTACGCCGCCGCTTTCTCCGGTGCGAGATAGCCGATCAGCTGTGCCAGCCGGTCGCGAAGCTGCGACCGCGGCACAACCATGTCGATCATTCCGTGCTCAAGTAGATATTCGGCGCGCTGAAAGCCTTCGGGCAGCTTCTCGCGGATAGTCTGCTCGATCACGCGCTGGCCCGCAAAACCGATCAGCGCGCCCGGCTCTGCAAGCTGAACGTCGCCGAGCATCGCGTAGGAGGCGGTGACGCCACCTGTGGTCGGATCGGTCAGAACGACGATGTAGGGGAGGCCCGCTTCGCGTAGTTCTGCAAGCGCAACGGTAGTACGCGGCATTTGCATCAGCGACAGAATGCCTTCCTGCATCCGCGCGCCTCCGGCAGCGGTGAACAGGATGTAGGGACAGGCGTCGGTAATTGCGGCGCGAATGCCGGCGACGATTGCGGCGCCGACACCGATGCCCATCGACCCGCCCATGAAGGCGAAGTCCTGAACTCCGACAATGGCCTTCTGACCTTCGATCAGCCCGCGTGCATTCTGAAGCGCGTCCCGCTCATGCGTTGCCGCTCGCGCGGCCTTAATGCGGTCGGTGTAGCGCTTGGTATCTTTGAACCTCAGCGGGTCTTCGCGAACTTCCGGCGCCGGCAGGACCTCATGCTTGCCACCGTCGAACAGGTAAGCGAAGCGGTCCACAGGGCCGATGCGGTCGTGATGCTCGCAGCGCGGGCAGACCTTCAGATTGTCTTCCCATTCCTTGGTGAAGATCATCGTGCCGCACTTGCCGCACTTGTGCCAAAGATTGTCGGCCGTCTGCCGCTTGGGCAGGAACGGGATGCCGTTTCGGACTCGGCTCAGCCAGCTCATGGTTGCTTCAAACCTCGATCGGTTGCGGGCGAAGGCTGTCCGCGATGGTGCGGGCGGCTTCGGCGGGATTGGGTGCGTCGGTGATCGGGCGCCCGATTACCAGCATGGAGGCGCCATCTTCAAGCGCGCGGGCGGGCGTGACGACGCGCTTCTGATCGCTAGCACCGCTGCCTTCCGGCCGAACGCCTGGCACGACGAAGTAGCCGTCGGGCCAGGCCGCCCGCGCTGCAGCCACTTCGGCCCCTGAGCAGACGATGCCGTCGACACCGGATGCGCGGGCTAAATCGGCAAGGCGGCGCACCTGTTCGGCCGGACTGCCGGTCACCCCGGCATCGGCAAGGTCGCCTTCGTCGAGACTGGTGAGAACGGTAACAGCCACGATCTTGGTGTTTGCGGCGGCAGCACGCTTCGCAGCTTCCAGCATTGTGCGTCCGCCGGCCGCGTGCACGGTGAGAACTGCCGGCGCGATCGGCGCCAATGCAGCGACGGCTTTGGCTACCGTGTTGGGAATGTCGTGAAGCTTGAGGTCGAGGAAGATCGGCAGGCCGAGGGCCGTCATCGTCGCAACGCCAGCAGGTCCATGCGCACAGAAAAATTCAAGGCCGAGCTTCAGGCCGCCGGCGCTGCGCTTGACG
The DNA here is from genome assembly GCF_011300455.1 of Sphingomonas piscis. Classification (NCBI taxonomy): domain Bacteria; kingdom Pseudomonadati; phylum Pseudomonadota; class Alphaproteobacteria; order Sphingomonadales; family Sphingomonadaceae; genus Sphingomonas; species Sphingomonas piscis. The sequence goes on from NZ_CP049869.1 coordinate 1,852,894, forward strand.
GCCTCCGCAATTGCCATTGCCTGGCCGTGGTCGGCCGTGTCGATGGCGACGAAGATCGGGTTCATGCCGTTGGTATCTCACGGGCTGGTTCGACGGTGGGCGCGGCAGTCGAAGGCGAAGGAGCGACCGGCGTGTAACTGCGCTCATGTGCTTCGAGACGGCGGCGAAGCGACCAGATGCGGCCACGCAGGATGAGGAAGGTCGGGAGAAAGCCACTCAGTCCGGCAAGCAGCAGCAGCAGGGGCAGCTTGATGTCCGCGCGAAGATCGCTCCACAGGCTAAGCGTCACGTCGAACCAGTTATTCGATGAAAAGGCGTAGATCAGGACCGCGACCAGCACCCAGAACAATGTCTTCAAGAATTGCATCGATCGGCTCCTGCGCGGCCTTTAAGCCCTAGTGGCCGGGAACGCCAGCTTGGCAGGCGTTCGTCGCACGTCAGAATCGCTTCGCCGCAGGCGCAGAGGAGGGCTGTTGAGCCCTCCTGCGGCGGTCGCCACAGCAGTTCGAGCGGGGCGGGGAGACAGGTTTGAAACGAGGTCACACGATCGGGCTCGGAGCCGTCGCGCTTGCCGTGGCGGGTACGGTTGTCGCGATGAAGTCCGAGCCTGCCGCGAAGGCGGACCACCCCGTTCAGCTCAGCCAGGCCAAGGTCGAACTCGCCAAGGTGGATTCGGGCGCCCGCCAACGGTTGAATTATCAAGCGCTGGACAGCCGCTTCAAGCAACTGATGAGCGAGCCTTCGATGGTCGGCATGGCGGTCGGCGTGGTCGAGAACGGCCGAATCACCTTCCTGTCGGGCTATGGCGAAACGCTCGCCAAGTCGGGCGAACAGGTCACGCCCGAGACCGTCTTCCGCTGGGCGTCGGTATCGAAGGGCGTTGCCGCCACAATGGTGGCCAAGCTCGCCGAACAAGGGAAGGTCAGCTTTTCGGCACCGGTCGCCAATTATTCGGCGACGCTGAAGTTGCCGGGCGGTACCGAACGCTATGCGACCGTCGGCGACCTGATGTCGCACCGGCTGGGCCTTTACCGCAACGCCTATGACAACAAGTTGGAAGAGGGGCAGGATCCACGCTTCCTTCGTCAGACGCTGGCGCAGCTGAATTCCATATGCCCGCCCGGCACCTGCTGGAGCTATCAGAACGTCGCTTATGACGCTTCCACGGAAATCGTCGAACGGCTGACCGGCAAGAGCTACGGCGACGCGCTGCGCGAACAATTGTTCGGGCCGATCGGGATGACGAGTGCAAGCGTCACGCGCGATGGCATCGTTAGCGCGAAGAGCTGGGCACGGCCGCACGCTGCCGGCCGCCGTCCGGTGGATCTGCTCGACACTTACTACAAGGTGCCGGCCGCGGGCGGGGTGAACAGCAACATCAAGGATATGAGCCTGTGGATGATCGCGCAGATGGGCCTCATGCCCGACGTGGTCTCGACGCAGGTGCTGAACACCATCCACGCGCCGCTGGTGAAGACGCCGGGAGAGCGCGGCCGGCTTCGCAAGTTTCTCGAACGTCTCGGCGAAGCGGATTACGGATACGGCTGGCGGAGCTATGATTATGCCGGTCACCGCATCGTCGGCCACCGTGGCGGCGTGAGCGGCTACCGCTCCCTGATCCTGTTCGACCCGCTGCTCAAGAGCGGCGTCGTGGCCTTGTGGAACAGCAATACGAGCCAGCCGGGCGGCCTCGAGTTCGAAGTGATGGACATGCTTTATGGCCTGCCATTCCGCGACTGGCTGGAGCTGGATACCGCAGCGCCCGTGACGCCAGCACCAGAAGAAGAGGGTGCCCCGCAAGGGACAGCCGCGATTGCGGAAGCTCCCCGCGGCAGGCGCGCGGCCTAGCCTCCTGTCTTTTGCATTTTGGCCTGCTGCAACTCCCGCCGTTGCTTCAGGTGGGCAAGGTAACGAAAGCCCATGCCGAGGATAGATGTGGCTATGCCGGCGAGCAGCACCGATTTGTGCCACTGCGGTTCCGAGCGGGTGGGCCAGGCAACGATGCCGAGCAGAATGACGCTGGCGATCGACACCAAATAGCCCGCCGCCTTGAAGTCAAAGCCGGGCCGGTCGACTGTGACAGTTTCATGACGCATGTCCGTAGGAACTAGTAAGGTCTGCGGAGGTTTCCTTGATCGACATCAGGGAGCCCACCATGGCAGAGACGAAGACCTTGGACGCGATCGCGTTGCTGAAGCAGGACCACCGGGAGGTGGAGGATCTGTTCGAGCAGTTCGAAAAGGCGCGGGGCGAAGGCCGCAAGCAGAAGCTGGCGCAGCAGATCTGCCAGGAACTGATCATCCACACCAAAATCGAAGAGGAAATCTTCTACCCGGCCTGCAAGGGTGAGGTGGAGGAGGACGACCTCAAGGAAGCCTATGTCGAGCATGACGGCGCGAAGGTGCTGATCACCGACATCCTCAATGGCGATGGTGAGAGCGACGAATACTTCGATTCCAAGGTGAAGGTGCTTCAGGAAGAAATCGAGCACCACGTCAAGGAAGAGGAGAGCGGCAAGGACAGCATCTTCGGTCAGGTCCGCGGCAGCAAGATCGACTTGGATGCGCTCGGCGAGCAACTCGCGGCCCGCAAGATGGAGCTGAAGGCCGAGTTCGAGGCGAACGGTATCCCCAAGCCGGAACTCACCACCATCAAAGAGTCAGTCTGACGGAGCTGAGACGTGCGGCGAGTCGCTTTGGCTCGCCGCATTTTCCTCTAACCAATGTTATTCTTGCTGCCGCTTAGGCTGCAAATTTCCGCCATATTAGGTCGCTCACGGCGAATTTGGTATAAAAGGACCGAAGGCGCCTATCGAAACCAGGCCGGCACCTTTGACAGCCCACAAGCTGCCGCTTGCACGTGTGGGAATTCGTCAGATGACCTACGAGGACCACCTTTACCACGCCGAGCGCGAGCGTCAGTGCCGCGCTCTCGCCGCTTGCTCAACCGATCCCGAAATTCAGCGACTTCACGCCGAGCTTGCGGAGCTGCACGCGGAGAGAGCGGCAGCTTATACACCGGCGCCCGTCGCTCAGATAAAGGCGTTCAGCGCCGTTCAGTAAGCTGCGGCCACGACCGCGCCGCTAGCCGAGCGGTTGCGGCCATAAACGTCGGGCAGCATCGCCAGCCGTCCATTCTCCGACTGAGCAGTCAGATAGGTGACATAGACTGGAACGCCTTGAGGAAGCGCGATGTGCTGCTCCGGAGCTGAAGCTTGCACGGGGTCGCGGCCGAGCAGCCAGCGACCAAGCCGCTGTGCGTCCTCAAGTCGGATGCAGCCGTTGCTGAGATCGCGGCTCGCCTGGGCGAACAATTCCTTCTTAGGCGTGTCGTGCAGGTAGATGCCCAAGTCGTTCTGAAACGGGAACTTGATCTGGCCCATCGAATTGTCGGCACCGGGCCGCTGCCGCACACGAACCTGCGCCGCGCCGCTCGCTACCGCCTTCCAATCCACGGTCGAGGGATCGATGATCTCGGCGTTTTCGTCGTAGCTCGCAAGAACCTCATAGCGGTGCGATTTGAGGTAGGCGGTCCCGTCCTGAAGCACTCGGGGTGCGATGATCTTACGCGCCAAATCGGTTGGAACGTTCCAATATGGATTGACCGTGGCGTAGTAGATTTGGCTGGCGACCATCGGGGTCTGACTGCTGCTCTTTCCGACGATCACCTTCATGCTGTCGCGGATCTGTCCATCCTCGATCATCAGCAGGCGCGCGCTGGCGGCGTCCACCACCACGTACCGTCCGCTCCTTGGAACGAAGCGGGCATGGTCGAGACTTGCCGCGACCTGTGGATCGAGGCCCGTTCCGTTCGCCTGCATCTCATTCCATGCAGCGTCACGAAGCTGAGCGTAAATCGGGTTCACCGACGCCGTTTTCCGGACGTAGTCGGACAGCGACGCCGCGGCCGCTGCTTCGGTCAACATCGAGCGAGCATCGCGCTGCGCGGGCAGCAACGACGCATCTTCGAACCGCATTCCGGAAGGCGGAGTTCTCAAGATGCGAACATAGCGGACCCAGGCCGATGAAAGCAGACGATCGGCCTCTGTGCGTGCCGTCAGGTCGCCCGCAGAGGCACGCTGAAGCGCCGATTGCACGGCATTGGCCAATTCGGGGCCGGCGGCAAACCCGTCGAGGGGCGCCCGCTGCAATACAGACAATGCTGCATCGATTGCGCCAGGCTGCGACAGCCATAGCGGCTTATCGCCGCGCGCCTGATAAAAGGCCTGGACGCCCGGCTCGAATGCCCCGAAAGCAATAGCGGCAGCGCCCGGCAACACGGATGTGTTGGCCGCAAATGCCGGCGTGCCGCATAAGAGCGCAGCCGCAATAGCGGCGCGCGTCATCATGCGCTTTGTCACTGTGATCTCTTTGTAAAAACTAGGTTTGTCAGCTCAACGCGCTACGACGAACCCAGTTCAATTAAATGCGACGAAGCGCTTGACGTCAGTCGAAAGTTGGGCAGTCAATTCGGCTGCGACCGCCCTAGCCAATGCGAAAGATCCCGCCCGATCAGCGTCGCGAGCCGATCGATGTCGGGCGACAATAAAGCGCGGATCTCCGACCGGACCTCGTCCGACATGCTGGGCGGCGGCGGCGCCGTCTGGTTCAGCGCGATCAGCCGCTTGCGCGCCGACATCAGCCCACGCGCGACGGCGCCGGGCTGCTTCGCGGGACGTTTGGCTACCCGGCGCCGGAACTGTTCGCCCGCAAGCACAGCACGGGTGACCACCGGCGGACGCTTCAGCAATCGTTGCAGCCATCCGAACCGGAACCCGCGGCTCTCCCGGCGTCGCCGCTCTTCCTGGTACACGAAGGGCTTGAGGCCGAGGAATAAGCGAACTTGCTCGAACACTGCATCAGCATCGGCAGCGATGTCGTCGTAAACGACGACCAAGCAGCGCTCGCGGCCGACAGCGTTGAAGAATGCTTCTACATTGGCACCCAGCCGGCCGACTTCGTCATAGCGGAGCAGGCGCGGGTCAAGGCATGAGCGGGGGATCTTCTTGCCTTCCGCGCGAACCTTGGTCAGCCGCCAGGCCTTGTCGAAATCGCGTACATTCTCGTCGCCCTGATACAGCAAGCGCTGATGAATGGACGGCAAGAGCTGCAGGGGGTCGCGGACGGAGATGATGAACTTTGCTTCCGGCCAGATCCTCAGGATCGCGTCCATCTTGTCGGCGGCATAAAGATAGGAGACCGACCCTTCAGCCAGCATGGATGCATTGTCGCGGCATTCGCCGAAGAAGCGATCAAGGTAATCGCGGTCTACCCGCTCGCGAAGCTCGTTGTCTGCGACATCGTGAAAGTCGTTGAGGATGAAGAAATGCGGCTCCTTCGGCTTGGCGAAGCAGACGTCTGGATGGGCCCGGATGTAGCGCGAAATGGCGGTCGTGCCACACCTCGGCGCGCCGACGACAGCAGCAAAGGATGGTAATGTGTCGCCGCTCGGGCCGTCGCGCTGATCGGTCATGGACAAGCCAATGCCGCCATCGCCAAGGGGATTCAAGCGATGGCGGCTGGCCTGCGGATCGGCAGCTTACGCGCCGATCAGGACGGGAGTTCCAACAGGCGTGGTCTTGAAGAGCTTCGCAGCGAATTGGGACGGCAAGCGAACGCACCCGTGAGATGCCGGCCGGCCCGGAAGATGACCGGCGTGGAGCGCGACTCCGAAACGGTCGATCCGCTGCATGAAGGGCATCGGCGCATTGTCATACTTGCGCGAGCGATGCATCGGCTTCTTTTCGAGGACATTGAAGATGCCGGTCGGCGTCGGTGTCGAGGTCTTTCCGCTCGAAACGGTCGAGACCGCCATCAACTCATTGCCGCGATATAGATAGGCAAGCTGGTCCGACAGGCTGACGACCACGCGCTCGGCGCCCGCCTCTTCGGGAACGTCACGCCAGAGGTAGTGTCCGGGCTTCAGTTCCTGATCGCCGAACACGGCATACATGTCGCTGCGCGCCATCGCGGCAGCATTGGCGGCTTCAGACTTCGCCTCGACGGTCTCCAGCGATGCGATGGCAGGGGCCATCGGGATCACCAGGGCGAGGGCAGCCGTGGCCGCAAGCTTGAGAGCTAGCTGCTTCATTTTTGTTACTCATTTAAAAGTTGACTTTTGCCGCGAGAATGCTCCGCTCCCGATTCGGGTTCCGCGATTCGTCGCTACGTATGCGTCACGAACCTAACCTAAAGCAGTACGTATCTCCGGGAACGTGACGGCTTCCTCTCTCGTTTCATGCGGGCGAACAGAGGGAGTGAAACATGAAACGTTTGTTGCTTTGCGCCGCATCCGCCGCGGCAATCGCCGGCTGCACCACTACCGAGCCTGCGCCGCCGGTCGACCCGATGCCCCCCGTTGCCGCAGCTGTCGACCAGACGAACCCCCTGTTCTGGCCGACCTACACCCGCATGGCGGCAAGCGGCGACCAATTCGAAATCCAGTCGGGGCAATTGGCGCTGCAGATGTCGCAGAACCCGGCGGTCCGCCAATTCGCGCAGATGTTGATCGATCACCATAGCCAGACCACGGCTCAGCTTGCCTCGGCAGCGCAATCGGCCGGCCTTCCGCCGCCAGCGCCGGCACTAACGGGCGCTCATGCCCAGATGCTGGCCAACTTGCGCGCGACCCAAGGAGCGTCGTTCGATACTGCGTTCCGCGACGCACAGATCCAGGCGCACCAGGAAGCGCTTGCGCTGCATCAGAACTATGCCGCCAGCGGCGACGTTCCGGCGCTCCGCACCACTGCGGGAAGCGCAGTACCGGTCATCCAGCAGCATTTGCAGATGGCACAATCGCTCGCGGTTACTGCACCCCCGATGGGGCGCAGCCCGGGCGAACGCGGCTAAGCTTCGGACAACATCAAAGCGGCGGGCGCCACTGCGCCCGCCGCCTGACTACCACTATCCGCGCTCACCGGGAACCTTGGCGGTCTTCCCCGGTGAATAAGCATAAAGCCCGAACACCGTGCCGACGAAGCCGCCGGCTGTTTTCGTGCTGAGGATCTTGCCGTCCTGATTGGCGGCTAGTGTCTGCCAACGACCGCCACGAATTGCATATTCGAAATCGTAGGCGCCTCCGCGTGCACGGATCCGCAGTTGAACGGGCGTGCCTGCGCCGGTCGACAACGGGGCCGAAGCCAGCACCGTGCCGCTGGCTGGATCGTTCGGCCCAGCCCGGCGCTCAAGCCGAACTTCGGGACCTGCCGATCCCCGAGCGACCGACAACAAATACCAATATTCGTCGTTCTGAAGTGCCGTAAGTCCGGCCTTGTCGCCGGAGGCCGCCGGATTGAAGCGCACGGAGGTCGACGCGGTGGCATACATATGCTGCTGGCGCCGGCCCACCATCGAAGGATTGGCGAAGTCGCCGAGGCCGACGGGACGCGGGGTCAGCTGCAACGCTCCGCCCGACAGGCTGTACCAGCGCTCTCGCGGGTTGCGCATCATCATCCAGTCGAGCGGCAATGCCTGGCCGTTAAATTCTTCCCGAACCCGTTCGCGGCGGCCATTGGCAGCCGTGCCGGACGGTCGCAGGTTCGGACGCTTCAGAACGTAGGGGATGGTCTCCCCCGGTCGGGTGATCCGCGGCCAGCCTTCGGCCCAGCTGACCGGCATGAGGAATGTCTCTCGGCCGGTGTTGTAGAAGTCGCCTTCGTAGGGGCGGACCGCGAGGAAGCTGGCCCACCAGGAGCCGTCCGGAAGCTGCACTAGGTCGGCATGCCCGGCCGAGGTGATCGGGCTCTTGCGGTCGCGCGGCAGGTCGCGCTGGGTCAGGTAAGGGTTGCCTTCCCAGGGTGTATAGGGGCCGGTGACGTTCTTGCTTCGCAGCGCCACCTGCGAATGGCCTTCCGCCGTTCCGCCTTCAGCGGCGCTGAGGTAGTACCAGCCATCCTTCTTGTAGATGTTGGGGCCTTCGATCCAGATCGGCTTCTTGCTGATATCGACGCCGCCGTTGACCAGCAACGTGCGCGGTCCAAACGTCTTGTTGGTGCGAACGTCGAATTCCTGGATCCAGATGGCGCGATGGCCCTCGTAGCGCGGCTTTTCGGTCGGGGCGCCGTTGTTGAGCATCCAGGCGCGGCCGTCGTCGTCGAAGAAGATCGACGGATCGATGCCGTCGACTTCCGGCTGCCAAATGGGATCGCTCCACGGGCCAGCGGGGTTTTTCGCGGTGATCACGAAATTGCCGCCGCAGTCGACGCAGGTGTTGGCGATGTAGAAGGTGCCGTTTCGATGCTCGATAGTGGGCGCGAATACGCCGCGCGACAGGCCGAGCTTCTTGAAGTCGAGCTGGGTCGGACGCGAAATGGCGTTACCGATCTGCTTCCAGCTGACGAGGTCTCGGCTGTGCCAAATCGGAAGGCCGGGGAAGTAGGAGAAGGTCGAGGTGACGATGTAATAGTCGTCGCCGACCCGGGTGATGCTTGGATCGGGGTAAAAGCCGGTCAGGATCGGATTGTTGAACTCGCCCGCGCCTGCCTGCGGGAGCGGATCATTGCCTTGATATTCGAACCAGTCAAAGACCGCTGGCGCTGCCAACGAGGCCGCCGGACAGGTTACTGCCCCTGCAAACGCAACAAACAACTTTGAACTTATGCGCATGACGTTCCCTCCGCGTACTGTTTGAGCGGAACAAGCCCGCGTGTCGAGCCTCAGAAACGGATCGAAGCGTCGTGGGTATGCTTATCCCTCTTGAGAGATTTGAACGGCTATCGGAAGCTGTCAAAATCGACACCATTCCCGAAGGATAAGTAAGACTTTGTTAACCTAGAAGGTCCAGTTTGCACTTGGGGGTAGAGGTATGACGTCACATCGAGCGTTCATCCAAACTGAAGAGCTCGAGGTAAATCGTCGTTTTGCGACGCGACACAAACTTCGACTGACGACACGGGGCGTCACTACGTCCGGGGACGCAGATCTCCTTATCCTGGACATATCGGTTACAGGCTTACTCTTGGAGACTGCCTTCGATCTCACCGAGGGCGACTTCCTGGACTTGAACATACCTGGAGCCTCAGGTTCTCGCGCTGTCGTAAAATGGGTAAGTGGGCGCCTAGTAGGGTGTGAGTTCCAAGAGACGATCTCAAGCGCGGCCATTAGCGCTGCGCTGTTGCAGTCGGCACCGGCTGCGCGAGGCGCCCTCGAAGCGCAGTATGCAGAAGGCTTTCTAATTGCTGATGACAGCCTGCCAAACCTCCAATCCGCCGAAGTTGAACTATCGTTCGGTGCAAAACTTCGTTGGATACTTGGGCTAGCAATCGTCGGGTGGGCGGCTGCCGCAGCTTTGCTTTGGTGGATCACCTAACCCCCAGCGGGGATGTTGCAAAAGGCTCCACCTGTCCGTTCGACACCGGCGAAACGATCGAGCGAGTTTTAACATGTGAGACTGGCAGATTGCGCTTGAGGTGGGGGGCTTGCAGCCCTCCTCACGCGGCGACGAGATGATCCGCGGAAGCTTCTGCTTCATCTCGCAAAGAGTATCCACGCCCCCAAACCGTCTCAACATAATCAATTCCATCTGACGCCAGTCTAAGCTTCTTGCGAAGCTTGCAGATGAAGACGTCGATGATCTTCAGCTCTGGCTCGTCTAACCCGCCATAAAGATGGTTGAGGAACATGTCCTTCGTCAGGGTTGATCCTTTACGCAGCGCTAGCAGCTCTAGCATGGCGTACTCTTTGCCTGTCAGATGCACGCGTCGACCGTCAACCTCAACTGACTTCGAGTCCAAGTTGACTGCAAGCTTGCCTACCCGAATGACCGACTGGGAGTGGCCCTTCGAACGGCGGACAATCGCATGAATGCGAGCAGTCAATTCGTCACGGTGAAACGGTTTCGTAACATAGTCGTCGGCACCGAAGCCAAGCGCGCTGACCTTGCTTGCCATGTCGCCTATTCCCGAAAGAATGAGTACGGGCGTACTAATCTTCGCTATGCGGATCTTCTTGAGGACGTCATTGCCGTGAAGGTCCGGAAGATTAAGGTCGAGCAGAATGATGTCGTAGTCATAAAGCTTGGCGAGATCGAGACCCTCTTCCCCCAGGTCAGTGGTGTCAACTTTGAAGCCCTCGCCACTGAGCATAAGTTCGATGCTTTTTGAGACAGTCGGTTCGTCTTCGACAAGTAGCGCACGCATTGGGATTCTCCCCAGTTTTCGACCTGCCAGGCGGCCCGAATTAAGGAAGGTTAATGCGATAGAAACCTTAACAAATCATAAAGAATGGGTGCGCCTTGGTTCTGAAAGGCACGGGTCTTCATACAAGAGGATTCAATTACGTCCTTTTGAACTAACCCGTCAGACTTGACGCTCCACAATGTGGGAGGTCGGCACAATCTTGATTGAAATATGTAAAGCAGCGTCGGCTGAATTGCCGATTGTCAGAATGGCTTTGCAAGCTAATGCAGGGCACACATCAATCGGAGGAAGCTTTGGATACAAACACGGACCTTACCGAGCTTACAGCTGACATTGTTGCTGCTCATGTGGCAAACAACTCGGTGGCCATTGGCGATGTCGGGAACCTCATCCAGTTGGTGTACTCAACCCTTTCTTCGCTCGGAAAAGATCCAGGTGATGCACTAACGCCAAAGACACCGCTCGTGCCTGTGCGAGCATCAGTGAAGCCGGATTTCATCGTCTGTATGGAATGTGGTCGTAAGCAGAAGACGTTGAAGCGGCACCTCCAGACAGCACATGGGATGACGCCAGATCAGTACCGCAGTGACTACGGGTTGCCGGACACTTACCCGATGACCGCACCGAACTACTCCGAACAGCGGAAGGCACTTGCGAAAACACACAATTTGGGGCGCAAGCCGAAGAATTCGGTGTCTGCAAAGGAGCCGAAGGCGACAAGGCCCAGGCGCAGGTTGTCTATTAAATCCTAACAAACAGGCGTTCGTCGCAAGCTGCGCAGCATCTGCAGCAATGCCAGTCAATCCGAGCCATTGCGGCAGCAGTAGACCGTCTCAGTCGGTTTGCGGGTGGGCGCTGTTCAGAAGGAGCTTAAACGCTCCTGAAATATCATAACTAAAACGTGCCTGGCGGCAAGTCTTTGGAATTCGTGCCTCATTGAGCCCTTGCTCGTCTTAGGAGGGGGGATTGAAGAAATAGAAAGGCGCCTGGAAAGTCCTTGTTCCGGGGCGGGAACACTGTTTAACTCTGCCGCTGTGACGTCATGACGTCACGGTCCGATGTGGATAGGGGTGGGGCTCAGATGACCAACGACGCACAACTTTTGCTTGCGCGTGCGGCCAAAGAGATGGTGCTTGCGGCGGAAGAGCCGGACCCAATCAAGAGGTCCCATCATCAGGAGTTTGCAGATCGCTACCTTGCAGAGGCACTTGCCTCGAAAGGAGGTGCGAAACCCTCAAAAGCGCATCTGAAGAAGCCGAGGCTTGCATCGGTCGCGGTGGCGCTCAGGCAGGTGGGTAAATCTTTTCAATTGAGGCAAGCAGCACGTCCATAGCCTGGCAGGTCTGTGGCAGATCAAAAGACTGACGATTAGCCGTTCATCCGGGACGGTCTCTTGATACGGTACATCTGCTCATCCGCTCTCTTGATAGCGTCATGTGGAGTGTCGTCCGGCTTGATCATACCGACGCCCACCGCGACGCTCAGTCGAACAACGTTGTCGTCGATTGCGAATGAGGAATTCGCGATGCGTTCCACAACGCGAAGGGCCATGTTCCAAGCGCCGATTTCATCTGTGTTTTCCAGGAGGACGCCGAACTCATCGCCCGAGAGTCTGCCGACGCAATCAGAAGTTCTCACAGCCTCTTGTAGTAGGCGAGCGATATGCACCAGCGAGGAGTCACCAGCAGTGTGTCCATAGGTGTCGTTTATCTGCTTCAGCGCGTCGACATCAATGAAGATCATAGCAGCGGATAGATCGTACCTCGCTACTCTTCCGATCAGCTTTTCTAGGCTGTGGAGAAAGCTTCTTCTGTTTGGCAGGCCTACTAGCTCGTCGACCCCTGCCAATTGTTCCAATTCGTGGACACGCAGGCGCAGCACCTCGACTTCAGATCTGAGCCGCTCCACCTCGCTAGTTAGGAGTTGGCTCTGCGCATCCACCAAGGCAGTGCGCTTGTAGGTGAGCTTGAACATGGCGTTCTACCCTTGCTGCACCTGAGGCTCTGCCTTGGTCCCGAGCGCTAAACAACCGCTTCTTAGCTGGTGCTCCGTTATAGGACGGTGACTACGCGCATTGCAGCTTCACTAGCTAAGATTAGCAGCGTTCGTCCTAGCACCAGGAATTGCTGCTCAGCAGCATCCACGCTGATCCATGGGATCATTACGAAAGAAAAGCTATGATCATCAGGATTGCGGTCCAAGCAGCCAGCCCGGTAGCGATAGCAGCCTGAACATAGAGGTGTCGGGACCCGCTAGCGGCACGCGCCCACATGGCGGCGCAGAGAGCAGCTGCGGATCCAAAGAGTAAAAGGGCGCCAAGCGGACTCAAGTTCATCCGAGTTCCTCCTCGCCTGAATGCCTACTTAGCGTCCGTTGTTAAACTTTGATTATTTTGGACCCTTTGACAAGCATCGGCGAGTCCTGGTTCCCCTAGATAATTGAGTTCCCCGCCGGATTACCTCATCTGCTCACGACCATTCGGGCCATCGTTCGTGCCGAGGATGTCGCGGCTATGCTCCCGTCTATCTCAATCTCGGCCAGTGGATCTTACGCTTCAGCTCCAATCAGAAATCGGCCCCGAGCATGCAGCGGCTCCCCTGCGGCAGCTACGAGGCAGTCGCCCGGTTTTGCAGAATGGTCTCCACTTCGCACTTCACCTTCAAGAGGCACCACCCAGCGGCGCTGTTCCAGGAAGTAGTTGTTGATACTGTCCGCCCTCGCATGAGCAAACTTGAAGTGCTCCCCCTGCACCAATAGCGCGCTCGAACCAGGATTGACGTGCCGAGATAACTCAGGTGGATAGGGCATTGCATTGGCCACGTTGGCAGCCTCTCGGATGTGCAACTCGCGAGGACGGCCGTAATCGTACAATCGGTAGGTCACGTCCTGGTTCTGCTGGAACTCCAGGAGGGTTATACCGGCTCCGATCGCGTGAATGGTTCCCGGCGGAACGTACAGGAATTCGCCAGCTTTCACCGGTCGCCAGTGCACTAATTGCTCAATAGAACCGTCCTGCGCGGCCTGCTGCAATTCTTCGGGGCTGAGTTGCGTGGTTAGCCCTAAGCCGATCTGGGCATTGGGTTCAGCATCTAAGATGTACCAACATTCTGTTTTTCCGCCAGCGAACCCACTGCTACGTGCCTGCGCGTCGTTCGGGTGGACCTGGACAGAAAGACGTTCGCTGGTGAACAGATATTTCACAAGGAGCGGCAATGGCTGTGGCGAGACGAACCAGACCTCGCCAATTTTCTCGCCCATTGAAGGGAAGGGCGCAGGCAGTGTCTCGCGACCCCAAGGCTTTACTACAAACCGACGCTCTAGATCCATTCCCTCCCTTTAATGGCGCGGATTGCAGAGCGCCATCGCATGTCTGAAGCTTGAAGAAGGGGGCAGGGTCGGACGTATTCCAGTGGTTCGGAAGGTATATGGAATGACCCTTGAATATGTAGTGCTCAATGGATCCTCTATGCGCCTCGAATCTACCGTGAGTAGTGCAAGAGCCTGACAGGTCGAAGAATAAATCTCATGGCTGCTGAATGATCTCCGTTGCGGGCATGCGAATAGAATTCTTGTTTGAACGAAGTCCGAGGAATGCCCTGTTCAAATAAGGCACGTTCTGCAAAGCCCGATGGAGAGCAATGGGGAGCGCGATCCCCGCCGCCGTGCCGAGCAGGAACATCACCAGAGTGGAAGAAATGCCGACGTCTTGTAACACAATGCGAGCCCCAGCGGTGCCGAAGACGTGGAACAGGTAAATTGTGTAGGAATAGAGGCCGATACGGGCCAATGGCCTCACCTTGGGCGTAAGGGCAAGCAGGGCGGCCGAAGCCACCACGCCGATCTTGATCTGCCAGAACGGTGCGAGGAGAGCGATTAGAAGAAGCGCGGCGGTCCATCTCACGTCGAACCGCTTTGCGATGATACCCGCGAGAAAGAACGGCAGCAGGTAAAGGGCTCGATTCCAGCTGAACACGCCCACAGCGCCGTTGTGGAATTGAAAGAAGAAGCAGCTTGCGGCGAACACGGCCAAGGCACCCAAAGGGCGGCTTAGCAAGCCGTAAGACTCCAGCGCCACTGTGAGCATGAAGATCAGGAACAGGGCGGGCAGGAACCAGAAGTGAGCATTAGGCCAGATCAGGGTGGCGGGAATTACCTCCCATGGTAGCCGGCTGTTCGCGCCTGGCACCATGCACTGGACGACCGTGAACAGCAGTCCGACGCAGACGAATGGAATGAGCAGCCTTTTCGCCTTGCCCTCCAAAAACGTGGCTACACTGTCCATTGACAACGGCCTCAGAGCGTAAACCAGACCGGACAGAAACGTGAACAGCGGCATACGCACATAGGCCAAAGCGTCGTTCACGGTCCGATAGACGGACCCCGCAGGGAGCCTGAGGCCAGAGGAGTCATTGCCGATGACGTGATAAGCGACAAGTAGAAGGCACGCGATGCCACGCACCGTGTCTATCCTGTTCCGCCTACTTTCCATCAGGAGGCAGTACAGGAATCCTCGGTGTTATGAAGGAAAACTTCGGTAGGCTGGAGCAGCTGTTCTCAGCATGACACATCGGAGATTCTATTGGCTACACGGCTCGTCGCGATAGGTGCACGTACCCCTGACCAGTAATGCGATCCAGTATCAAACCTCACGTCTTCTCTTCGGGGATGCCTCAAGCCGGTAGAGGCTAGCGTCCAAGGAGCCGTGAAGGCCACCTTCGTTCACTCAAGCCCGCATCAACTCCGAGCTATCCGCAGCGCGTTGCGCCGCGGGCGGTACTACCAGGTCCTTCGATTTGCCCTCTCTAATGCGGTTGACCAACCGTGCACCACCGCAAAGGCAGAACCAAACGAGAGCTGAACGGCTAAAGCGGGTCGAAAGCGGAAATTCCGAAGCTAAACGCAAATGCGCCAGAAGCAGAAGTTCGGGGAGGACAAGCAGGTTAATCGATGCTCCCGAGCCAGCCGGATAGCGACGAGCAGCGTTTCCCCAGCCACTTCTGGGAGCACGGTGAATCTTGTTGAACGATCCAAAGGTTAACGCGTAGGCTCGTATAAACGAAGAGGTCGCGGAACGAGCTGTTGCAGTTTACCGTATTGGTGAGTCGCTCCAACCCGCAATGGAGAATCATCCATGATGCCTTCAGCATTGCTGAATGCATCAGTGGCTGTTGCGGCAAATTTGTTTACGATGCGGCGACCTATTCGCAAACTCCTCCGCCAGCTCTGCCATGTATTTGCCATTCTTTCTTTCGAACGCGGGTTCACCGATCCAGTACTGCTCCATGTGTTGATTGGGACAGGGGCTGATCACCCATTTGGGGGCACAAGATTAGTTTTTGGTGGTGCATCGCCGTCCATAAGTCAGCCGTTCGCAAACGAGCAGCTGTTTGCGATCTTCGGTCCGCAAGGCGCACTAAACCCGGCTGCGGCGCTAAACCTAACCACGGCGGACGCAGTGCTTCAACCATCGACTTGGGCAATGATGCTTTTGGGCTTTGAAGGTGTTGGGTTTTCAATGCGTCTTCGGAAGGGTACCTCCAAACTACCCAGGCGGCCTGATCCGATCCACTCAGGCTAAAGCTGCACCAACGGTGTCCGTACCTTGCCTGATAGCTTCATGCTGACAACCTTGAACCAGTTCCGCTGACCTAGGTGTCTGCAATGGATTGATCGCAAGTTGAATCATCGTGTGTTCTGAATGAAGGCGGCCAGCACGCCCGCTACCTTCTATCCGGAAAGCCTCATTCTCCGGTTGAGCGTGGTTAAGTTTTTGGTGACCATATTCGGATAACTGATTGGCAGCCGTTGATGGGTGCAGAAATGTTAATGATGACGGACGATGATAGTCGCCGCACGTCTCGTGTGGCCCTGACCTTGAACGCTGCGGCGCGACAGCCGGGTCGTGGCAAGTTTCCTGTTCGCCTGGTAGACATCTCACCTCATGGGTGTCGCATTGAGCTCTTTAGCTCCCTTTCGGTTGGGTCTCACCTTTGGCTAAGCATCGCCAGCTTGGAAGCGAAGCAGGCGCGCATCGTGTGGTGCAAAGGTGACTTTGCCGGACTTCAGTTCGACGAACCACTTAACGAGTGCGTTCTCGCCACTCTTCTTACGCAACACGGTCCAACTAAGAGCATAACGGAAGATCTGCGAAGTCTCGCTACGCGTCTTAAGCACCAATCATCGAGATTGGTTGATGCAGACTCTGATCTGCTGCTCCTTTCCAGGGACTGTGCGGTATACGCGCTTGTTCATTCGCTCGAGTCAGTCCAGCAGGAAGTCGTTCAGTCGAGCCCTCCGCAACTGACTGGTTCTTTGATTCGCCGAGTTGTGACCGATCAGCAGTTCGCGCCGAGCATCTGACTCCCGCTCAAGCTGGGCGGTGAGCGCCTCTACAGAGCACAAGCGCCATGACGGCATCCCTTTAGGGGTGAGCCGCAGCTATGGTGTGACCCACTCTTTCGAAGCTCCGCGGACTGGCAAACTTCTAACAAGGAATGCCCGCGTGACGTGGTGTAACCTGCAGTCTGTCCCAAGACGTGCCGTGCCCGAGCCGCTTCGTTTCAATCGGCGACGGCGCTCTCGGAAGACCAGCCATGCTTTCTTGGAGAGTCTCGGCACTCCGGCGTCTTCAGCGACACTGCAAGTTTATCTCAGCACCTTCGCTGCCACTCGGCTTCATCCAGGTCGGTCAGCACCTGCTGGAATAAACAAGGCTCATCGACTGAGGTCGGCTGACTCAAGGTCGCCACGATGATCCTCTTCATCTCCAGGCGCCGGTGCGCAAATCGACTAAGCCTTGCACCTGTTATGTGGATGCAACGGCAAGCTCCAACTTGGGACAGCCGGAACATAGCCGTTGTGAGATGTGCATATTACTAACAACTGGACTCATGGACGAGTATCAGATCCAAGTGGCGGGCCGGCTCACCGCGTTAGGGTTCGTGCTGGAAGTTCTGCTCGCAAACGAGCTGGCTGCACAGCCTGTCGAGCATACCGAGGTTTTCAAGCAAGAGCTGCTCTCAGGAGCCCGATTCATTCAGGCGAAGCCGCAGAGCGTTATCGCTCTTCGAGCCATTCAGGCGGAGGCGGCCTCGGTGCTCGAACGGTTTGTTGAAAAGGTGAGGGAACGCGAAGCAGACATCAGGAGGCAGCGCGAAGGTGACCAGCAGGGCGACGAGGGAAGTGCGGTCACGACAGGCTAAAGTCAGCCTGCTTGCACTTTGCTCTGCCCTTAATTGCGATGACGGTAATGGGGGAGGCCTTGATCAGGCTCCGGTAAACGCTTGATGTCCAGTTGCATGTGGTGTTCGCGAACTCCTACCAGATCATGTTCGATCTGCATCGCCATTATCTTCTCAGCAGAGACCCCAAACGCCATTTCAAACCTGACCGCCATGTCCAGCGTCAGAGTAACCCTGCCGTTGAACACCTTGCTTAAGATCACGCGGGACACGCGCAGGTGCTTGGCGATCGCCGTGTCTGTCAGCCCGTAGCGAGCTACCACTTCTCTTTTCAGCCATGGTCCAGGATGGGTCGACAAAGAGGGGTTGAGGTGAAACGAGCTGGGCGGTCGTCCAGTTCTTGCCACGTCGAGTGTAGTCCTCTCTCTTCGCTAAGGTGCGGAATGCCAGCGGATTGGCTGAGGTGCAATGCGGCTGGGCACCTTGGACGCCGCGTGGCGGTGATGGGCTGTCTAGCTTCGATGCCACTGCCCTGTCTTTTTCTGCTGCCTAGCTCGGTGACATTCTTTGAAGGCGAGTGTCCGCAACGAATAAAGAGCTTTCGCCGCTGGGTCGGCTGCACGTCGTCTCGGAGCTGCATGTCTGCTCAATGCGAAACGCCGCCAGTCTTTCGACTAGCGGCGTTGCAACTTCTACGCTGAACTTGTGAGCGTTAAGCAGCTTGAAGCAGGCCACCGCGTGATGACCGACGGCCACGGCGCATCGAGAACCCTATTCCGCCAAAGCCGAGCAGCATCATTGCCCAGGTAGCGGCTTCAGGAACTGCGGAGGTTACCCCGTAATTGTCCGTTTCAAGCGAATTGCCGCCTGAGAATAGGCTAAGTCCCGTGATTGTTGTGCCCGCGTCCGCGAAGAAGGTGAGACGGCCGTTTGTGCGGGGCGATGACTGATCTCCGTCTGCGCTTCCAAGCGCGACGATGTCGTCACCGTTGAACGTAACAGAGCTGACCAGCCCACCGGTTAGAAACAACGTGAAGATGTTGAACGCATCAGCCGAGCCATAGTCGAGCCCTAACTGGGACAGACCGCCACCCGCGAAGCTGGTGAAGTCGAAAGTTGCTGTCTCTCCACCGAAGACGGCGAGATACGGATCACCTTGTCCGCCCACAGCAGGATCAGCCCCAAGGCCAGGAACGTCGCCGGTCAAGACGTGGAACCCACCCGTGACGCCGCCGGTGCTTCCTGGATCAAAGGTGGCGAGAGAAACCTCCCCACTTGAAAGTCCACCGTTACCTTCGTCAAACGTCACATTGACCTGAGCGTTGGCACTGGCAGCGCCGATAAAAGTCAATGCGGCGGCTGTAGCCAAGAGCAATTTGCGTCCCATGAGCTTAGTCCCTTTAGAACAAGCCCCCCTTGGCGTCGGCCCCTAGCCCAATATTCGAAGAAATTTTAACGAAATTTTCACCTTCCTGGCAGCCATGGATAAATTTGCTTTATCTGCAGTGAGTTACCTTCGAAAAATATTCGCATCTACTAAAGCGTGCGACGGCTTAGGCGACAGTAGATTACCACCGCTGAACTCAAATCTGCTAAGATCCTGAGGCGGCCTTTGACTGAGCTCATCCTGACCCGAGGTCGGCTGATCCCCTGGACGGCGCAAAGAATGCCGGATCAGCAGGGGCCGTTCCTGCTCGTGGAAACAATTGCCACAATCCGCAGCTCGGCTCGTCGTATTCGGCCGACATTCGGGACGTAGCCGCACCTCGTCTGGAGGCGTGTTTTATGTTTTCGAGAAGGCTCGTGTGGGTCCTGGCATTAATTGGTTCATGCCTACTTGATCCGCGCTCTGCGGCAGCAACAAACAACTTAGAGGTTCACGATGTGAACAGTCGGCTGTTGGCGGCCCAGAACCGAGAAAGAGAGGCTGCCGGCGTGCCACCGCTGCAATGGAGCAACGATCTGGCGCTAGAAGCAGAGGCATGGGCGGATGAGCTAAGTCGGTCTGGTGAGTTCCGCCACGCAGATCAGACTGTTCACGGCGAGAACCTCTGGGCGGGTTCCTCAGGCGCTTTCACCCCAGAGCGAATGATAGAAGGGTGGGTGCGCGAGAAGGCGGTCTATCGTCCCGGTCGTTTTCCTGAAAACAGCACAACCGGCAACTTTGCTGATGTCGGACATTACACTCAGCTGATGTGGCGTCGGACTCGGCACGTTGGATGCGCGGTCAAACAAGGGCGCAGAGAAGACATACTTGTTTGTCGCTACGCTCAAGCAGGTAATGTCGTCGGCGAAGTACCCTATTGAGGCGGGAGCTCGAGGGTGCTGCGGATTGCTTCGATTTCCGATCGATCAGGTTACGCCAGAGGAGTTCGCCTCGTCGAGCGCACAGTTGAATGAACGTCTGCAATGGGCCGAAAGCGGAAATTTTCGAAGTTGGACGCAAATGCGCCAGACGTAGAGGCCTGAGGAAGGAACGAGCAAGCTGATCGGTGGCCGGACAGCGACGGCGTCTTCCCAGTCACTTCTGAGTGCACGGCTAATTCATCTCGTTGAACCAGCCTACGGTGAACGCTGACGCGTAGATTTATGGAGAGATCGTGGAACAAGCTGTAGGAGTTTACCGCTTCGGCGAGTCACTCCAACCCGCAATGGGGTGTCATTCCTGATACCACCAGCATTGCTGATTGCCTCAGCCGCTGGTGCGGCAAAGTTGTTTGCAATGCGGTGACCTTCTCGCAAACTCCTCCGCCAGCTCTGCCATGCAGATGCCGTGTTTCCGTTCGAACGCGGGTTCACCGATCCGGTGCTGCTCCATGTGGTGATCGGGGCAGAGGCTAATCACCCATCGGTCGGAGGGCTTGAGCGCCGTGCCGCCGTCGGTGCCGCGGCGCACGTGAGCACATTCGCAGGGGTGGTTGGCGCAGCCGGGCACCGAGCAGGCGTGGCGACGCACCCAGGCGCGGTGCGCGGGGCAGGAACGCTCAGGTGAGGGTGCCTTTACGCGCTTAATGTAGCGGGGCAGCCGGGCCATTGGCCTTGCTCGTCCTGGGGGTAGGTGGGGTGGGCCGTCCCTTGCGGGTGCGCGAGGAGCGGCGTTCCGATGTTTTAGGCCTGGGCTCAGTGGAGCCGACGTTGCTCCGTCGCGCTGCGAACGCCTTGCCAAGCTCGGTATAGAGCTCGGGCCATGCTCGGCTCAGCCGCCGCAGCAGCGGCCGATGCGTATGTTGCAGCCGCTCCAGTGCCTCGATGCTCTCACAGCTGGCGATCAGCGCCGTGATGTCCGCTGACCATTGCTGCCAGCCCTGCGGCGGCTCAGTGTCATGCACGGCTGTTGCCTCTTTGCTTGACGCGGCGCCGTTCAGCCTTGGCGAGCTTGCGTCCGCATCCTCCATGCCGGCCACCGGCACGCAGAACGTCTGCAGCATGGCGGCCTTGTAGGCAGCGGTGAGTGCCTTGGGCGTCGCCTTGTCGCTGCGGTCGAGGGCCTCGCCATAGACCTCCACCGTATGGCTTGAGCCATCCTCGGGGCTGACCAGGTCATAGGCGACCTTCAACGTGACGTTGGTGAGAAGGTCATCGCCTTGCCTGCGCTCGGCCGACGTCCGCTCCAGCACCCGGGGGAGGATGCACAGCTTGCGCACGGCAAGGATCGGCGCCAGCCGGTTCATCAGCTGGTCGATCGAGCGATAGCCATAGCCATCGTCGGTGTTGATCATCGACTTGGCCAGCCCGAGGTTGGCAAGATCGGCAGCAACGCCGCTGATCGCCTGGTACACGAGGGCCCCGCTCACGGCACAAGCTCGCGGATGGTCAGCGCACCGGCCTTCGATCGCTTCGCTTCAACACCATGGCCGAACGCTCGTCCGACATCGTCATCAACCATGCCCTTGATCGCGGATGCAGCTTCTCCGAACAGCCTCGCAGCGGTCCTGTGCTGCAGCCAGTCGTCGGCTGCCGCTGCCCAGGCATTGTTGCCCTGGAGGCAGATCTCGCGGGAGCCGAACACGCGTGGCGGCGGGGGAGGGGCGACCACCACCGGCGGCGTGCCATCCACCACCGCGCTCCAGAACGCTTCTTCTGCCTCAAGCAGATCGAGCTGGTAGAGCCAGTCGGCGGCAACCTCCATCACCTCGTGCTTGTGGTTTCCGTAGATGACCGACAGGATCGCACGGTCGACCCTTGCGATCGCCATGTTGTGCTGGAGCTGGGGCATGTAGCGCTCCAGCACCTCCTCGCCCTTCACGAACGCGCCCGTGTGCTTGGCCTCCCACACGGCGCCCGTTCGCTCCACCAGCCCATCCAGCGTGCAGGTGCGCCAGCCATAGGTCGGGCAGGTCATGGTCATGCCGGCAAACACGACCCGCTCGCCGCTGACCTGCTCATACCATTGCCGGTTGAACGGCTCGGTCCAGCAGCCAAGCATCACCGGCAGCTTGGCACTGAGGTCCTCAGGCTCGCGCTGACCGGTCTTCTGCTCCCACAGCTCCAGAACACGCTTCGGATCGCCCGACAGGATGATGTTGGCATCCGAGCCGCCGATGCTCTCGCGCCTCGCTGCAAGCTGGCCCGGGGACAAGCCCAAGGAGCCAAGCATTGGCCAGTGGGCCGATACAGGCTGCTCAGCCGCGGCCAGGTCGAACGATTGCTGTGGATCAGGCTCGCGGATCGCGGATCCAGGTGACTGCGTGATCATGTAGGTTGCTCCCTCTACTGCGTGGGAGCTGGGTGATTGCTCTGGTTCTTAGACACATCCACCAGAACATCGAACAGTGTCTGATGTTGGCCAGTGAATGTCGGGGATAAGTCAGAGCAGGCTACCCTGCACAGCAAATCTTTGAGCCAAAGCCCTCTAGGCAATGCAAATCTGTCCCGCTTGAAGAACAACCTTCCGCTCACCGGTTTTGCTTGTGCGGGGCCGCGTTCGGGCGTCTACTGCGCATTCTCGGGAAGGAGATGGGTCGATGTTGTTGGAGCTGGCTTTTGCTTTGAGCGCGTCGTTCGCAACTGCTGAGACTCCAGTGAAGGGACCGCCTGTGAACGATGTTCGTTGCCTCGTTCTCAGTTACACCTTTGGTCTCAAGGCAAATAACGAGGCTGCCAAGAAGGTAGCTCAGTCTGCCGCGATATTTTATCTCGGGCGCATCGATGGGCGGTTCACCAGTACCCAGCTCCGGGCGGCTGTCGCACGAGAGCGCAGGTTAATCACTCCACAATCGGCGGGGTCATTGATGCAAGAATGCGCCGGAAAGATGCAAGCAAGCGCCCAGATTTTGAAAAGCATTTCCCGGTGAAAGTTATGCGTCGGGCTCAGGCGGGGAGGAGCTCGTTTAGTTAAGTCTGCTCGCTGGAGTCGAGTGGCTTCAATGCTCTAAACCTGAGCGCAAGGTCACCTGTTTTGAAGGCAACACCCGGCGGATCGTCCAGTCTGCTAGCAAATAGCCGAGTCGACATCTCTGCTGGGCAGGGCTCAAGCCCTGTGCCCACCGTGAATAAAAGTGAGTCGGCACGGTTTCCATCTAAGCTGAAGTTTTTTCACGGAATAACTTTCCTTGCGATTCATCGGTTAATAATTTATTTACGAGTCGCGCCAGGCTCCTTTTTGGTAAGCCGCAGCACTTAACAGAGGGAACGACGATGATCACACTTCGAAAGGCATTGCTTGCGGCTGCGGCCACAGTGATGAGCGCCACCGCGGCGCAAGCTCAAGTTACACTGACCTTCAACGAGGGTACAGGTGGTCTTGGTGCAGGCGAGGTTTCTCTCGCGACCTTTGATGGCGATGCGACCACCTACGGCGGAGTTGTCGGTGGAGTTGTGATGACGGGCAGCAATGGCAACGGCGCAGACCCAGCTGTTGGCGGCCAAGGTGATCCGTATCTGAGCGTTCTCGGCGGCCAAACGGCCGATTTTGATTTCAGTGGTTTTTCCGGTGGCGGCCTTTCTCAGCTCGGGCTCGATTTCGGCTCGGCCGACACTTACAACCTGTTCACGCTTTTCTTGACTGGAGCGATGGTTTCGTCGGTTCAGTTTACAGGCCAGGATATCATCAACGCAGGTAATATTGCTGATGGTAATCAGACTGCCGGGCGCACAAATGGCCGGTTGACGTTTTTCGCGGATGCAGGTGCTACTATCACTGGTCTCCGCCTGCAATCGGATGCCAACTCTCTCGAAACCGATAATTACGGCGTAATTGCTTCGGTCCCGGAGCCAGCAACCTGGGGTATGATGCTCCTTGGCTTTGGCGGAATCGGAGCGGCGATGCGCCGCAGCCGTCGTTCGAAGAGCGATGCGCGCCTGCAGATCGCCTAAGAGCTTTCAGCAAGTTTCAAGGCGGTGCCTCCAGCGATTGGAGGCGCCGCCTTGTTCATTTCTGAATAGCCTAAGCCACTATAGTTACGACTGACGAATAGTACGATCAATCTAGCTCGATAAATAGAACGTACGCAGGCTCATCGCTGCAAACTCTTGTAAGCTAAGCGCACGGGCTCCATCGCTTAGGCAACTTCGCTCTCTTTGGTATCGTGCTGTTTATCGATGTGATGAGGCGCTAGACAGCAAGCCCCACATCCGCATCTGCCGTATGGAGACCAACTCGCTTGAAGAGTGCCCGCGAGCACGTTCGGGAATACGCGACCCCCGCCCTCGCTGAACCTCTACGGCGGACACCCACGCGGCGGAGAAATGATACATAATTGTGAATATACTCCGAAGTGGCGAGTGGCTGGGTGTCAGGGTCGGGCCAAAGCACTTCTATGATGTCATCAACGCCCACCGGAAGATGACGTGGGCGAAGGAGAAGCAAAGTTAAGACGGCGTGAGACTTGGGCCGAATACTTACGCGCCTTGAGGCCACAACGGCTTCGAGCCGCAAATACTGCGGCACCGTCATACTAATGGTCGGAATAGAGCACCCCCCGGTGCAGCTAAATTTGCGATGCGAACGATACGTTCGTGAGCGCCTCTGCCCAGATGAGCTACGCTGTGTCAGCCATTTAGCGGGCGAAATAACGACGGTAACGACAAGGAGCGCCGGAACATCGCCGATCGAAGCTGCGCCCAGCCTTCACGTGCACACAACCTAATAGCGATAAAACCCGCGTGATACCTGCCAGCAATCAAGAACCCACTTAGTCAACTGACCTCTGCCGTGTCGGGGGAGGAGCTGTGCAGTGGCCAGAAAACATTGATCCCTAGAGAGGATATATCGGCAGGTTTGGAGTTGGTGTAAGTGCGACCTTCGACGTTTGGTCCTGAACTCACGGTCTCTAGGATAGCTGTGATGTGT